>JAZOWZ010000052.1:0-24867 GCA_045659485.1 Faecalimonas sp. | reverse complement strand
ACGTTTTCTAGCAGCTTCTGATTTCTTTTTACGTCTTACGCTTGGTTTTTCGTAATGTTCTCTCTTACGAATTTCTTGTTGAATACCAGCTTTTGCACAGTTTCTTTTGAATCTGCGTAAAGCACTATCTAACGTTTCGTTTTCTTTTACGATTACATTTGACATAGTCTCACACCTAACCTCCCCTCCAGCCCTATATTGTGCATCATACGACTGATCGGGTATTTTTTTTGCACTATATGGTATTATAACAGATTTTTCCCATTCGTCAACTGTTTCTTGGGAAAATTTTAAATTTGCTCTGCTAAAATTTCCTCAACTTTTGCAATTGCGTCTGGGATTCCTGCTGGATTCTTACCGCCTGCCTGTGCCATATTTGGACGACCACCGCCGCCACCGCCTACAAGTCCCGCGATTCCTTTAATCAAATTGCCTGCATGCGCACCTTGTGCCATTGCTCCATCAGTTGCCATAGCAATTAAGTTGACTTTATCATTTGCTGAAGATGCAAGAACAACCACACCTTCGCCTAACTTTTCTTTCAATTGATCTCCCAAGTCACGAAGACCATTCATGTCCACACCTTCAACTGAAGTTGCAAGAAGTTTTACTCCTTTCACTTCTTTTACTTGGTTCATAACATCACCAAGTGCCTCTTTTGCAGCTTTGCTCTTCATAGACTCTATTTCACTATTGAGAGATTTAATCTCAGCCAACAAATGTTCAATCTTCTCCACAAGATTTGAAGGATTTGATTTTGCAACTTTTGCTGCTTCAGTCAAAGTACGTTCAACATCTTTATAATATGCAAACACTCCTTCTCCTGTTAAAGCTTCTATACGACGAACACCTGCTGCAACACCCGCTTCTGATACAATCTTAAAGGTTGTAATGCTTCCCGTATTTTTCACATGTGTACCACCACAAAGTTCTTTTGAGAAATCTCCCATAGAAACCACACGAACATCTTCTTCGTATTTTTCACCAAAGAGAGCCATCGCTCCCGAAGCCTTCGCAGCTTCAATATTCATAACTTCTGTGATGACTGGTTCATTTTTTGCAATCTCTTCATTCACAATTGCTTCTACTTTTGCCAATTCCCCTGAAGTCATTGCTGAGAAATGTGCAAAGTCAAAACGAAGCCGGTCTGGAGTTACCAAAGAACCTTTTTGTTCTACGTGTGAACCAAGCACCATTTTTAATGCTTTTTGTAACAAATGAGTCGCACTGTGGTTTGCACAAGTATTCATTCTTCCTTTTTCTGAAACTTCTAGGGTTACCACATCGCCAACTTTGAACATACCTTTTGTTACTTTTCCGACATGTCCAACTTTACCACCTAACAACTTGATGGTATCTGACACCTCAAATTCTGCATCGCCGAGCTTAATGATACCCTTATCACCTTGTTGTCCACCCATTGTTGCATAGAATGGAGTCTCTTTCACAAAGATTGTACCTGTCTCTCCATCAGAAATTGCTTCTACTAATTCTGTCTCTGTTGTTAGAACTGTAATCTCCGAAGTACATGAAATGTTATCATAACCCACAAATGTAGATGTTACCGAAGCATCGATCTCATCATAAACAGTTGCATCAGCGCCCATATAGTTGGTAACTGCACGAGCAGTACGTGCTTTCACACGCTGTTCTTCCATAGCTGCTTTAAATCCAACTTCATCAATACTATATCCAGTTTCCTCTAGGATTTCTTTTGTTAAATCTAATGGGAATCCATAAGTATCATACAATTTGAATGCATTTTCTCCAGACAACATATTTTGTCCAGCTGCTTTCAATTCTTCCTGCATTGTCGCAAGAATGCTAAGACCTTGATCGATTGTTTTATTAAATTTATCTTCTTCTTGTGTCAATACTTTAAAAATGAAATCTCTCTTTTCATCTAATTCTGGATATCCATCCTTAGAACCTTCAATCACACTTTCGCTTAATTTCGCCAAGAACTTTCCATCAATCCCAAGAAGACGTCCATGACGTGCTGCACGACGAATCAAACGACGAAGCACATATCCACGTCCCTCGTTCGTAGGCATAATACCATCTGAAATCATAAATGTAGCAGAACGGATATGGTCAGTAATCAAACGAATCGAAACGTCTTTGTTCTCATCTGTCTTATATGTTACATTCGCAAATTCACAAACCTTATCTCTAAGCGCTTTGATTGTATCAACATCAAAAATAGAATCCACATCTTGAACCACAGATGCAAGACGTTCAAGTCCCATACCTGTATCAATGTTCTTTTGGCTTAATTCTTCATAATTTCCATTGCCATCATTATCAAACTGTGTAAATACGTTATTCCAGATTTCCATATATCTGTCACATTCGCATCCAACTTTACAGTCTGGTTTTCCGCAGCCATATTTTTCACCGCGGTCATAATAGATTTCTGAACATGGACCACAAGGACCTGCGCCGTGTTCCCAGAAGTTATCCGCTTTTCCAAACTTAAAGATTCTCTCTGGCGCAATCCCCATCTCTTTGTTCCAAATATCAAATGCTTCTTGATCATCCACATACACAGATGGATATAGACGATCTGCATCTAATCCAACAACTTCTGTCAAGAATTCCCAAGACCATGCAATGGCTTCTCTTTTAAAATAATCTCCAAAAGAAAAGTTTCCAAGCATTTCAAAGAAAGTCCCATGTCTTGCCGTCTTTCCAACATTCTCGATGTCTCCTGTACGGATACATTTTTGGCAAGTGGTCACTCTCTTTCTTGGCGGAATCTCTGCACCTGTAAAATATGGTTTTAATGGTGCCATTCCAGAGTTGATTAATAATAAACTTTTATCATTATGTGGAACCAATGAAAAACTTTTCATTGCAAGATGTTCTTTACTCTCAAAGAACTCTAAAAACATTTTTCGAAGTTCGTTTACTCCATATTGTTTCATATTATCTTTCATCCTTTTCATCTTTTTTCTTGCGTAAGTATCTGCCAAGACAGATGCCACCGAATCCTACCGCACCGATAATCACCATCTTGACTATTGTTTCAAACAAAACTGATAGAAACGTCATATATACCTCCATATAAAATGCTTATAATAAAACACTTCAAAATATTTTAACACAAGTTCTATTCTCCTGCAAACACTTTCTGTGCATAATATACACTTTGCATTGCATCCTTCCCATAGAAATCTGCACATATCATATTTGCATACTCTGCATTCATCACTGCTCCACCAACCATAATTTTACACATTGGGAGTTCTTCTCTTAATTGACGAATTGTTTCTTCCATGCTGACTACCGTAGTGGTCATAAGTGCACTTAACCCTACAAGTTTCGCCTCTTGTGACTTAGCGGTTTCAACAATCTTTTCCGGAGCAACATCTTTTCCTAAATCGATGACATCAAAATTATAATTTTCCAAGAGCACTTTTACAATATTTTTTCCAATGTCATGAATATCACCCTTAACCGTTGCAAGAATGATTTTTTCTCGTTTCATTTCCGTCTGTTCTTCCACGTTCATTTGTAATTTCAACACTTCAAACGCTTCTTTCGCGGCTTCAGCACTCATCAATAATTGCGGAAGAAAAACGGTACCTTTTTCAAATCCTTTTCCAACCATATCTAAAGCCGGAATTAGATGCTCTTGAATAATTTCTAATGGTTGTTTCTGTTGCACCAAATCCTGTGCAATCACTTGTGCTTCTTCTTTCAGCCCTTTTTCTATTGCATATCGCAAATCCTTTTGGTTTATATTAGTAAGGCCTTTCACTTCCTCTTTTTGGCCACAGACTTCAATATAAGTTTCACAATTTGCATCATAGCCCATCAAAGCACAATAAGAATAATATGCCTGCATCATACTCTCGGATGATGGATTAATAATCCCTGCATTCAACCCATTTTGTAATGCCATCGTATAGAAATTAGAATTAATAATTGGACGATTTGGCAATCCAAAGGAAATATTCGACACACCAAGCACCGTACAAACTCCATACATATCACGCACTTTCTTCAGCGCCTCCAATGTCGTTTTAGCGCTTGTTGGCTCTGAACTAATGGTCATTGTCAATACATCGATTACAATATCCTTTTTATCAATACCGTACTTTTTAGCCTCATTAATAATCTTGCCTGCAATCGCCACTCGGCCATCTGCAGTCTCTGGGATTCCTTCTTCATCTAATGTAAGCCCTACCACAACGCCACCATACTTCTGAACTAATGGAAAAATTGCATCCATAGACTCTTGCTTTCCGCTAACAGAATTTATCATCGGTTTTCCATTGTAAATTCGCATCGCAGCTTCAAGTGCTTTCGTATTTACACTATCGATCTGTAATGGCAACTTCACAATACTTTGAATTCCCATAACTGCCTCTCGCATCATAGACACTTCATCAATGTCCGGAAGACCAACATTGACATCTAAAATATGCGCTCCTTTATCTTGTTGCGCAACCGCTTCTTTCAGAATGTAATCCATATTGTGGTCTTTCAGCGCTTGCTTGAATTTACTTTTTCCCGTGGGATTGATGCGTTCTCCTATTACCACAGGCTTTCTGTTTAATTCCACCGTTTGCCCATAAGAAGACACCAACGTTCTATTTTGTATTTGAGGTGAAAGAACATCCATACCTTGACACGCTTCAACCATTGCCTTGATATGCTCTGGTGTTGTACCACAACATCCCCCGATAATACACGCACCTTCCTTTACAAGTGTTTTTAAATATTCCGCAAACACATTTGGATCAATATCATAGAAAGTTTCCCCATCTTTCTGCTTCGGCAATCCTGCATTCGGTTTTACAATAATTGGAAGAGATGTGTATGCCCTTAATTCCTGCACGATTGGTATCATCTGTTCTGGACCCATGCCACAATTAATGCCAAGAGCATCTACACGCAAACCTTCCAATAGAGCAACAACAGACGGCACATCGCCACCAGTCAGCAACTTCCCTTTGTCATCAAAAATAACCGTTGCAAACACTGGTAGATTGGTATTTTCTTTCGCAGCTAAAACCGCAGCTTTGAGTTCATAGGTATCGCTCATCGTTTCTATATGAATCAAATCCACACCCGCATTCATTCCACAGAGAATAACCTCTTTGAATGTCTCGTATGCTTCTTCAAAGTCGAGATCCCCCATTGGTTTCAACAATTTTCCTGTCGGACCTACGTCTAAAGCCACATATGCATCTCCCCCTACACTTCGCACATTCTGCACCGCCGCATATACAACCTGTTCAATTGTATATGGTTGATTCTTATACTTCATTCGATTTGCACCAAAAGTGTTTGTGAGCAAAATCCTACTACCAGTTTGATAATATGCTTGATGTATCTTTTTAATTTTGTCTGCTTTTTCGATATTCCATGTTTCGGGATATTCTCCTGGCCACATTCCTTCTTTTTGAAGCAATGTTCCCATCCCTCCATCAAAAAACAATAGTTCTTTTCCTAGTTTATCTCGCAACATATTTGTTCTCCTTCTAGTCACAAATACCAATTACCGCAGTAACTGATTTGGACGGTGTCATCATCTTTGCTTTTGTCAAAGAGAGTCCTATTTTCTTCTGTGCATCTATGATACGAAGTATATCATCTTGGCAATCGATGGTAAAATCTCCATATCCTGGGCTAAAGCGTGGACGTAACATATACTCTTTGCCAACGTCTTCTTGGATAGTCCTTACCATTTCATTGCAGTAATCTTCTAAATAGGCTGCCGCACATGCTCCTAAAACAACCGCTCTTGGCAAATCCACAACCTCATATTGTCGAATCTTACGATCCACCTCAGTACCTAAAGTTGCGCCAACAACAGCTACCTTAGAGCATCCTTTTAAATTGTTGTACAAGCTTTTACTTTCAATTTCCAAAGGGCCTATCTGGAACCTTTTTTCATCCCGAATCAACAATTCAAAAATATGATAGACGCCTCTTTTATCTGCAATCCTTTCTAATTCTTGGAAAGATTCCTTAATCAAATCAAAAGTCTTTTCATCCACTTTGTTTTTTCCATATCCAAGATAACGAATTGCTTCTCTTGTTCGCAAATCCATACAGATTCCTCTTTCTATTTTACGATTTCTGAAAGATTAGACATAATCGCTTTTGCAACTTCCGGCTTATTCATAGAATACACATGAATATTTGTAATATCGTTTGCTATCAAATCGATAATTTGATCTGTAGCATATGCAATTCCTGCCTGTTGCATTGCTTTAGGATTATCCCCAAAGCGGTCTACAATGGCGCGAAATCTTGTCGGTAATACAGCCCCAGATAATTGACAACTGCGAGCAATCTGTTTTCCGTTTGTCACTGGCATAATTCCAGGTATTACTGGCACAACAATTCCTTTCTCTCTTATGCGATATAGGAAGTTATAGAATACTGAGTTGTCAAAGAACATCTGTGTTGTCAAAAAATCAACTCCACAATCCACTTTCTGCTTTAGATATTTGATATCATCTTCTTTATGTATGCTTTCCACATGACCTTCTGGATAGCAAGCTGCACCAACGCAAAAATCCCCTTGCATCTTAATATCCTCAATCAATTCATAGGCATATTTATATTGATTTGGTATTGGAAAACTTGCATCTTGTGGGATATCTCCTCTGAGGGCAAGAATATTTTGAATTCCTTGTTCCTTTAACTCATCAATTCTTTGACGAACTTCGTCTTTCGTGGAAGAAACGCAAGTTAAATGAGCAATACTATCCACACCCAAATCATTTTGAATATGCGATGCTATCTTAACCGTGTTTTTGCTGGTTCCTCCACCAGCTCCATAAGTCACACTAATAAACGAAGGTGCAAGTTTCGCGATTTCATCAACCGCTTCTAACACATCGCCATATTTTGCATCTGTTTTTGGTGGAAACACCTCAAATGATATATTCACTTTCTTACTTTGCAATTTTTCTTTTATCTTCATATTGTACTCTTCCTTTAAGCAAAGTAGCCTCCTTGTATAGGAGGCATACTTTTATAAATATTTGTAGATTTCTTCATATTGTTTCGCAGAAGTTTCCCATGAATAATCTTTTGTCATTGCACGTTCAACCAATTTATTCCAATCACGCTTTTTGTCATAGAAAATCTTTTCTGCATAACGTACAATTCCCATCATCTCATGAGCATTATAATTTGCAAAACTAAAACCAGTACCTGTCTTTTCGTATTCGTTATATGGTTCTACTGTATCTTTTAGCCCACCTGTTTCACGAACAATTGGCAAGGTTCCAAATCGCAAACTCATCAATTGACTAAGTCCACATGGTTCAAATAACGATGGCATTAAGAATGCATCACAAGCAGCGTAAATCTTGTGTGACATTGCCTCTGAATAGTAGATGTTTGCTGACACTTTCTCTGGATACTTCCACGCAAAATGACGGAACATATTCTCGTACTTCTCATCCCCTGTACCAAGAACAACAAACTGCACATCGTCTTGACACATTTCGTCCATAACATGTGCCACCAAATCAAATCCCTTTTGCTCAGTTAGACGTGAGATGATTCCAATCATCATCTTCTTTGGATTCTTTTCTAATCCAAGTTCTTCCTGAAGGGCAACCTTGTTTTTCACTTTCAATTTTCTAAAATCTTCAACCGAATAGTTCTTTGTAATCAAAGAATCTGTTTCCGGATTATATTCATCGTAATCAATACCATTCACAATACCTACGAGCGAATTGCTTCGTGCATTCATTAATCCATCAAGTCCTTCTCCAAAGAACGGACTCTTGATTTCCTCCGCGTAAGTATTGCTTACAGTTGTAATTTTATCTGCATATACAAGACCACCTTTTAAAAGGTTTGCATCATGATATGCTTCCAATTTATCTGGTGCGAAATAGTATTCTGGTAATCCAACGATTTCCAGTACATCTTTTGTACCCCAAACCCCTTGGAATTTCAAATTATGAATTGTCATAACCGTCTTGATTCCTTGGTAGTATGTTCCTTGGAATCTAAAATGGTCTAAATAAACAGGAATTAATCCTGTTTGCCAGTCGTGACAATGAATGACATCTGGTCTAAAATCAATCACAGGTAAAATACTTAATACCGCTTTTGAAAAAAATCCAAATCTTTCAATATCCCATAAACCACCCAAATAAGGTCTATCTCCGTTGAAATACTCTTCATTGTCTATAAAATAAAATGTAATCTCATCTAATTCTAATTTCAAAATTCCTACATATCGGTCTTTATTATTGTACCCCATATAAAAATGTGTAACGTATTCTAACTTCTCTTTCCATTCTTGCTTCATACACGCATATTTAGGTAGTACCACGCGTACATCAATCTCTTTTTTATCAAAATTCTTAGGTAATGATCCTACCACATCTGCAAGCCCGCCTGTCTTGATAAATGGCACGCACTCCGAAGCCGCAAATAATACTTTTTTCATATATAATCCTCCATATTGGTTTCTTTCATTTTGTCCAATAACATTATAATCATTACCATACTTTCGGTCAAGTTTTTATCGGTATTTCTGCTCAAGGCGAATGGTATCTGCAACCAATGCAATAAATTCTGAATTTGTCGGTTTCCTTTTCCATGACTAATTGTATAACCAAAAAGTTCATCTAAAATATCTATTTTTCCACGATTCCATGCAACTTCTATCGCATGACGAATTGCTCTCTCTACACGACTGGATGTTGTTTGATGTTTCTTCGCAACTGTTGGATATAAGATTTTGGTAATGGCATTTAGCACATCCATATCTTCCACTGCCATAATAATTGAATCACGTAAGTAATGATACCCTTTGATATGTGCCGGAATCCCAATTTCGTGAATCATATTGGTTACTCGACCTTCTAAGTCCTCTTCTTTTACATTTCTCATATTTATTGTCGTACTTTTTTGTTTTGTCTGACTGCTTATCATATCTATATGGGTACTTTTTATTTGACTCAAAACGGTCTCATGGTCAAATGGTTTCATAATATAGTAATGTGCTCCTTTTCGAAAGGCCTCTTCCGTAATCTTCTCCTGTCCAATTGCTGTAATAATTATAAATTCTGGATAATTTTTTAATTCTTTATTTCGGGCTACCGCATCCATTACACGAAACCCATCCATCTTTGGCATAACTAAATCTAATAAAACAACATCTGGTTGTTTGTTTGTAATGATTTGATACATATCTTCACCATTATTTGCTTGTCCAACAAGCTTCAGCTCGCTGTCGTTGTTTATCAGGTCGCTTAAGATTTCCAGAATTTGCTCATTATCGTCAGCAATCGCGACATTTAGCTGCGTCATCTCATCCTCCTATCTACGCTTACATTAATCGACCTCTACCGACTATTATAAAAGGACAAAAGTTTAGGTGCAAGAAAATGCATTCTCTTTCTTTCGACATTTCTCGCACCTAAAACTTTACTTATTCCAAATGAGAATTACTTTAAATAAGTCCCCATCTATCTCAATATTCAACGTTCCATTCTGTAGTTCTGTGAAACTCTTGGCAATTGCAAGCCCAAGACCACTTCCTTCTGATTGTCTTGATTCATCGCCTCTGACAAATCTTTCTGTTAAATACTCTCCATCGCAATACAACTCCTTTGCCGAAACATTTCTAAAAACAATCCTTACTTCATCTGTCAAATTAGATATATCAATATACACACGTGACGCAGGCATCGCATATTTTAAGATATTATTGAGAAGATTTTCAAACACTCGATATGTCCTCTGTCCATCCAGTGACAAGAGAATTTTTTCATCTGGTAAATTCCATCGGAATATCAAATTGCTATTCTCAATTCGATCTTCCATCTCGGATTTTACTTGCTTCATCAAGTTGACAACATCCACTTCCATAAAATTCAATTTTACATTGCCTGATTGCGCTTTACTAACTTCAAATAAATCCTCAATCAAAACCTTTAATCGTTGTGATTTTTGGTCCAAAATTTGAATATAATCTTGTCGTTCTTCTTCAGAAACCTCACCATTTTTGAGCAAATCTACATAGGTGATGATTGCTGTTAATGGTGTTTTTAAATCATGGGAAACATTGGTAATCAGTTCTGTTTTCATATTTTGACTTTTCGCTTCTTTTATAACCGCCTCCGAAAAACCTTCCTGCACCTTGTTTAAAGCCTCCCCCATTGGTTGGAATATGCCAAGTTCATTTTCCAACGCCACTTTTAGGTTGCCCTCACTCATCTTTTCTGTTGCACATAAAACTTCATTGTACTGACGTTGAATTTTTTCTCCTCGACGATACAAAACGATATAAAGCAAAATTGAATACACCGCAAAAGCAAAGACGCCTTGACACCATTCATCAAACGCTCGTGAACCCGCATATACGAAAGAACTATATAATCCCCCTGCGATACAGATACACCCGTGACCAACAATCAAAACAACATAATGAAGTAATACCAATTTTAGGAGCGTTCGTTTCCATTTCCCTCTCAAATCTATGGTCGTTAATTTCGCAAATAACCACTTGAAAATACGCACGCATAGAATGCGTTCTCTAAAATAAGCAATCGGATGTAACACTAGTTCACGAAGAGATGAGATAACCACGTATCCTCCAAAGAAACACGCTGACCATCCAAGAAAATTTAGTACTAACAACGCCCCCCATTGCACAGATGACGCAATCTTAATTCCCAAAAATTCTAATTGCATAAAATCTGTAATTAGACAAGTTTCTCCCATAGCATAATACATTCCGTAAGCCCCAAAAAACACTCCGATTCCCAAACATACAATCACCTCAAAAGGCAAACGCAATACCTTCTTATCAAACGGAAAGATAAACGCCATAATAAAAACAACTACTGCAGCAATTAGTGGCAAGAAAATCGCCCCTGTCTCTGCCATTAGATTCTCCATACTAGCCATATAGTACATATAATTCTCATACCACACGAAGTTGCTACTTGTTTCAGATAGTGCAAATGTAATTTTAAAATTCTTCGGTTTTACCTGTTCTTCGTCAAATTCTATTTTCGAATCTCGTTCATAGACACTCACGTTATTATCGTATTGCGAGACACTCCTCAAAGCAGTTGTTCGCCAATTATCATCCGACGCTCCATCGTATTCGACAACAAACTTTGTTTGATCCCATTGCAATTGAAGAATTCCAGATGCATCAAATTGCAACACTATGGCTCCAAATGTCTCTCTGGTCTCAAGATTTTCCTCACCGTGCACATATGTCTTTCCGTCTTGAACATACTCCGCCTTATATTTGACACCCTGCCCTACTAAGATAGAATAATCAGAAATCCAACCATATTTGTCTAGTACAGAAAAATCCACCACTGTACTTGGAGATGCTTCCGCTAATAGTTTTCCGTATACATAATAGCTTGTCTCCATAGCATAATTGATAAACTTACTGTCAACAACCCATTCCCCGTCTTCTTTGTTGTCCTGATAATATGTCCGTTTCTTAAGCATCGCATCAGATACTTGCGGATAACACGCCACCAACAAAAATGCCGGTATTAGAATGCATAAAGTAATAATTACAACCGCTACTCTTTTAGTTTTTTTCAATTTTGTATCCAACTCCCCACACCACCTTTAAGTATTTTGGTTCTTTCGGGTTAATCTCAATCTTTTCCCGAATATGTCGTACATGCACCATAACTGTATCTGTGTTGATTGCTCTCTCTTCCCAGACACGTTCATAAATTTCTTCTGGTGAAAACACGCGACCTGGAGATTTCATTAACAATTGTAGGATTTTAAATTCCATCGGAGTAAGCTTCACAAGTTCACCATCCACACGAACTTCCACACGTTCTTCATTGAGTTCTAATCCGCCAATGGTATAAATTGTTTCTTGCAGTAATTTATTATCTTTACTTATGCCTTGGAAACGAGTATATCTGCGCAATTGTGAATTTACTCTTGCCAAAAGTTCGAGTGGTTGAAACGGCTTTGTGACATAATCATCGGCTCCCATATTAAGTCCCATTATCTTGTCGACTTCTTCTGATTTTGCAGAGAGCATAATAACCGGAAAATCATATTCTTTACGAAGTTCCATCACCATACGAATTCCATCCATACGTGGCATCATGACGTCAATGATTGCCAAATGAACCTTTTCGCTTCGAACGATTTCTAATCCTTCTAGCCCATCTTTCGCCTTCAAAACTTTATAATTTTGAGCCTTCAAATAGATTTCAATGCCCTCTCGAATTTTCTCATCGTCTTCTACAATTAATACGCGATATTGCTCTTCCATAGTTTACTCCTTTTGATACATTTTTCTCATGTACAATTATAGCATATCTGCAAAATCTAAAAAGAACCTTTTGAAAATCCGAAAGATTTCCGAAAGGTTCTTACTATTTACATATTTAATTTTCTCATCACACGTCTTATTGGCTCATAAAGCACAAGCATAATTACAAAGTTTGCGACTCCATGCACTAAATCCCAAGGGATACCTGCAATCCACCAAGTAAAAGCGCCTTGGATTCCACTGATAAAAATGTAAGGAATGGCACACAAAAAACCAAACAATAGTCCAAACACACCAGAAACAATTGCCCAGTCAAATGCTGTTTTCATTCTTTTTAATAACAGAACAACAATTGCTAATATTGGCCACGCATACAGATACATAATCCACCATATGTTAAATCCCCAGATAGCGCCTTCAATTAGAACAAATACTGGTATTACATAAAAAATCCGTTTGCCAAAATATAGGGTAAACATAATAATCCAAAAGCTGGTAAGTTCAACGTTTGGAATCTGTGCCAATGTCACTTTGCATACTTCTATAATTGCTACCATCAAAGCTATTGTAGTTATATCAATTGCCGCTAATTTAATCTTATTGCGCTTTTGTGTATTCAATCTTAAATGCATCTCCATCTTCTACTGGTTGCTCTGCAATGCCATATTGCGCATAGTCGTCATTAACAAAGAATCCCCAATAAGCTCCATCTTTGTTAAAGTCTGCACGCTCGCCATTTACTTTGAGCACCATGCCATTTTCGCAGGTATAGCTAAGTCCATCCTCTTTCGCTTCATCCATCGCTTCTTGCAGATACTTCGCATCTGTTTTAAGTTCGTAGACTTTTGATTCTTGTTGTGAATTTACAACCTCAATCGTAATCTCCTTACTTCCTTCTACTGGCTTTTGTCCGAAGGCAATCCACACTGCTACTAAAGCGATAATTAGCACAGCAAAGATTCCCGTTCCCAGTATGATTTTTTTCTTGTTCATCTTTTCTCCTCTTTTCTTTTATTGGTATTTGTCTCATGTAAATAAAAAGACCTTTCTGCATTTACACGCAAAAAGGCCGTACCAACAAAAGAAAAGTACTAACCAATTACTCGTGGCCTTCCAAGTACCATCATAGGCAGGTCTTCTGACTTCGGAATCCTCATTTTATTTCGTCTTCCCAGATATGTATCCAGTGACATTATGAAATAAAACTCCCCCGTTACAGCGACGAGTTCGTGCAGGACTTACACCTGCTTCCCTTTTCACCAAGACAAGATTGCTCTCTCTTGACACCTATCATGTTTCTATTTACTTTGACATATTTGAATCTTAACACTTTACATCGATTTAGACAACTAATTTTTCTACAATTTCTCCTAATTGCTCGCAGAGATCTTTTGCCATTTTAACATCTGAATCTTTCAGCGCCTTTTCGATTCGCATTTCTAATTCTATCTTCTTTTGTTCTAGTTCCAAATATTCCTTATCAAAATGAGTTTCATAAACCATCTTTCTAAAAGAACGAATACGCATACGTCGCACAGACTTATCATCTACATACAAAATATAATCTGCACAGTTCACAATATTGTAAAAATCATGAGACACCATAAGAACTGCACCTTGATATTCCCGAATCGCTTTTTCCAGGGCGATCTGCGTATATGTGTCAAGGTGACTTGTTGGCTCATCTAACAACAATAAGTTCGCATCACTCTGACAGATTCTCTCGATTTGCATTAGGTTTTGCTCGCCACCCGACAGTGTGCTCTTTTCGTTCTCATCATACATTTGAGATAGGAACTCCACTTTTACATCTTCGCCAATCGTAATGGATGGGTGTCGCTTTTTGTAAATATCGCGAAGTAACGTGGTCTTTCCAGTTCCGTTCGCACCCACTATTGCTACTTTTTCATTGCCGTGCAATTCAAAACATACATCCGACAACAACAATTCATCAAAAGCAACCTCATAGTCCCATACACTAAGCACAACCTTCTCTGGATCCGGCTCTACTTCTGGCAATTGTATATGCGGCATTTTCAGAGCTAAGAATGGCTCTTTGATTTGTCTAGCACGCAGTCTTTCTAGATGAGTTTCTCTCGCGTGCAAGGTTCTCCCGAGAGCCGCAATACTTGCATTTGTTGCAGCAGTTCTCATACGATTTACAATCTCTTCATTACGAGCAATTTCATCTTTATCTTTCTTTGCCTGTTCTGTTAATTCTATTTTTTTCTGTAATAGGGCAAAATTGTACTCAATATAGCTTCCGTCAAATTCTTGTATATCCGTATTTTCCAAATGCAATATTTTATCAAAACAATGGTTTAATAGATATCGATTATGTGTAACAACTAATAACGTTCCTCTATAAGAATTAATAAGCTTACTGAGACCATTTAAATTTCCAAAATCCAAGAACACATCTGGCTCATCCATAATGAGCAGATTTGGTTGTACCAACATCGCTTTGATAACTTGTAACAGTTTATATTCGCCACCACTTAATTGGGATATGCTTAAATTTTCTTTTTTCTCCATCCCTACAAGTTTCAACTGTTTGCGAATATTACTTTCGTAATTGTCGCCATCCATTGCCTGAAACTCATCCATAAGCACTTGGTATTTCTCATAAACAGCTGTTAGGTCATCAGCATTTGCCATTTCGTCACAAACTTTTGTAATCTCGCACTGGGTTTCCACAAAAATTTGACTCAAGAAAACAAAAACAGAAATGCTATTATTTTTTTCAGTATTTGAAAATTGTGACACGTGCCCAATTTTACAGTTTGATTCCTTAATTATCTTTCCATCATAAAGATAATCCTCTGGATGTATCATCATATCTATCAGTGTCGTTTTTCCGGTTCCATTGCTCCCTATAAATGCACAATGTTGTCCTTCCCCCAAAGAAAATGTCACATCTTGAAATAAATCTTTCTCTGGAAATCCATAAGATAATTTTTCTATTTGAATCATATAAAATCACTTCCTTTTCTTTTATTATATCTCTTGTCTTTTTCTTTGAAAAGACTATAATAATTTTAGAATAAAAAGAAGGTGAGTGACTTTGAAAGAAAAAAATCGTTTAAGTACAACATTAGACAAATTACCCTTTGGAGACGATACCCTTTCTGGAGATTTAAAAGTAACAAAAAAACTTCCTGAAGGTGTGAAATCTAAAGAGTTATATCGAGATATTATTCGGATTGCTTGGCCTAGTTTTGTCGAATTGTTACTGACACAATTGACTTCTATGGCAGACCTAATGATGGTCGGTTCTATGGGCGGTAAGGCAAACCCTGAAATTGGAAAACAAGCATTAGCGGCCGTGGGTCTCACCACACAACCAAAATTTTTACTTATGACTGCATTTATCGCCATGAACACGGGTGTTACTGCTTTAATTGCAAGAAACAAAGGAACTGGTGACAAAAAACAGGCAAATTTAGTGCTTCGTCAAGGTCTTCTATTTACATTTGTGGCAACCATCATCCTATCTATTTTAGGATACTTCTTTGCCAAGCCGATGGTTCTCTTTATGGGTTCCACTGAAGATGTGGTAACAAAACTTGCGACTGATTATTTACAGATTCAAATGATTGGTTTCCTTAGTTTTGCATTGACTAGTACTATTACCGCTGCCCTGCGAGCTGTTGGAGATTCTACAACCTGTATGATTTATAACTTAATTGCAAATGTTGTAAATGTCATATTTAACTGGATATTAATCTATGGAAATCTTGGTTTCCCAGAACTGGGAGTTGCCGGTGCATCGATTGCAACAGTTATTGGTCAGTTTGTTGCCTTCTTCATTGCATTTGGAGTTATTTTACGTGGTAATGGTTTCTTAAAGCTAGAGTTTAAACTTGGCTTTATGCCAAACAAGTTGGTGCTTGGCAATATGTTAAACATTGGTTTGCCAGCGATGGTGGAACAACTTTTAATGCGAGTGGGTATGATTTTATTTGCAAAAACAGTTGCTTCCCTCGGAACCACTGCATATGCAACTCATCAAGTGTGTATGAATATTCAGGCCTTGTCCTTTATGACTGGTCAGGCATTTGCCGTATCAGCAACCACTTTAATGGGACAGTCACTTGGAAAACGACGAACGGATATGGCGCAAGCATATAGTAGTCGCACTCGAAAAGTAGGGCTTTGTTTTTCCTTATTATTGGCACTTGTATTCAGTACCTTAGGTGGAAATATAGTGGGACTTTACAACAGTGATGTTGATATCATTCGAATCGGAGGTTACATTATGTTATTCGTGGCATTTTTGCAACCTTTCCAAAGTTCTCAATTTATTATTGCTGGTGCCTTGCGCGGGGCTGGTGATACAAAAGCCACCGCTCTCATCACGTTCCTTACTGTGCTTATTGTAAGACCAACATTGGCATTCATTTTGGTTTCTACCAAGTTGGGATTATATGGTGCTTGGATCTCTCTTGCGACAGATCAAATCATTCGTTCGGGCTTAGTTCTTTGGCGGTATAACAGTGGAAAATGGAAAACAATTAAACTAAAAAGCGAGCAATAAAATAAGGATATCACTTGCACAAAAGTGATATCCTCTTTTTATAATTTTCGATATACGCTATACCACATCGTGACAAAGCAAAGGAATCCCCCAATCGCATTCGAAATTGGCTCTGCCCAAAACACACCATCAACACCCAGACCGATTCGCGGCAACAACAACGTTAGAGGTACTACAATAATTGCCTTCCGAAGTAGCGAAAAGAAAATCGCTTGCTTTGATTTTCCCAATGCTTGAAATACCGTCTGCCCTGCAAACTGAAACGACATAAAGAAAAATCCAAAAAAGTATATATTAAGTGCCTTCGGTCCATTTTCCAAAACTGCCGGGTCTGCCGTAAAGATTTGACACAAATACTTTGGAAATAAAACAACAATGAACCACATCAAAATCGTGTATGCTGTTCCAATAATTGCAGTAAATCGAATTCCCTCTTTCACACGGTCATTTCTCTTCGCGCCATAATTATATCCAAGTACAGGTTGTGACCCATTGGTAATTCCCATAACTGGTAGACCAAGTATTTCTCTCACAGAATTGAGAACCGTCATAATCCCTACGTACAAATCTCCACCGTAACTTTGCAAAGTCACATTGCAAACCACTTGAACCAGACAATTCGTCCCTTGGACAATAAATCCGGATGCGCCTAGTGTCATAATAGACTTTGTTCGTTTCCAATCGATTTTCAAACAAGACCGTTTCAATGTCAAAATTGCCCGTTTGCTCGTCAAAAAACAGATTACCCATACTGCAGATGCCACCTGACTAATGACCGTTGCAATCGCAGCTCCTTTGACTTCCATATCTAGCCCAAAAATAAATATTGGATCTAAAATCAGATTGAGAACTGCCCCTAAAATCGTGGTCAACATTCCAATCTTCGGAAATCCCTGCGCATTAATAAATCCGTTCATTCCCGTAGTAATCATAGCAAACGGTGTACCTAAAATATAAATTTGTAAATACTCATTTGCATACTGATAGGAAGCATCACTGGCACCAAACAAATATAAGATAGGCTTCCGAAAACAATAACAAAGAATGAGTAACGCCAACGAAGTGGTAACAAGCAACGTAAATGCATTACCCATAATCTTCTCTGCTTCCTCTTCGTCTTTCGCCCCTCTTGCAATCGAAAAAAGTGGCGTTCCACCTCTTCCATAAAGAGCTGTAAACGCCGCTATTAGGGCAACTACTGGAAATGTAATCCCAATCCCAGTAAGCGCCATATTGTTTGGAATATCTAAATGGCCAATATAGATACGGTCCACAATGTTATAGAGCAAATGAACCAATTCGGCTATCATCAAAGGAATTGATTGCGATATAATATTTTTCCATACTTTCCCTTTTGAAAAATCGCTGTTCATAATTATCTCAATTTCTACCACCCAAATTAATGCTGATTCCTTCCGATCCGCTTGACGAAGAAGGTTTCGGTAAATAAGGTATTAATCTCTGTGCCATATTGATGATTGGCATTGATTGAATATAAACTTTTCCAGGCCCCGTAATACGAGTATGAAAGAATCCCTCGCCACCAAAGAACACATTTTTAACGCCTTTCACAGTCTGAATATCCATAGTACAAGTTTCACTCATAGCTGCTAAATAGCCAGTATCTACTATGATGCTTTCTCCTACACTTAAATTGTATTCCTTGCAATAACCATCAATTTCAACAAAAGCCAAGCCGTCCCCTGTAATCTTTTGCATGATAAAGCCTTCACCGCCGAAGAAACCACTTCCTAAGGATTTTTGAAAATATAAGGATAACTCAAGTCCTTTTTCCATCGCTAAAAATCCTGATTTTTGAACGATAATTCCATTCCCCTGAGTAATCTCAAACGGAATGATTGAGCCCGGAAACGAAGCTGCAAAAGCAATCATTCCGCTGCCACCTTGTGGTGTGTATTCATTCATAAAGATAGAATCGCCAGAAAAAAGTCTTCCTAGCATCTTTTTAAATCCACCACCACTATTTGTTTCCATCTGTATATTAGGACTCATCCAACTCATTGCGCCGCTTTGTGTGCAAAGTGTCTGCCCTTCTTCTGGATAACAAATGACAACTGGCAAATTATTGCCTTCGATTTCATATTTCATCATGTTATTTTTCTCCCTTTTGATTTTCGATCTATTTTACATATCCAAAAATCCCATAATCGCAATACCAGCTACAATCAAAACGATCATCAAGTAATGCTTAAATGATAATTTTTCTTTCAAGAAAATTCTACTCCACAATACAGATGCCGCACAATAAGAAGAAATAATTGGTGCAGACATTGCCAAATGTGAAGTGTCTGCTATCGCGTAAATATAAGCAAACTGTCCTGCTGTCTCGCAGATTGCTCCTACGTATTTTGGCGCTTCCATTTTTGGAACTAATTTCTGCTTTTTAATCAATACAACATAGATAAAGCAAAGAATACCTACAAATAAGAAGGTCAATTCATAAGCCACATTCGCACTATCTTCATTGAGAACTTCCAACACACGGTTGTCAGCAAATGTTCCTGCTGCATCTAAAATACAGTATGCAACTGGCAATGCAAGCGCAATTAAACTCTTGGAATATTTATAGTTGCTCTTCTTTTGTCTCTCTGCACGAAGTTCTTCATCTTCAAAATAATCTACAATACCCAAACCGATAGCACCCACGCAAACAAGCGCTACTGCTGCTAGTGCTAATGGTGAATATCCTTTAAATCCAACCATAATTAAAGTCGCAACTGCTACCAAAGCTCCTGATGAATTACAAATTGGTGAAGATATCGAAAGTTCGATATAACGAAGTCCCCAGTATCCCATCATCATAGATCCAATGTACAATAGAGACACTGGCAAATATGTAAGAATCACATTGAAATCTATTGGCACTTTGCCGATAAAAATCTCATACATCGCGTGAAGTCCCATAACAACTCCAACTGCAATCGTCATCTTCAAATGACTGTACTTATCCTTTGCATCTCTACATCCGATTTTTGAAAATAAATCAGAGCCAGACCAACAGATTAACGTAATAATAGAAAGCCAAAACCACATATTATTATCCTCCTAAAACTTAATAAAATAATAATATTAGTTTTGACTTTTTCTGTCAATTGTTTCTCAAAAAAGAACACGCAGCTTACGTGTCCTATTTCTTATCAAACAATGCTCGACGTTCTGTAGAGTGTCGCATCATCTCTCTCATACCATCAATATCCTCTTTTTCAAGCATTGTCTTTAATTCTTGAAACTTATCAATAAACAAATTCATCTGTTCTAAAAGTGCTAGCTTATTCGCTACAAATAACTCACTCCACATCAAGTCATTAATACGAGCGATTCTTGTCAAGTCACGGAATGAATCACCTGTGAACTTCTCCATATCCTCCTTGTCGTTGCAAGTCATCAGCGTAATTGCAATACAGTGAGTAAGTTGAGAAAGAAAACCTATCATCTCATCGTGTTCTTCTGGTGAAAGTGTTGTTACGTTAGAAAATCCAAGTAATCTTCCAAGTTCTAGACACGTCTGAATTGCCTCTGGAGTATTCTTTTTCGTTGGAGTCACGATATAGTTTGCACCAATGAATAACTTATCTGTACTATTCTCAACACCTGACACTTCACGCCCAGCCATAGGGTGAGCCGCAATAAATTCCACATCTGGACGAAGTATATTCTGAATCTTATATACGATACTACCCTTAACACCTGTTACATCTGTTATAAGCGCCCCACTTTTTAAAAGTCCTTGATTCTGTTCTATCCACTCCACAAAGGTGTGTGGATAGAGAGCAAATATAACAAAATCTGCTTCTCCAATCATTTTTTCATCAAGTTGAGTCGAACCTTCATCAATGATGTTCTCCTGTAGTGCATAGTCAATAGAACTTTCTTCCAATGTAATCGCACTAATATGAAATCCAAACCGCTTCAGCACCTTTGCATAGCTTCCACCTAAAAGGCCAAGACCTACGATGAGTATTTTCTTACTTACGTCTACTATCATTATAATTCTACCTCTAATCTATGTCTTTTCATATCTCAGTATGAGGAGCAAATGTTCCCGCTACTTTGAGCCGATCACACACTTTACTTAGTTCCTCAATCATTTTCTTTCCATTTTCACTATCTACTGTACCATCAATTTCAATATAAAAATAATACTGCCAAGAATTCTTTTTCATCGGTCTACTGCGTAGAGCTGTCATATTATAGCCGTGCTGTCCAATAATACTAATCGCATTTGCAAGAGACCCCGCTTCGTGTTTAACGGTTAGCATTAGAACAGTGTTTGAGAGTGCTGATAAGTTCGCACGCACCTTTGAAAGAACTGCAAAACGAGTCGTATTTTCTCCGCTTTTATTGATGTTTGGCTCTATGACCTTGAGTCCATACAATTCAGCTGTTTCTACACTCGCAATGGCTCCGTAAGATTTATCCCCTAATTCTGCTACTGTCTTAGCCGCAAGCGCCGTATTGTTGGCTTCTTCTGCTTCAAAACCACGCATCTCGATATAGTCATGGCACTGGCTAAGAGCCTGCGGATGACTCGTTACTTTCTTAATATCATCTACAGTAGCACCTGCAATTCCAAGAAGATTTTGATGGATTTCAAGTTCATAAATTCCGTTAATATAAAGTGTGCCCGAGAAAATAAGATCTAGTGTTTGTCCCACTTCACCTGCATAACTATTCTCAATAGGAAGTACCGCAACATCGCATTCGCCAGTAACCACTGAATTGTATGCAGCTTTAAAATCACTGTAGGAAACACAATTTCCCTCAGGAAAGATTCTCCCTGCAGCAATATGAGCAAAGGCACCTTCCACGCCACTATATGCAACTTTCAAGCCACTCTGCATTCGATATTGATATGCACGAGATACGCTCATTAAGTGTTTCAGATAGTCTATGTAATACTCTTTCAACACTTCATCTTCAACCAAAGCTGTATTCTTTTCAATCACTGCGTTCTCTCGTTCTTGGTCAAGAATTGGAAGACCATATTCTTTCTTGTGTTCATACACCAGTTCTGCGGCTCTCATTCGCTTTACAAATAATTCCGCCATCTGGGAATCCACTTCATTGATTATTTGTCTTGCTTTTTCCAATTTGTTATCCATCTTACTCACCTTTATTGAAATTCATTGTATTGAATTACTATAGCACGTTAAAGTGACAAAGTCAACGAATTATAAATGTAGTTTTCGCTTTCGTTTACAAAGAAGTCTACCAGCCTTTGGACATCTTCCCACTCACGAGTGTGTCAATATAGGACCAACACTCTTCTGCCCCCGCAAAATATGCAGAGGCAGATAACCATAACAGAAGCGATTGCAATATTTACAGGTTTTCGTTTTTCAACGCATCAATCGGATTATCCTTTTTGATCTTGCTCATAGAGTACATCATAGTTACAAACACAACCAGGAATACGCTGAGTACCGCAATACCGATTGCAACAAAGGGCAATGTGAAGTCTTTCTGATATCCTTCGGACATAGCCAAATGAATGAGATAACTTATGCCGACAGATACGGGAAGTCCGAACAACAATGACCTTATTCCATACAAGATACACTCGAAATTCATCATCTGATTAAATCCTTTTGCGGTCATACCTACCGACTTCAACATAGCAAACTCTCTGCGGCGGAGTGCAATGTTTGTTGATATGGTATTAAACACATTTGCGGCAGCAATTAAGGAGATAAGGATTATAAATCCATAAGCAAATACCCGAATAATAATAACGATATTGCGATTTTGTTCTTCATCGGCGGCAACGTCCCAGACACGAAGTTTAGAAAGTCCGAGATTACTCAGTACATCCTCGACATCTCCCATTGTCTCTACATGAGTATCAGTTGTAATGTAGTAGTTATAACCGCTGTTTAGCATTGTTCCTACAGACAGCACATTGTCTCGCAAACTCATAGGGTATATCATCGTGAGCCTTGAGTTTACATCCAGATAAAACGGTGCATCATAAATAATTTTTCCGACGTCAACCGTTTTTTCTTCAAGAGCTTCTTCACCTGTTAATTCCATTGTTTTTTCGGGATTTTCTTCGCTCTTGTATACATAGATTGCATTTCCGTTCTCGTCTGTTCTTTCGCTCTCAAAATAGTATCCGTCAAATTCCTTTTCTACAACGAAGTTCATCACTGTGTCCTCTGATTTTAATACATTGTATGAAGTATATTTGCCGAGTACGTTATCAAAAAGAGCTCTGCCATCTACTACAACTGCTTTAGGTGCAGCCGGATTAAAATAATCATCCTCGTTAAGGTTGTATGTTTCCAGTAAGTCTCTGTATGCACTGTCATCAACAAACTTAATTGTCGTATAAATACCAACATTTTCTATTTCTGTAATCGAAAGATTTTCTGCTGCGGAATAGTATTCCAAAAAGTCCTTAGATACTTCATTGGGCGAAACATTAACACAATATGCCAAACTTTGAGAATAGGCAATCTGATTAACACCTTTGATACTCTTTAGTTCGCTCAAAAGGTCGTCTTTTGTCACATTATTAAATTCATTTTCATAGCCATAAATCGAAATATCATACTCAACATTGCCGAAGCTGTCGGAAACAGCCTCGGTTAATACACCTGTAAATGCCGAAGCAGAAACGAACAGGACGACACTCATAAACAAGCTGAGAACGGTTGCTCTGTATTTCTTCCTGCTACGTTTGTAATACTTGTTCGCAAGCATACCAGGAAGACCAAAAATCTTATAAATGAGTTTAGATGAGCGAACCTTTTTGATTTTGGTATTGATATCTTTGCTTTGGCGAATAGCTTCAATAGCAGAGACTTTTGTTGCTCTCTTTGATGGTACGATTGCTGAAATCAGCACTGTCAAAAGTGCGATTACAACCGCAATTACCAACGATAGACCCGACACACTCAATTTTAACGGAATCGGATATCCAATTATAGCTTTGAATTTGTTGCCTACAAAGAGCAAGGTAATACCAATACCACCAACGCCTGCTAAAATACCAAGAGGAATGCCGACTGCACTAACCATCAATGCTTCCGATACAACCATTCGTCTGAGTTGTTTCTTAGTTGCGCCTACAGATGAAAGCAGACCAAATTGCTTAGTTCGTTCTGCAACAGAGATGGAGAAGGCGTTATAAATCAACGATACGGAGCCGAGCATAATCAGTGCAATAACAATGGTAGCCAGACTAATAATCATTGAATTAAACCCTTCATATCGAGAGATGCCTGAATATCTCAAAACCGAACTGTTAGTTCTGCCCGGAAGTTGATTGTCTTCAATAAATGAATAAACCTCTTTTGCCTTATTCATCTTAAACCAAATACTGTAATTATACTCTGCATTGATATCTTTATCAGCAATCGTCAGCGCCGTATATCCCGGAGCAGTGAAGTTTTCAAATGAGGGGCGCTCATAAAATCCGACAACGGTATAACTGCGGGTTTCTTCTACGATGAGCTTTTCACCGTTGGGTATCGTTTCATTGTTTTTATCATAGACGTAAGACGGATTATTTTGTCCCACAGGATAACCGTCAAGCATTCTTTTGCCAAGAGCAAGTTCGACGGTATCTCCGATTTTAAGTTCGACACCACCGTTATCATATAAGTGCTCCGGAATTAGTATTTCGCCGGATGATGTGGGATAACTACCGGAGGTGATGTGTACCGGCATCATATCACTAAAACCGTCAGATGCACCCAAAACAAACAAATACGGTTTGTTTTCGTTTATGCATCCTTTGATTTCCGCATATCCAAGTTGCTGAGCAAAAACGCGATTTGAGACCTTGGTTTCGTTTTTTATCATCTCATACGTCTCAAGGCTAACGTCTTCTGCGGAACCGTGCCAATCCCCGTCGATATAGACAGCATTATCCAATACATAGTTATAAATACTGCTTGCAAATGTTGTTACTGCGCAAATCATCGCTGCAGAAAGAATAATGCCGATGATGGTTACAATAGTTCTCGTCTTATTCTTCTTAAGAGACTGTAGGGTTACTTTATTAAATACGTTCATCGGCGAATCACCTCGTCTCGGGTGATTT
>JAZOWZ010000051.1:0-4024 GCA_045659485.1 Faecalimonas sp. | reverse complement strand
GGCACCTATTTTGTAGATATATCGAATGTTTTTCCGAATTTTGATGCGGATGAGAATGACCCGGCAAGTTATGATTTCTATTATACAGATGAGTATATTCGGGCAATTCAAGTTTCCGGTGCTGAGGCGTACTATCGTTTGGGAGAGACAATAGAGTGGGGAAGTAAAAAATATACTTCAAATCCACCGAAAGATTTTGAAAAGTGGGCGAGAATCTGTGAGCACATTGTGATGCATTACAATGAAGGATGGGCAGATGGTCATCACTATAATCTGAAGTATTGGGAAATATGGAATGAGCCGGAGAATCCGGGCTTAAGTCAGTGGACAGGCACCATGGAAGAGTTTTTTGAACTGTATAAGGTTGCGTCCAAACATTTAAGAAACAGATTTCCAGAGATTAAGATTGGTGGATATGGTGGCTGCGGTTTCTATGAAATAACGAGAGAAAATTATAAATTCCAAACCTTTGTTAAGTGGTTTACGGAATTTCTTGCCTTTGTTAAAGAAAATGATTGTCCGTTAGATTTCTACACATGGCACATTTATACAGGAGATGAGAAAGAACTTCTAACACATGCAGTGTATGTAAGAGAGACTTTGGATAAGTATGGTTTTACCGAGACAGAGTCACACCTCAATGAGTGGAATATTGCGGCTGAAGGTTCCGGGTTTAAGGAAAAGCATACATTAGAAGGGGCGTCATTTAATGCGGCAGTTCTCTGTATGCTTCAGAACACGAATTATGTAGATATGGCAATGTATTACTGCTTCTCATATTTGGGAAGATACAATGGGTTCTTAGACCAAAATGACACTAGTGTGTGTCCGACATGGTATCCATATGTAGCGTTTGGTAACTTATATCGTCTGGGCAATGCTACAGAAATTTCTTATGAGGATACATGTGTCTATGCTACAGCGGCAAAGAATGACAAGGAATATGGAATCTTGGTTGCGAATTATAACGGAGACGAGGAAGAAACATTACTTCATATAAAAGGAATCGAGGGCAGAAAGACGGCTCAGGTACTTTTTATTGACGAGAGACACAATCTCGAAGAAGAGTTTAGCTTTACTGTAGGGAAGGAGTCTGATGTGAAGATTCGTTTGCCAAAGCAAACAGTGGCTTACATCAAAATCACGGATTAAAACAGAAAAGACGAGGAAAAAATGATGGGCAGATTATTGATTGGATGGGCGGAAGAGAGTATTGTGCCTGAGAAGAAAGCGAGTCTTGCGGGGCAATTTTTTGAAAGAATCTCAGAATATGTAGAATCAGAAATTTCAGTAACTGCTATGGCAGTTGAGGCTGAAGACAATGAGAAGATGATTCTCATATCTGCGGATGTTATATACTGTCAAGATTGGTTGATTGATATGGTGCGTGACAAATTTGCAGAATACAACACAGGGGTAGAGGCACAGAAACTAATCATAGCGGCTACACATACACATACGTCTCATGTGATGCAACCGGCGCCAAATCTTGCAAAACCGGGTCTCAATGCAGCTACTATTTTGGAGGAATTTCTTCCGGCAGGAAAGAAATATACGCAACTGGTAACATCAGGCGATGATGTAATGACTCCAAGTGAAGCAGGAGAGTTTGTGGCTGAAAGGATTGCCCTTGCTGCGAAGAGAGCATGGGAAAATCGAGAGGAAGCATTGTTTACCAATGAATTTGGACGAGTTTCTGTCGGTATGTGTCGTAGAGTGTGCTATGACGATGGCAGTGCAAAGATGTGGGGAGATACCAATACCGCCAATTTTGTTGCACTAGAAGGCGGCAATGATTCAGGCATGGAACTTTTGTACACCTTTGATAAAAATAGAAAATTAACCGGAGTGGTTGCGAATATCACATGTCCTGCACAGATACTGGAGCAGAGAAGTTTTATTTCTGCGGATTACTGGGGAAGAACAAAAGCCATTCTGCGTGAAAAATTAGGTGAAGATATTTATCTTCTTGGAATATGTGGTGCGGCAGGCGACCAGTGCCCGAGAGATTTGGTTCGATGGGTGGACCCTGAGACGCCAATTGATGATCCAAATGTAAAAAGACCAAATCTTATCAAACGAAAAGCAGACCCGTCTATGTATGATGTCAGTGGTTGCAATAGAGTTGGTAAGCGTATTGCGAATGAGATTATTGCAGTGTATGAAGAAATCGAAGATTTGCAGGATGATGCAATTTTTAAACATAAGGTTCTCAAAGTGGATTTGCCACTTCGAAAAGCGACCATGGAAGAATATCATCATGCGGTCAGAGAATTGGAATATTACATAGATAAGAATAAAGACAAAGAAGTCTTCAATTTTGAAGATAATGCGCGAATGCATGTGTATGCGGGTACAATCAGACGATATCGTGAACAGCAGAACATAGAAATTGTTCCAATTGAAATGCATGTGATTCGATTTGGAAATATTTCGATTGTTACAAATCCTTTCGAATTGTTCTTAGATTACGGAAACAGAATTAAGGCAAGAAGCTATGCAGAGCAGACATTTATTGCACAACTATGTTGTGGTGGACTTGGATATCTACCTACTGAGAAAGCAGAGAAAGGCAGTCATTATAGTGCCTATATTTCAAGCGGCTGGGTAGGTCATGAGGGTGGCGACTTGCTGGTAAGAAAGACAATAGAAGAGATTAACGATATGTGGAAGGAACAATAATATGTTTGAGAGAAGAAGCATTATTCATCCCTGGGAAGGTCGAATGACGCCATTTAAAATCATTGGAAATGTCTATTTTTGTGGAACATTTCAGGCATCCTGTCATTTGATTGACACGGGAGAAGGGTTAATATTGATTGATCCTGGATACTCCAACACCTTATATTTGGTGGTATCCTCTATTTATGAATTAGGATTTAATCCAAAGGATATCAAGTATATTATCAATACACATTGGCATGCAGATCATACCGAGGCGACAAGAGCGATGGTAGATTTGACAGGAGCGAAGACATTACTCGGTCGATATGATGAGGAAAAAGCAAAGCAATACTTTAGTCCTGATATTTTGATTCGGGATGGAGACGTACTTGCACTTGGCAACACAACGATATCTTTTATGGAAACCCCTGGACATACAAAGGGAACAATTTCATTTTTCTTTGAAACAGAAGAAAATGGAAACATTTATCGTGTAGGAATGTTCGGAGGTGCAGGTGCCAATACAATGGTAAGAGAACAATTTGATTATGATGGGTGTAGAGAAGGATATCGTAACTCTATCCACAGACTACGAAAAGAGAATGTCGATGTATTTATCGGAAACCATGTGTGGAATAACAATACGTATGAATATGGGAAACTTTTATTAGATATTGGAGAAAATCGATTCGTTGACCATAAGTTGTGGGGCACTTTTTTGGATTTTTGTGAAAAACGGTTAGATTCTGTGATTGAAAAGGAGAAAGGAACAGAGATATAGTATGATAATCGATAAAGAGTATATTGTAGGTATACGACGTATCATTCATGAATATCCGGAGATTGGTTTCGATTTGCCGAGAACAACGGCACTTGTGAAAGGTGAACTTGAGAAGATGGGCATTCCTTACACGGAAAAATATGCGCCGGGGAGTGTTGTGGGATATATTAATCCAGAGAAAACAGACTTTACAATCGGCTTGCGTGCAGATATGGATGCACTCCTAATCCAAGAAACCAATGATATTCCGTTCAAATCTAAAATAGATGGTCAAATGCATGCGTGCGGACATGATGCACATACGGCTATGCTTCTCGGTACGGCAAAAGCCCTGAAAGAAATAGAGGATAAACTAACATGTCGTGTAATTCTTTTGTTCCAACCGAGTGAGGAAGGTTTGCAAAGTGGTGCAGAAGTTATGGTTGAGAATGGTATTATGGATGAGATTGATATCATTGCGGGTTTGCATGTGGAAGGAACTATGGATGCCGGAAAAATGGGAGTGTGCAAAGGTGCATCTCAAGCTTCCAGCAGAAATATCAAGATAGAGTTCTTTGGCAATACAGCACATGCTACGCT
>JAZOWZ010000050.1:0-2058 GCA_045659485.1 Faecalimonas sp. | reverse complement strand
AAAGAATCCTCTAAAACAAAACACATTCCGGTGATTATGGTAACTGCAAAGGGAAATGAGTACGATAAGGTCATTGGATTGGATGCGGGAGCTGATGATTATGTAGCCAAACCATTTGGCATGATGGAACTTGTGTCGCGTATTAAGGCGGTACTTCGCAGGACAAAACAGAACCAAGAGATTGAGGAGTATGTAATTGGAAATCTGAGAATGGATTTGAAATGTCATGAAGTGTTCGTAGATGACCAGTTGATAACACTCACATACAAAGAGTTTGAACTGTTGCGTAAATTGATGAAATACCGAAAAACGGTTTTGACACGTGATAGACTGCTGGAGGAAATTTGGGGATATGAGTTTACCGGTGAGACAAGAACGGTAGATGTGCATATTCGAACACTGAGACAAAAATTAGGCAACGCAGGCGATTTGATTGAAACAGTTCGTGGCGTTGGATATCGTATGGGAGAGAATTATGGGGAATGATTTGGTAAATCGTGCAGAAGAAGAAATCGTAAAAATGCGAAAAGAGTTCTCGGCCAACGTGTCACATGAATTAAAGACTCCGCTGACCTCCATTTCAGGATATGCAGAGATTATGAAAAGCGGCATGGTGAATCGTGAGGACATGATTGTTTTTTCAGAACGCATTTATAAAGAAGCCAGCCGAATGATTGCTCTGATTGATGACATAATCAAACTGTCAAAGCTTGATGAAGACAGCGTGGAAGTTGAATGGCAGGATGTAGATTTATACGCGCTGTGCGAGGAAATTGTAGAACGCCTTACTATGTCAGCAAGAAAGCGAGATGTGCAAGTGGAACTTGACGGTGAACCAGTGGTGTACTATGGCGTGAAACAGATGTTGGATGAAATGATTTTCAACCTCTGTGAAAATGCGATTAAATACAATGTGCCAGAGGGCAAGGTGATACTGTGGGTTGGAAATACACCAGAGGGCGTCAAGATTATCGTACAAGATACGGGAATCGGAATTCCAAAGGATCAGCAGGAGCGTATCTTTGAACGCTTTTACCGTGTGGATAAGAGCCATTCCAAAGAAACAGGTGGAACTGGTCTAGGATTGTCCATTGTGAAGCACGGGGCGATTTTCCATCACGCACAGATTCGAGTTGAAAGTGAAGTTGGAAAAGGAACAAAGATGGAGGTTATCTTCTAAAACCTTTCTAAAAGTTTTGTGAAATGTATGACAAGGGACTCTTTTCTATGGTATACTTATATAGTAAGCAAAAGCAGAAGGGGAGAACTTGAATGTTAGATGCAATTAAAACTTACGAGGATGTAGATAGTTGGAAGACCATTATGTTTCTCTATAATGCAGCACTCAAAGAAGTTGGAACTAAGTTGGAGATACTAAACGATGAATTCCAACACGTACATAGATATAATCCGATTGAACACATTAAGACAAGAATTAAGACACCGGAAAGTATCGTGAAAAAATTAAAACGATATGGGTTTGAAACCTCCGTAGAAAATATGGTAAAGCATATTAATGATATCGCAGGTGTAAGGTTGATTTGTTCCTTTACTTCAGATATCTATAGATTGGCTGAAATGATTGGGAATCAGAGTGATTTGGAAGTCATTTCAATCAAAGACTATATTAAACAACCGAAGGAAAGCGGATACAAGAGTTTTCACATGATTGTGGCTGTTCCGGTATTTTTGTCGGACAGTGTGGTACAGACGAAGGTTGAGATTCAGATTCGTACAATCGCTATGGACTTCTGGGCTAGTTTGGAGCACAAGATTTATTATAAGTTAGAAGACCATGTGCCGGAGTATATCAGTGAGGATTTGAGAGAGTGTGCAGATATGGTTGCAGCACTGGATGAAAAAATGTTGTCAATTAATGATGCAATTCAGAAGTGTCTGGATTCCGTTGAAGAATAGGTGTTGAAAACAATAAGAAGGGGAAATCAGTAAAAATGATTTCCCCTATTTCTTGTTTTTGGATGTATATGGATTCACATGCACCATGATATGTTTGACCTTTGGGAAGTTCTGTTCAATATCATTGTGGATTGTTTCAGC
>JAZOWZ010000049.1:0-1880 GCA_045659485.1 Faecalimonas sp. | reverse complement strand
GAAGACTTTAAAAAATTATTAGGCGAAGATGCAGAGTTAACTTATGTACATGAATTAAGTCAGCCTGAGCAATATTTATGCAAGGAACGTATAACAATTGTTGGTCCGAGAGGTAAATTCGAAAATGTTGCCATACTTGGTCCTTATCGTAAGGAAACCCAGATTGAGTTATCTATGACAGATACGAGAAAAATCGGTGTGCCTGGTGTAATTCGTCAATCCGGTCATACTGACGGAACTCCGGGATGCTCATTAATCGGACCGAAAGGAATGATTGAGCTTGAAAAAGGTGTTATTGTAGCAAAACGCCATATACATATGACTCCACTGGAAGCAAGTCGTGCACGTGTACGAGATAATGATGAAGTTTTTGTTATCACGGAAAGTTACGAACGTGGACTAATTTTCGCAGACGTGGTAGTTCGTGTGAGTCCATCATTTAAATTGGCGATGCATGTAGACACTGACGAAGCAAATGCATTTGCAAGTGATGTGGCACCAACCGGTGCAATACTCAAACTGTTTGATGGACAGACATACAGCCTGCAACAATGGGCGGATGAGATTCAATCAGGAATCAATCGATAACCGATAGGAATATGACAAACAAGGAGATACGGAAAATCCGTACCTCCTCTTTTTTTGATTATTATTCAGCTTTATCTTCTGCTTTATCTTCTGTAGTGTTATCTGCCTTATCGTCTGAAGCATCTTCTGTTGTGCTGTCTTTAGATTCTTCCTCTTCTTTCTCTGGTTCTACTGCAGAGATTTTCAAACCTTCTAAACTAACCTTAGCCCAAACATCATCATTTACTTTGATTTTGGTATCTTTTGTCCACTTTTCAACAGTTTCATTGTAGAATTCATCTTTGCGTTCTTCGATGATTTCTTTCTTTTCTGCTTCTGTTGCGTCTTTGTCTAATAAACTTGTTACTTGAGCTACATAGATTGCAGATTCACCTTCAATTACATCTGTAAATCCGTTAAGTTCCAATTTATCTGCTGCTTTCACTAACTTTTCATCCATTTCTGATCTGTCAACACTGAATGCAGCTTTTGTTGCTGTTAATTTTTGCTCTTTTGCGTAGGCTTCTAAATTACCATTCGCTTTTGCACCGTCCAATAAAGCCTTCGCATCCTTTTTCAGCTTCTTAACTTCGTCATCAGACAATTCACTTGTCTGACCTGTGCTGCTATCTTGTTTTACTGTATCATATTTTACATAATACATAATTTTTTGTGCAGCTTCTTCTTCTTTTACTTCCGGTGTGTGCGATGCTTTTACAGCATCATACATCTTTTCGCCGATTGTCACTAATCTCAAATATTCTGCTGCATATTCAGCAGATACCTTTTCTTTTACTTCGTCTTTGTTTGCTTTCGCGAATGCTTTTGCTGCTTCCTCAATCTTAGCAGTCTCATCCTCTGTTAGAGCTACCTTGAATTCTTCTGCATGTGCATCCAGAACGTATAACTTTTGCAGAGATTTCAAAGTATCTTCTTTCATGCTTTCTTCGTAAGTCTTACCTTCTTCTACTTCCATGTCCCATTCCATAACATATCCGTATGATTGGTACATCTCCATCTGTTGTTCCATCATAGATTGTTGGTATCTTACGAAAAAGTTTGCCATACCAAGTTCAACCTTCTTATCACCAACTGTCATAACGATTTCTTTGTTATCGATTGGTTTTTGTTTTTGACAACCTGTCAATGCTGATATAGAAAGCGCTGCCACTGCAACGAGTGCTACTATCTTTTTTAATGATTTCATGAATAAATCCTCCTTCGTGCTTCTAACACAGTATTATAACTCTTTTTTCTCAATCAAGCAACGATTTTATGCTATTTAACACATTTTTCACAAGCTCTAAAACATC
>JAZOWZ010000048.1:0-5729 GCA_045659485.1 Faecalimonas sp. | reverse complement strand
ATGTTCTAAGTAAATGACCACACCTGTATCATTTGCATTGTTGTCATCAAAAGTAATTGGAAATGCTCCTGCTTCTCCTCCGAACACTAATCCGGCAATCTGTGCTTCATATGAATAGAAGGTATATTCTGCAGTGAAGTTTGTCACCTCTGTCATATAAGTGAGGAATGGGCTCCTGTTATTTCCGCTTTCCGCACCTCTCAGTTTCAAATATCCTCTATTTCTTGTTCCTCGATCACCTGTAGTCGTATAATCTGATGATGATGGTTCTCCTATACGAGTTGCCTCTCCACTAATTTTATTAATAGCACCATCAAATTCATAAATATTGAACGCAGCATCTAACTTTGTTCCAATATTCTCTTGATATCCTATTGTGAACGAGTCATCAATAATGTTGGCATCGCTGGCATTTGCTAACATACTTGGTAAATAGCCAATTGCAACACCCAACACCATAACTACTAATAGGATTGCCGCTAATGATTTTTTTCCTATCTTTTTCACGCGTTTCACCATTTCCTTTCTTACTCTGGTTTACTTATCAACATTTCTATAAAAAACTGTGCATAACAGCGATGGAAGAAATCGTTTGGATGATTAATCATATTCGACGACATATCTTCGAATCGTTTGTTTTCAATTAAGTAGCGATGCATATTTGTAATATCTGCCACCACTACATTCTGCACATTACTGTCTTCTTCAATTCTGTCTAACGCCTCTTTAAACTGCCATTGGTTTCCCCAAAATCTTGCCTTCGGGTCTGTCAATAATCGGTTTGGTAAGCTGGTTGCCACTAAGATAAATTCACACTCTGGATTCTTTTCTCGAATCAATCGAATCAACGTGCGAATTCGTTCCTCGAACTCTTCTGGACTCTTATCCCCATCATTCATACCAAATGCTAAGACTACCAAATCTGGGTTGTAAGTGTTGACATTTTCTTCTACATTGTCGACTGCCCAGTTTGTTTCTTTCCCGCCAACTGCTGTATTGGTGTAAGTAATCTGTGGTCCGTACTCCTCCACCAACGCGTCATAGACGATTTTTGCATATCCGTCTTGGTATGGTGGTAGTTTGTGTCGAACCGAAGCATCCGCACCTACCGTAATGCTGTCGCCATAGAACACCAGATTCATCTTTTTCCCGTTTCTTAAAAGTTCAAAGGTACGTGGCAACTTGCGTTCTGCAAACCCAGGAGTCACTCCTTGCCACTGTCCTTTCTCACAGGTGTATGTCACAAATATTTGCTTTTCTATAAAGTAAGAATTCCCTGGATGAAATAAATACCGTCCATTCATCGAAAACGTCTCAACCGTAGGATGCGGCTTACTTGGATAGATTTCTTCCTCTGTAAAACAATAGATTCGGCTTCTCTTTGTTAAGCAGAATTTATTATTCTTCCATTCCCAATCCACACCTTCTTCGTATTCTTCGCTTCCATCTATGTTGGTGACTCTCAAAATCTGAATCGGGTGATAAAGAAGCGGCGCCTCTGCAACTCCTTGTTCATCTCGAATCATAGTAAGAGATTCACCCCATACGATGTCTGTATCCCAAATTGGTGTATACATCTGTTTCTTTGTAAACATAAGTTCCTCCTAAATTAAAAGGGCTACTGTTCTCCAGCTTCTAAGTTCTGGCAATTTTACTACATATCTATCTCCACGTTTTTTAAGTGGAAGTGTCATTGTTTCATTATAAGGATCTATAAGTGTTACTTTTTCTGTGTTTGCAGGATTTGCAATCACAACCTCATACTCATCCGTATCTGTAATCGATACATTAAGAAGAAATACAGAAACAGTCTCATTCTTTTCATTCACTCTCGGCACAATCACCATCTGCTCTGGTGAAGCCACATATGCTGGAAGTGGATTGTCTGCTGTCGCATCAATTGCACTGCGAAGTTCTTCACGTTGATCATATCGAATAGCAACTTCGCCGCCTCTTTCATCAACAACATATTTCATCTTTGAAAAACGCTCTGCATATTTTGAATCTTTGATTTTATTTAAAACTTCTGGTTCTACAATCAATGTCTCATTTTCTAAGAAATAAAAATCCTCATCCCTTAAGAAGTCAAATGCCTTTTCTGATAAGTAATATGCATTTCCTTTTACGCTTGTTGAGAATGGAAGTCCCCAACGAAGTTTCTCTGCAATCTCCCAAATGCAAGTGTCATTCCAGAATGGATATCCATTTTCATCTGGTACGATATAGTTCGATTTTATTGGCTGATATACAACGATACCGCCATTTTCTGTACCTCTATTATGCTTTTCATACGCATCATAGAATGGTCTATATTTCGCAATTCGTTTAAACATGCGCTTGTGCCAATCTAAGGACTCATATTCGCGCATCAATGTAACACTGGCTTCGTTACAGCCATAAGCCAAATACAAAGCCGCCTCAATACATGTACATTCTGGTGATTTCCCGTAAACTGTCCATGGCACATTCTCAATCTCACAAGATCTTGTTTTCACATACTGTGGAAGACGTGCATTCATATAATTTAAAATCATTGCCTTTGTAAACATATCTTTTGGGGAATGATCAATATAGAATCCACCACCTGCACGAAATGCTGGTGCTGTTCCTGTTTTTTCATACATCTTGTCAAGACATGCTTTCTGCGCATTAATCGCGAGCATCGTATTTCCACCGTTTTGAAGTGCCATAACGGTGTCTGGCGAAGCCTCGTGAACCGCCTCTGAAATAACACCCGCAAAATCTGCTAATGTGTCTGTTTGGAATCGAATATACTCATCGCGCACCGATAAGTCATAAAGAAAATCTTTTTTCAAAGTTTCTCGAGTATAATCATATCCATAACGTTCATTAAATAACTGCATACAATTATCACAGAAGCAAAGTGCTTTTGATTTTCCGAGCAACCGAAGACGAACATCGTCATCCACCCATACAATCTCTGGACCAAATTTCGCATAAATTTTCATTTCTTCCGAAACATAATGACGAAATGCCGGACTGTTCCAACAGTAGACACCATTGACTGCAACTCCATCTATAGATGTAATCCAATAAAAATCTGGTTCTACTCCTTCGCCACCATATGTAACTAAAGCTTGTTCTGAATGTCCTACCGTACGACTCAGTTGCATCGATGCCGTAATACCTGCTTTTTCAAACTGTTCTGCTGCCCAAAACATATCTTTGGCTTCTTTTTCCATGCGCTCTAAAGATGGAATCCCGTACGATGTAGCTAGCCACACTTCATCGAAACAATCTCCCGACTCGTGAATTGCCTGAATTAATCGTTCAATATAATCATGGTCAAAATGGGATTTGCTCCCTGTTCTTAATGAAAATCTCATGCTATTACTCCTCTAATTTTCAATTTCTCAACATCTAATACTTCTGGTCTTGATGCTGGAACCTCTTCCCAGTTAGGTGTAAATATACCTTGTTCTTTCATTGTTTTTAAATCACCAAAAATTGGTGCCAATGAGGAGTGGAATGTAAAGGTAATTTCTACCTCTCTTCCATAAAATTTCTGTGGAATTTGGAAACGGTATGGTGCAAATGCACACTCGCCGATTTCTTCTCCATCCACTTCTGCGGTCACATACAACTGGGAGTCTTCCATACAGATGCTTACTTCTTCTGCATCTGTCGGAACATTCATTTTTCCTGTCACTTGTATCTTTCCTAAGAATGTCTGTTCCGAATCATCTACTGGATATAGACCATTTTCTTTGGCGAAAAAATCCCCACAAATCAACACTGCAGGTAGATATGCATAATCCTTCATATCTGTCTGAATCTGATGTTTCCCTTTTGTCAAGTGAAGTTCTGTTCCTTTGTACAGTCCCGAGAAACATCCTGTAAGCTCTGTGCATATGTCATTGAATTCTAACAATGTTCCATCTAATACTACTGCATCGCTTCCTTCATACTCTCTACGATACATACGAACCGTCAACGGTTCTTCCACCTCTATTTCCACAAGATTTTTCTTCAAGAATTTGCAACGGTAAACATTGCTATGTGTATGTAACACTTTTATGTCTTGGATGACTATTTCGTGCTCATTTGCTTTCGGTTGCTCACTGGCAAGCACACCTTTTTCAAATACTTTTACTCCAAAGGATTCTAGTTCAAAATCAAGAGTTCCCTGCTCTGTATGAAGGGTATATTCTCTGCATCCTTTCGGCTCATTTTCATTATCAACAACAAGAATGCTTCCATCTTCATAATATTTCACTCGAACATCATTCACTAACTCGCCTGCACGATTCGTTACATATGGACCTCTTCCAGCCACCCCAATCCACTGAATCAAATCATCTATTTCCTCAAATCTTTTACCTGTTTTCTCTTCCACAACAGTTGTGCCATCGAGGTTTAGAACAAACTTGCAATCATTTTCCTCATCCTCTCGAAGCATACGCCATGCCATCTGCTTCTTGGTAAGAGTATTGGCAAGTAGTGCAAATTTCTCTGCCACTTCCTTGTCTGTGCGTTTACCAAGTGATTCTAAATATGTAGTGTATGCGCATTTCAAACCTACGAATGCTCGCACCCTCTTATTTGAAAATGTAGCTGCTTTCTCTGCCTCTTCAGCCAAAAGACGAATTGCTCCAAAATCAAAATTGTGATAATTAAAATTATCAAAAAAGTCTGGTTTTCTGATATTTCCTTTCCCATCCATATGGGAAATTGCGATGAAATAATGATTCACACCATGCCCCGCCACTTGCCATAGAAATTGACGGCGACGAGCTGTCGGCATCGAACATGGACCCAAGGCAAAAAGTTCTGCCATAACTCTCTCCTTACCGTTGTATCGCATGTTCTCAATCATGCTAAAAAGCATATCATCTTTTTCACTTAATTGGGTTGGGATTTCGTCAATTCCTGGAACATCCATTTCCTCCATAAACTGGAACCAGTTACCTGTAACTTCTGTTCCTGTAAGCGGTCTTTCATCTTCCAAAGTATGTCCTGTCAAAAGAAGATTGTGTTCTTTACACCATTTAGAAATAGGTTCTATGTAACACTCGCGAAATCTCTTCCCAATTACCTGACGAAATACACCTGGAAAACAAGAGCTATCATTGCCTTCTTCAAATGCAATGATGTCCTCTCTAAGATTTCTTCCACAAGCTTCTTGATAATCTTCCTCTACACCCTCGTAATACGGATGCATCCCCTCTTCATTAGACGTATAGATAAAACTTGGCTCATCAGTGAAAATCCCAGGAATTACATTTCCAAAATATTGTCCAAACCATTGATAATATTTTTCATGTGTCAAACGTATAAAACATTGGATTGCTTCCCGATTCAACATATCACTATCAAACGGGTCAAATACTCTTTGTGCATCGCCCGGTTTCATCACATCAATAGAAACTGTTCCATCTCTATAAATAAATCTTTTTGCAACATAGGCTGGATTCTCTTTTGCAACCGCATTTTTGCAGGATCCAGATGGCCAGTTGAAGTCATCGTACAACCAGATTTTCATACCTAGCCCTTGTGCAGACTCCAGAACCTGTTCACAAAACCTTCTCCACTGTTCTGACATATATTCTATTTCAAGACCGGAACGCGGATATAACATCACCGCATCAATACCTACTTGTTTGTATGATTCCAACATTTGCCAAATATCTTTAGCCGTCGGATTTCCAGTAATTGCAATCATAGGAATCAACGGATTCAAAAAATCACCCCTTCTAGTTTTTCTCTGT
>JAZOWZ010000047.1:0-84331 GCA_045659485.1 Faecalimonas sp. | reverse complement strand
ATTTGTAACAGGTTCTACAAAAGAATCAATCCACGTGGAAATTTGTTCAAAATGTCATCCATTCTACACAGGACAACAAAAAGCTGCTCAAGCTCGTGGTCGTGTTGATAAATTTAACAAGAAATACGGAATGCAATAATTTAATGCAATCTAGCGGGTTGAGTGAAAAAACTCAACCCGTTTTTATTTAAAAACATCGGAGGTCAATATGAAATCATCAAATATCGGTGGGCAAGCAGTATTGGAAGGAATTATGATGAAGAATGGTTCCAAGTACGCCATTGCTGTACGTAAGCCAGATGGAGAAATTGCGATAAAAGTAGAAGAGCCGAATGGAGAAGCAAAAGGGAAAATTTGGAGAAAGATTCCTTTTGTTCGTGGTGTCTTTAATTTTATTGATTCCTTAGTTTTAGGGATGAAGACGATTAGTTATTCAGCAACATTTTTAGAGGAAGAAACTGGGGAAGTACTGACAGAGGAAGAAGCTGCAAAGCAAAAGAAGAAAGATGATTTTGTGATGGCAGTGACGATGGTGTTATCCTTTGTGTTGGCGCTTAGTTTGTTTATGGTATTGCCATATTTCATATCGGATTTGTTGAAAGGATTTATCACATCAAGATTTCTCCGTACAGTGGTAGAAGCCGTTATCCGCTTTTTGATTTTTATTACTTATATTTTTGCAGTATCTAGACTGAAAGATATTCAACGCACCTTTATGTATCATGGGGCAGAACATAAATGTATCAATTGTATTGAACATGGTTTAGAACTAACGGTTGAGAATGTGAGAAATAGTTCGAAGCAGCACAAACGCTGTGGAACCAGTTTTCTGTTTTTTGTAATGGTTGTGAGTATCCTTGTGTGCTTTTTTATTACGGTGGAATCGCCGGTACTTCGTGTAGTTTTTCGAATTGCGTTGCTTCCGTTAATTGCAGGAATTTCTTATGAGATTATTCGATTAGCAGGAAGTAGCGACAATTGGTTTGTTAACCTCCTTAGCAAGCCAGGGCTTTGGTTGCAGGGATTGACAACAAAAGAGCCAGAGGATGATATGATTGAAGTTGCGATTCGAGCAGTGGAAGAAGTGTTTGATTGGCGCGCGTATTTGGAAGAAAATTTTGGAGAAGAATAGGTATGACTTTGCGTGAAACTTACGAATATGGAAAGGAACAATTGAATAACGCAGGAATTCCAGAATTCGAGTTGGACGCATGGTATTTGTTAGAACACGTGACAGGGATGAATCGTACCCAATATTTTCTGAATTCGGATGTAGAAGTGGAGGAATCGAAACTTCAACTTTATAGGGAGTACATTTCCAAAAGAATGATACACATCCCCCTGCAACATCTTACAGGGGTGCAGGAATTTATGGGGATTGAATTTGATGTCAATGAGCACGTGCTTATTCCAAGACAAGATACAGAAATCTTGGTGGAAAGTGTTTTGGAAGAATTGAAACCAGGGATGGATGTGTTGGATATGTGTACGGGTTCTGGGTGTATTTTACTGAGCTTATTACATTATAAAAAAGGGAGCCAAGGAGTCGGTGTAGATATTTCGAAGGAAGCCCTTGCTGTAGCGACTCAAAATGCGAAAAAGCACAATATCGTTGCAACATTTGTGGAAAGTAATTTATTTGATAAGGTGGACGGAAAGTACGATGTGATTGTTTCCAATCCTCCGTATATACGAACTGCAGTGATTGAAGAATTACAAGAAGAAGTACGATTACATGACCCACGTTTGGCATTGGATGGAATGGAAGATGGCCTCTATTTTTATGATAGAATTATTGAGGAAAGTCCAGCATTTTTAAAGCCGCAGGGTAAGTTGTATTTTGAAATCGGACACGACCAAGGAGAAGCGGTTAAAAAGCGAATGGAAGAGGCTGGATTTACATCTGTTACAGTGAAAAAGGACCTTGCAGGTCTTGACCGAGTGGTCTTTGGAGTGTATATTTAAATATGATAAATGAATGGAGGAAACCATATGTTTGATAGATTAGACGATTTGCTAATACGCTATGAGGAATTGATGAGTGAATTGCAAGAACCAGATGTAGCGAATGACCCAAACCGTTTTCGTAAATTGATGAAGGAACAGTCAGATTTGGCACCACTTGTGGAGGCGTATACTGAATATAAAAATGCAAAGCAAGCCATTATCGATAGCGAGGAAATGCTAGAGTTGGAAACTGACGAAGAAATGCGTGAACTTGCAAAGGAAGAATTGTACGAATCGAAGAAACGTGTAGAAGAATTAGAACATGAACTTAAGATTTTACTTCTTCCAAAAGACCCAAATGATGATAAGAACATTATGGTGGAAATTCGTGCAGGAGCTGGTGGAGATGAATCTGCACTTTTTGCAGCAGAAGTCTACCGTATGTATGTACATTATGCAGAATCTAGACGTTGGAAGACAGAGATGATTTCTTTTAGTGAAAATGGAATCGGAGGATTCAAAGAAGTTGTATTTATGGTGAGTGGACAGGGCGTGTACTCACGTATGAAGTATGAGAGTGGTGTGCACCGTGTACAGCGTGTTCCAGAGACAGAGTCTGGTGGACGTATCCATACATCAACGATTACTGTTGCGGTTATGCCAGAAGCAGAAGAAGTGGACGTTGTGATTGATGAAAAAGATATCCGTATCGACGTTATGCGTGCATCTGGAAATGGTGGACAATGTGTCAATACCACAGACTCCGCAGTTCGTTTGACTCACTATCCAACAGGAATTGTTATCTATAGCCAGACAGAAAAATCACAGTTACAGAACAAAGAAAAAGCATTCCGTTTGCTTCGTTCTAAGTTATATGAGTTAGAACTAGAAAAACAACAGTCTGCAGAGGCAGAAGCGAGAAGAAGTCAGATTGGTACCGGTGACCGTTCGGAGAAGATTCGTACTTACAACTTCCCACAGGGACGTGTGACTGAGCATCGCATCAAGTTGACATTATATAAAATTGACAGTGTGATGAATGGAGATATTGACGAGATTATCGATAGTTTAATTGCAGCTGATCAAGCAGCGAAATTGGCACAGATGAACGAGTAAGAAAAAGAGTGTAGATGTAATGTGCATCTACACTTTTTATATAACAATTGGAGAAAACACATGAAAAGAAATTTAAAAAAATTAGTAAGTTATTATAAGCCATATCGAGGACTCTTTTTCGGAGATATGTTTTTCGCAATGCTTGGCGCTGCGATTACGTTATTGATTCCGTTAGTCGTGCGTTATATTACAAATGAAGTGGTGTACTATGAAAGTGAGAAAGCCCTTAAAACGATTTTGTTTTTAGGCATTTTTATGCTAGTGCTAGTGCTAATCGAATATGGGTGCAATTATTTTGTGGCATATTATGGGCATATGATGGGCGCGCGAATGGAAGCGAATATGAGAAGAGACATTTTTGAACATTATCAGAAATTATCGTTTACATTTTTCGACAATCGAAAAGTGGGAGAATTGCTTTCTCGTATTACGAGTGATTTGTTCGAAATCACAGAACTTTTGCATCACGGTCCAGAGGATGTTGTCATTTCGCTGATTAAATTAGTCGGGTCTTTTGTGATCTTGGTTTCAATCAATGGACCTCTTACAGCAGTTACTTTTTGTATCATTCCGATTATGATTGTATTTGCAACCCATTATAACCGAAAAATGAAGCGGGCATTCAAGAAGAATCGCCAGAGAGTGGCAGAGATTAATACACATATAGAGGACAGTTTGTCAGGCGTTCGTGTGGTGAAATCTTTTGCAAACGAATCCATTGAGATTGAAAAATTTCAAGAGGGTAACAATAATTATATAGAGTCAAAAAAAGATAGCTATCGATATTTGGCGGGGTATCATTCTGGCGTAAGTGCGATGACGACATTGATTCGTGTCATTGTAATTATTGTGGGTGTTGCATTTATGTCGAAGAAACATATGGATACCACCGATTTAATTACTTTTATTTTGTATATCAACAATTTCATTGAACCGATTCGAAAATTAATTAATTTTACGGAAATGTTCCAGAATGGATACTCTGGATTTGAGCGCTTTATGGATGTGATGAGTGTAGAGCCAGATATTCAAGATGCGAAGGATGCAGTATCTGTAGGGAAATTGCAAGGGAACATTACCTTTGACGACGTGTCATTCCATTATGCTTCAAATCAAGAAGAGGTTCTAAGTCATGTGAATCTATCAGTTGAAGCAGGAGAATATGTGGCATTAGTTGGTGCTTCGGGAGTGGGAAAAACTACTCTTTGTAGCTTGATTCCAAGATTTTACGAGGCCACAGAAGGAAGCATTCTGATTGATGGAATTGACATTCGAAAAATGAAACAAGCAGAACTTCGTTCGCAAATCGGTGTGGTGCAGCAGGATGTGTATCTGTTTGCAGGAACCATTATGGAGAACATCCGCTATGGAAAGCCAGATGCGTCTGATGAAGAAGTTATCCGCGCAGCGAAGCAAGCCAATGCCCATGATTTTATTATGAGTTTCCCGAATGGATATGATAGTGATATCGGGCAGAGAGGTGTCAAGTTATCAGGGGGACAAAAGCAGCGTATTTCCATTGCGCGCGTGTTTTTGAAAAATCCTTCTATTTTGATTTTCGATGAGGCGACATCAGCCTTAGACAATGAGAGTGAAAAAGTAGTGCAGCAGTCGATGGAAGCGCTTGCAAAAGACAGAACTACGTTTGTAATTGCGCATCGATTGACAACGATTCGCAATGCACAACGAATTTTGGTGCTTACGGAGAATGGAATTGAGGAAGAAGGCACACACGAAGAATTATTAAAGAAAAAAGGAGCATACTCTTCTTTGTATCAAATATCTGTGGTACAATAAACGAATGAGATTAAGAAGGTGGAGAAAGAGTGAAGGAAATACAGTTTCGAAGAACAGAATTAGAAGATCGCGAACTTATGCATACCTATTTTGTGAATTTCCCAACCCAAAGTTGTGAGAGGACATTTGCAAATTCACTTCTGTGGTCGAGACACTATCCAGTAAAGTTTGCCATTGTAGAAGATGCGTTGGTATTTTGTTGGGAGAAAGACGACTTTCTTGCATTTGCCTATCCTGTGGGAGCATCGGAGAATGTAAAAAATGCACTGGGATTTTTGAAAGAGTATGTAGAAGAACGTGGGTTACCATTTATTCTTTATCACATTACCAAGGAACAATTTGAACAGTTAGAAGAGTGGTATCCAGAACGATTTGAGATTGAATATGACAGAGATGTTGCCGATTATATATATGAAACTGAAAAGTTAGCGACTTTGGCTGGGAAAAAATTGCATTCAAAGAGGAATCACATTAACAAATTTAAGGAACTTCATCCAAATTGGAGTTATGAGAGTATGTCGAAAGACAATATAGAAGAATGCTTTCAAATGGCTTTGAAATGGAGAAATGCCAATGGATGTGACATAGATGATGATAAAAATGCGGAAATGTGTGTGACACTGAATGCATTGCGTTTGTTTTATGAGTTGGAATTAATAGGTGGCGTGCTAAAAGTAGATGGACATGTCATAGCATTTACCATTGGAGAGGAAGTAACACCTGATACGTTTGTGGTACACATTGAGAAGGCATTTGCAGATGTGCAGGGAGCATATCCAATGATTAACCAGCAATTTGTTTCTAATGAGTGTATGAATTATCAGTACATTAATCGAGAAGACGACACTGGTTCGGAGGGACTTCGAAAAGCGAAGTTATCCTATCGACCAGCTTACTTAGTAGAAAAAGGAATTGTAAAGGAGAAAGTACAATGATTGCAGAAAAGATGAAAAATATGGTGGCCAATAGTTCGGCCATTCGAGCAATGTTTGAAGAAGGAAATCGTTTGGCAAAGATATATGGCCCAGAGAATGTGTTTGATTTTAGTTTGGGAAATCCAAATGTTCCAGCACCAAAGTCAGTGAAAGATGCCATTATTGATATTTTGAACGAAGAGGATCCAGTCGCTTTGCACGGTTACACCAACAGCAATGCGGGGTATGAAGATGTGCGACAGGCAGTGGCAGATTCTTTGAATGCACGCTTTAACACAGCATTTTCTGCGAGAAATATTGTGATGAGCGTGGGTGCAGCAGGAGGATTAAATGTTGCATTAAAGATTCTTTTAAACCCAGGAGACGAAGTGATTGTATTCGCTCCATACTTTGGGGAATATAGAAGTTATACAGCAAACTTTGATGGAGTGCTTGTGGCAATTTCGCCAGACACTGAGACATTCCAACCAAAGTTGGATGAGTTTGAGGCAAAACTTTCTCCAAAGACAAAAGCAGTTATCGTAAATACACCGAACAATCCAACGGGTGTAGTTTATTCAGAAGATACCATTAAAAAGCTAGCTGCTATTATGGAGGCGAAACAAAAAGAGTTTGGAACAGATATTTATTTGATTTCGGACGAGCCATATCGTGAGCTTGCATACGATGGAGTGGAAGTACCTTATCTCACAAAATATTATGCGAACACGATTGTGGGTTATTCTTTTAGTAAATCATTGTCACTTCCAGGGGAACGTATTGGATATCTTGTGATTCCAGATGAGGCTGCGGATAGTGCAGATTTGATTTCAGCTGCAAGTGTGGCAACGCGTATTCTTGGATTTGTGAATGCGCCGACGTTGCAACAAAAGATGGTTGTGAAATGCTTAAATGAGCAGACAGATATTTCTTATTATGATAGAAATAGAGAAACATTATATAATGGGCTCTCTGCTTGCGGATTTTCTTGTATTAAACCAGAAGGTGCATTTTACTTGTTTGTAAAATCTCCAATAGAAAATGAAAAAGAATTCTGCGAAGCGGCAAAGAAATATAACATCTTAATTGTTCCTGGAAGTTCTTTTGGATGTCCAGGATATGTGCGTATGGCATACTGTGTTGCTTACGAAACGATTGTGAATTCATTACCAAAATTTAAAGAACTTGCAAAGGAATATTTCTAGATGAAAGCGTTTGAAAAAAATATTAGAAAAGTAGAGCCATACGTTCCGGGCGAGCAGCCAAGTCGTAAGGTGATTAAGTTGAATACCAATGAAAATCCATATCCACCAGCGCCAGGAGTACAAAAGGCTCTGTCGAATATGAGTGCAGATACAATGAGATTGTATCCTGATCCAACAGCATCAAGTTTGGTACATACATTGGCCGAATACTATGGAGTGAAAGATGAGCAAGTCTTTGTAGGAGTTGGTTCTGATGACGTGCTTGCGATGTGCTTTTTGACCTTTTTTAATTCGGAGAAGCCAATTTTATTTCCAGACCTTACATATTCGTTCTACAAGGTGTGGGCAGAATTGTATCGCATTCCGTATGAGTGTCCACAGTTGGATGAGAATTTTAAAATTGTGAAGGAAGATTACTATAAGGAGAATGGCGGAATCATTTTCCCAAATCCAAATGCACCAACAGCGATTTATGAAGGATTGGATTTTGTGGAAGATGTTTTGAAACACAATCAAGATGTCATTGTGATTGTGGATGAGGCATATATTGATTTTGCAGGAGAGTCTGCACTTTCTTTGATTGAGAAGTATGAAAACTTATTAGTCGTACAGACATTTTCAAAGGCGCGCTCAATGGCAGGTATGCGTATTGGATATGCCATTGGAAATCCAAAATTAATCAAATATTTGAATGATGCTAAATATTCGTTTAACTCGTATACGATGAATCAACCTTCTTTGATTTGTGGTGTGGAAGCAGTGAAAGATAAAGCATATTTTGAAGAACATGTGCAAATGATAAAAGATACAAGAGAGTGGACAAAAGCGGAACTGAAAAAGCTTGGATTTACATTCCCAGATTCACAGTCTAATTTCTTGTTTGTTACCCACGAAAAATATGATGCGAAAGAGTTGTTTGAGGCGCTTAAAAAAGCGGATATTTATGTTCGTTATTTCAGTGGAGAGAGGACCAAGCAGTATCTTAGAATTACCATTGGAACGCAGGAGGAAATGGAAGCTTTGCTTTCGTTTTTGAACCAATATAATGGTTGACATCGATTGGGGAAATTTTTATAATTAAAGTAGTAGTTTTAAGAGGTGATGGAATGCAAAAAAGATTATCAAAACATCGAATTGTTTTGTTGATTGCAGCAGGAGTACTTGTAATTGTGGCGTTGTTTTTCGCTTACGAATTTTTATGGGGGAATCCACTGCAGGGAAAATGGACAACTTCAAAGGGTGAGTATTTTATCACAATTGAGAAAGATGATGGAGATACGGACGTAGATGCAGTGATTCTTGTAAATGAAGAATTAGTTCGAGTGAAATTGGAATGTGAACTTGATAAAAAGGCAAAGACGATTGCGTTTCATTCGGAACCAGACGATTATGAAGATGATGTGAAAGATTTCAAAGGAACAGTTACTGCTGTGGACTTGCATGAGCATTTGCAAAGTCTTTTGAAAGCATTTGATTATAGTTTAGATAAGGATACACTTACATTGACAGACCGTGAGTACGGGGAAAAAATTATATTTACGAGAGTGAAATAGAAGGAACCCTCCATGAAGACATGGAGGGATTTTTCGACTTTATAGGGAGAATGTATATGACACGTAATGAGACAAAAGTAATACAAATAGGAAATGTAAAAATAGGCGGTGGAAATCCGATTGCAATTCAGTCTATGACAAATACAAAGACCGAGGATGTGCAAACAACCGTGGCACAGATTTTGGCCTTGGAAGCGGTTGGATGTCAAATTATTCGGTGCGCAGTTCCGACAATGGAGGCAGCAAAGGCAATTGCAGAGATTAAAAAGCAGATTCATATTCCTTTGGTAGCAGATATTCATTTTGATTATCAATTAGCAATTGCGGCCATTGAAAATGGTGCAGACAAGATTCGAATTAATCCGGGCAACATCGGGTCAAAGGAGCGAGTGCTTAAAGTAGTAGAAAAGGCCAAAGAATACAATATTCCAATTCGTATTGGGGTAAACAGTGGTTCTTTGGAAAAAGAATTAGTTGAAAAGTATGGTGGCGTAACAGCAGAAGGTATTGTGGAGAGTGCATTGGATAAAATGTCCCTAATTGAGGACATGGGATATGATAATCTTGTAATTAGCATCAAATCTTCAGATGTAATGATGTGCGTGAGAGCCCATGAGATTCTGGCGAAAGAGTGCCCATATCCGTTGCACATTGGAATTACAGAATCGGGAACAGTTACGTCAGGCAATATTAAATCGTCAGTTGGTCTTGGCATTATGTTATACCAAGGACTGGGAGATACCATTCGAGTATCATTGACCGGAGACCCGCTAGAAGAGATTAAATCAGCAAAATTGATTTTAAAGACCTTGGGACTTCGTCACGGAGGGATTGAAGTGGTTTCTTGCCCAACTTGTGGAAGAACGCAAATTGATCTCATTGGTTTGGCAAATCAAGTGGAAAATATGGTAGCTGATATTCCGCTTGACATCAAAGTTGCAGTTATGGGTTGTGTGGTAAATGGACCAGGCGAAGCGAAAGAGGCAGATATTGGAATTGCTGGCGGCATCGGAGAAGGCCTTTTGATTAAGAAGGGTCAAATAATTAAAAAAGTAAAAGAAGAAGAATTGTTAGAGACTCTCCGTCAGGAACTGCTTCACTGGGGAGAATCCTAGAAGGAGTATTATGAGCAAAAAGTTTTTTGATGTATTTCCAACATTAAAATTAAATCAAGAGGTTCAACCATTGTTTGCGGATGTTGATGTTCTCAAAGTTGCAACCAATACTACGAGGGATTATCTGCACATTCATTTACACAGTGTGCATTTGATTCCTAAGAAGTGTGTATACATGGTGGAATGTGCAATCAAGGAACAACTTTTTGGAAAGAATTCGATGAAGGTAAAGGTGCAGGAGACATTTTCACTTTCAAAACAATATACACCGGAAAATCTTATGCGAGAGTATAAGGAAAGTATTTTCTTTGAATTGAAGCAACGCAGTATTGTAGAATATAGTATGTTTGCAAATGCCAAGTTGTCTTTTGAAGGGGAAAATCTGTTACATATTCAGTTTGAAGACAATATTGTTGCTGAGGGGAAATCGCAAGCGATTGTAGCACTCTTAAAGCAGATATATGAAGAACGTTGCAGGATTCCAATTCAAATGAAAGTGGACTATTATAAAATAGTAAAGAGTGAAGAGGATGAAGAGAAGGAACTTCGCATTCAAAAGGAAGTTCAAGATATTATAGAGCAGAACGCGGCTAAAATGCAGGAAAAGCAAGAGGAGCGAGAGGAGAAAGCGGCAAAGAAAGAAGAGAAAAAAATGGGATTTCGTGCTGCGAAAAAATCCGACAATCCGGATGTGGTTTATGGAAGGGATTTCGAAGAGGATGCATTGGAATTGTGCCATGTCATGGATGAGATGGGAGAGATTGTATTCCGTGGACAGGTAGTACAAGTGGACACTCGTGAAATCCGAAATGAAAAAACCATTTTGATGTTCGTAGTGACGGACTTTACAGATTCTATTAAAGTTAAGATGTTCGTGAGAAATGAACAGTTAACGGATATCTTAGCAGAGATAAAAGCGGGAACATTTTTAAAAATCAAAGGTGTGACGCGCTATGATACATTTGACAGAGAACTTACTATTACATCTGTGGCAGGTGTGAAAAAGATACCAGATTTTCGTGTAACCCGTAAGGATACGAGCGTAGAGAAGCGAGTGGAGTTGCACTGCCATACGAAGATGAGTGATATGGATGGAGTTTCGAATGTCAAAGACCTTGTGAAGACGGCGCATAGTTGGGGACATCCTGCCATTGCCATTACGGATCACGGTGTTGTGCAAGGATTTCCAGATGCAAATCATTATATTGAAGATGTAGAAAGAAAAAATCCAGATGATCCGTTCAAAGTCATTTATGGTGTGGAAGCATATTTGGTGGATGATTTGATGGATATCGCTGTAAGCGCTGGAAACCAAACGTTAGAGGATACTTTTGTAGTATTTGACTTGGAGACGACTGGATTTAGTGCACTAGGAGATAAAATTATCGAAATCGGTGCAGTGAAAGTTACCGATGGAGAGATTGTAGATTCTTATAGTACTTTCGTGAACCCGAAGATACCAATTCCATTTGAAATCACAAATCTTACAAGTATCACTGATGAAATGGTGATGGAAGCACCGACAATCGATGTTGTATTGCCAGAATTTTTAGAGTTTATAGGAGATGCAGTGTTGGTTGCGCACAATGCTTCTTTTGATGTTGGATTTGTAGAAGAAAACTGCAAACGTTTGGGGTATGAGAAAGAATTCTCTTATATGGATACAGTAGCTCTTGCTAGAGTGTTGTTACCATCTCTTTCTAAGTTTAAACTCAATGTGGTAGCTAAGGCATTGGACATTTCTTTGGAGAACCATCATCGAGCAGTGGATGATGCAAAAGCAACAGCAGAAATTTTTATAAAGTTTGTTGAGATGTTAAAAGAACGAAACATTCATACATTGGATGAAGTGAATCGTTTTGGAAATATGAATGCAGAGGCAATTAAGAAAATGCCAACCCATCATGCGATTATTTTGGCGAAGAATGATGTGGGACGTGTCAATCTTTATCGCTTAATTTCGTTGTCGCATCTGACCTATTATGCGAGAAGACCGCGAATTCCAAAGAGTGAGTTCTTGAAGCATAGAGAGGGGCTTATCATAGGAAGTGCTTGCGAGGCGGGAGAATTGTATCAAGCAATTTTAAAAGGAAAGTCAGAAGAGACAATCGCAAGATTAGTCAATTTCTATGATTACCTTGAGATACAGCCAATTGGAAACAATCAGTTTATGCTTCGTGAGTCGGAGTATAGCAATATACAGACGATAGAAGATTTACAAGATATTAATCGCAAGATTGTGAAGCTTGGGGAAGAGTTCAATAAGCCAGTTGTGGCTACTTGTGACGTGCATTTCTTAGAGCCAGAAGACGAGGTGTATCGCCGAATTGTAATGACTGGTCAGGGCTTCCAAGATGCAGATAATCAGGCACCACTATATCTTCGTACTACGGAGGAAATGCTTGAGGAATTTGCTTATCTTGGTTCGAAAAAGGCGTATGAAGTGGTTGTTACTAATACCCGCTTAATTGCCGACCAGATTGAAAAGATATCACCAGTGCGCCCAGATAAATGCCCACCGGTGATTGAAAATTCCGACCAACAACTAAGAGATATTTGTTATAACAAAGCACACAGTATGTACGGGGATGACTTGCCACCAATCGTTGTGGAGCGTTTGGAGCGAGAACTCAATTCCATTATTTCCAACGGATTTGCCGTGATGTATATTATTGCACAAAAATTGGTTTGGAAATCCAATGAAGATGGTTATCTCGTTGGTTCCCGTGGTTCTGTCGGTTCGTCATTTGTGGCGACGATGGCGGGAATTACAGAAGTAAACCCACTCAGTCCACATTATTATTGTACAAAGTGTCATTATAGCGATTTTGAGTCAGAGGAAGTTCGTAAGTATGCAGGTGGTTGTGGATGGGATATGCCAGACAAGAACTGCCCAGTGTGCGGAGAACCACTTGTAAAAGATGGATTTGATATTCCGTTTCAAACATTCCTTGGATTTAAGGGAAACAAAGAGCCAGATATTGACCTTAATTTTTCTGGGGATTACCAAAGTAATGCCCACAAATATACAGAAGTTATCTTTGGAGAGGGACAAACATTCCGTGCGGGTACCATTGGTACTTTGGCGGATAAAACTGCGTACGGGTATGTAAAGAATTATTATGAAGAACGCGGGGAAGCAAAGCGAACCTGCGAGATTGAGCGATTGCTTCAAGGATGCGTAGGAATTCGTAGAAGTACAGGCCAGCATCCGGGAGGTATCATTGTATTACCTATTGGGGAAGATATTAACTCTTTTACACCAGTACAGCACCCGGCAAATGATATGACAACAGATATTATCACCACGCATTTTGATTATCACTCTATTGACCACAACTTGTTAAAACTTGATATTCTCGGCCATGATGATCCAACAATGATTAAGACCTTGGAAGAAATGGTAGAGCAGTTGACAGGACAAAAGTTTGTTGCGACAGATATTAAATTGGATGATCCAGGAGTTATGAAGTTGTTTGAAGACACCAGTTCTCTAGGAATCACACCTGAAGATATCGGAGGATGTCCAGTAGGATGTCTTGGTATCCCAGAGTTTGGTACAGACTTTGTTATCCAGATGGTGGTAGATACCAAACCAAAGACATTGTCTGACCTGATTCGAATCTCAGGACTTTCCCACGGTACTGACGTGTGGCTTAATAACGCCCAGACCTTAATCAAAGAAGGAAAAGCAACAATTTCCACGGCAATTTGTACCCGTGATGATATCATGACCTATTTGATTAATAATGGTGTGGATAGCGAACAGTCCTTTAAGATTATGGAGGATGTGCGAAAAGGAAAGGTTGCAAAAGGCAAGAGTGATAAGTGGCCAGAATGGAAGAAAGATTTGTTGGCCCATAACATACCAGATTGGTATGTGTGGTCTTGTGAACAAATCAAGTATATGTTCCCGAAAGCCCATGCAGCAGCTTATGTCATGATGGCATACCGCATTGCTTATTGTAAGGTATATTATCCATTGGCATACTATGCAGCATACTTTAGTATCCGTGCAAATGCTTTTTCTTATGAATTGATGTGTCAGGGAAAAGAAAAACTGGAATATTATATTCGTGATTATAAAAAGCGAAGTGATAAATTGTCGAATAAAGAACAGGATACATTAAAAGATATGAGATTGGTGCAAGAGATGTATGCAAGAGGATATGAGTTCCTTCCAATCGACTTGTACAAATCAAAAGCAACGATGTTCCAGATTGTGGATGGAAAGTTACTTCCACCGTTTAGTACCATTGAAGGTATGGGAGACAAGGCGGCAGATGCAGTAGAAATGGCAGCTGCAGATGGACCATATCTTTCTATGGATGACTTCAGACAGAGGACTAAGGTAAGTAAGACAGTAATTGAGTTTATGTCAGACTTGGGTATTTTTGGAGATATCCCGAAATCAAATCAGTTGTCGTTGTTTGATTTTGAATAATAAAAAAAGCGCTTTGAGCGCTTTTTTTATTTCTCAAACTTTTGATTAAATTTATCAAGTAGAAGTGCAACCACAACTCCTGCCACCAAACAAACAACATTGATAATGCAAGCTGTGGCCGATACTGTAAAACTTCCAAATGGGATAATCATCGCAGTCGCGGCAATTACAACACCGATGATTGCGTGGAATGCAACGGAGTGATGACGTTTAAATAATGTATCTACAAGTTTGGCAAATAGAATGACTGTTAATAGAGCGCCAATCCCTGCAGGTACAAGTACGTCCAGTTGAAAACTACTAAGTCCATCGACAAATGGTTGATATAAGCCCAAAGGCATCAACAATGTGGAAAAGCTCATTCCAGGAGCGATTACGCTAAGAGCCAAACAAAATCCGCAGAACAGATTCCAACCAAAGTTTGGAGTGATTTTCACAGAAAATATTTTCAAACTTACCAGAAGAGCGAAAATAAATATCATAGAAATCACAAGTGAAAGATAAGATTTCCATGAGCGACCTTGTTCACCTGCTTCTCGGAATAAAGATGGAATCATTCCGACTATGAGTCCAATAAACACACAGACAGAAGGAGACTCATACTTTTCCAAGAGAAATGCAAGTAATTTCGCAACTCCAAGGAAACCGATAACTCCACCGATTCCATATGGAATCAATTTCACAAAGTGGGTTTTAAACTTGCGAAATGGGTCCGCTAGGAATTCGATAATTGTTTTATAAATACCAAAGATTACACAGAGGACTCCGCCTGAGATGCCAGGTAGCACGGCACCTAAGCCGACGAGAGAACCCTGTAATATTTGTAATAAAAGTTTCATATCATCACCTCGTTTTATTCTATGTAGATTATAGCATTATTTATCCCTTTTGCAATATAAAATTAGTACTTTAATTCGTCAAAGTATTGTGTTATACTACTAGAATAAATTGATTTACGAAAGGAAGAATATTATGGCAAATCAAAAGGTCATTATGCTTGGAAACGAAGCAATTGCACGTGGAGCATATGAGGCAGGCGTGAAAGTGTCTGCGGCTTATCCAGGAACACCAAGCACAGAGATTAGTGAGAATATTATTAAATATAAAGACGATATTTATTCAGAATGGGCACCAAATGAGAAAGTGGCAACAGAAGTGGCAATCGGTGCAAGTATATCGGGTGTGCGTGCTATGGCATGTATGAAGCACGTGGGACTCAATGTGGCATCGGACCCTTTATATACAGTATCTTATATGGGAGTAAATGGAGGGCTTGTAATAGTAGTTGCGGATGACCCGGGACTTTATAGTTCTCAAAATGAGCAAGATACACGTATGGTTGCAAGAGCAGCACAAGTTCCAGTATTAGAGCCAGCAGATAGTATGGAAGCAAAAGAATATATGAAGGCTGCATTTCAAATCAGTGAAGTGTTTGACAGACCTGTCATTCTTCGTACAACAACCAGATTGGCGCATTCCCAAGGCTTGGTAGAGCTTTATGACCGTGAAGAAGTGGAAGATGTTCCTTATGAGAAAAACATTGCAAAAAATGTTATGATGCCAGGAAATGCAAAGCTTCGTCATGTAGAGATTGAAAAACGCAATCTTGAATTGGCTGAGGCGGCAAACACGATGCCAATTAATACCGTGGAAATAAATGACACGAAGATTGGTGTAATCACGAGTGGTATTCCTTATCAGTATGTGAAAGAGGCACTTCCAAATGCATCAGTTTTAAAACTTGGTATGGTAAATCCACTTCCAAAGAAATTAATTACACAGTTTGCTTCTAAGGTAGAGACACTTTACATAGTAGAAGAATTAGACCCAGTGATCGAAGAACAAGTAAAATCTTGGGGAATCAAAGCAATTGGAAAAGAAATCTTTACCGTACAAGGCGAATATAGTGCCAATATGATTCGAAAGGCAATCCTTAAGGAAGAAGTGGTAGCAAAAGCTCCAGTGGCTGCACCGGGAAGACCACCAATTCTTTGTCCTGGATGCCCACATAGAAGTGTATATTATGTGTTAAATAAATTAAAAATGCATGTTGCTGGTGATATTGGATGTTATACTTTGGGAGCAGTTGCACCTCTTAGTGTGGTAGATTCTGTCATCTGTATGGGCGCCAGCATTTCAAGCCTTCATGGTATGGAAAAGGCAAAAGGAAAAGATTATATTAAGAATTGGGTGGCTGCAATTGGAGATTCTACATTCTTACATACAGGTGTAAACTCCTTAATGAATATGGTATATAACAAGTCCACAGGGACAGTTATGATTCTTGATAACTCAACTACAGGTATGACAGGACATCAGGACCATGCGGCAACAGGAAAGACTCTTATGGGAGAACCGACAAATGCCATTGACATTCCAAATCTTTGCCGTGCAATCGGTGTAAAAAATGTGGTCGAAGTCAACGCATTTGATATTGCAACTTTAGAAAAAGTGATTAAAGAAGAAGTGGCAAAGGACGAGGTTTCAGTCATTATTACAAAGACACCTTGCGTGCTTTTGGATAAATCAAAAAAACCAGTTTACATTGCACACGCAGATAAATGTAAAAAATGTGGCATGTGTATGAAACCAGGATGTCCGGCTATGACAAAGAATGCAGATGGAACCATCCGTATCGATGATACGATGTGTACAGGATGTGGACTTTGCGAGACATTATGTAAATTCAATGCAATAGAACTTTTGAAGGCAGGTGAGTAGGAATGGCAACAAAAAATATTATGATTGTAGGTGTAGGAGGACAAGGAACGCTTCTTACAAGTAGAATTTTAGGTGGACTTGCCATTTCTGGTGGCTATGATGTAAAACTTTCAGAAGTGCATGGAATGGCACAACGTGGTGGAAGTGTAGTTACCTTTGTACGTTATGGAGAAAAAGTGGCTGAGCCGATTGTAGAAGAAGGCCAAGCGGATGTCATCATTGCCTTTGAAAAATTAGAGGCGCTTCGCTACTCACATTTCTTGAAAGAGGATGGTGCATTAATCATTAACGATTGGAGAATTGATCCAATGCCAGTCGTGATTGGCGCGGCAGAATATCCAGAAAACATTATCGAAACTCTTGCCAAAGAGCATAAGGTATATACTGTGAACGCTACGGAAGAAGCTAAGAAACTTGGTAATTCGAGAGTGTTCAATATGATTGTGTTGGGCATAGCTGCACAACATATGGATTTCCCAAAGGAACTTTGGTATGAAGTGATTGAAAAAACAGTTCCACCAAAGACGATCGAAATTAACCAAAAAGCATTTGAAGTTGGATATAATCTGTAAGATGGGAGGAAGACATCATGGCATGGACAGAACGCTATTTTGATAAAGAAAAAGAATGTATGAGCAGAGATGAAATGACTGCTCTACAAAGTGAAAGATTAGTAAAGCAAGTAGAAAACGTTTATAATAATGTCGCATTTTACAACAAAAAAATGAAAGAACTTGGAATTGAGCCAGGCGATATCAAAGGGATCGAAGATATCAACAAACTTCCATTTACCACAAAGGAAGATCTTAGAGAGAATTATCCATTTGGGTTATTGGCGGTTCCAAAGTCTAAAGTGGCTAGAGTACAAGGGTCATCGGGAACCACAGGGAAATTAACCATTGCTTCCTACACACAAAACGACGTAGAACTCTGGAGTGAATGTGTTGCCAGATGTTTGACAATGGCAGGACTCACAGAAGAAGATATATTACATGTCTGCTACGGTTTTGGACTTTTCACTGGAGGTATGGGAATTGACTTTGGTGCTAGAAAGATGGGCGCCCTTGTGATTCCTATGTCATCAGGAAATACACAGAGACAAATGATGTGTATGGAAGATTTTGGCGCTACAGCAATCGCTTGTACACCATCTTATGCAATGCATTTGGCAGAAGCACTTCGTGATAGCGGTACCGTAGAAAGATTGAAGTTAAAAGCGGGTATTTTGGGAGCAGAACCATGGACAGTAGAAATGCGTATGAAGATTGAAGAAATCTTAGGCATTAACTGTTTTGACATCTATGGACTTTGTGAAATCTTAGGTCCAGGTGTTGCAATGGAATGTATTCATCATACAGGACTTCATATTCATGAGGATTATTTCTATCCTGAAATATTAGATCCTGTAACAAATGCAGCTTGTGCAGATGGAGAAACGGGTGAATTAGTATTCACAACATTGACAAAAGAGGCTATGCCACTTATCCGTTATCGAACAAAAGATTTGACAAGCATCGATCATAGTACCTGTGAGTGTGGAAGAACACTTCCTAGAATTTCAAAATTCAAAGGTCGTACAGATGATATGAAAGTTATTCGTGGAGTCAACGTATTCCCTACACAGGTAGAAGCAGCACTTCTCAGTATGGGTGGCGAAGTTGCACCTCACTATCAGATGATCGTAGAAAGAGAAGGAAATCTTGATAAGTTGACTGTTATGGTAGAGGTTGATGAAAGATACTTCTCAGATGAGATTCGTGCATTAGAAAACTTGAAGAACAAGATTGCAGGCGTTCTCAAACAAGCGCTTGGAATTTCTGTACACGTGAAATTAGTAGAACCAAAGACCATTGAGCGTAGCGAAGGAAAAGCAAAGCGTGTCATTGATAAGAGAAATCTCTAAAAGGAGGAAAAAACGATGACGATTAAACAACTATCAGTATTCTTGGAGAATAGAGAAGGACGTTTGGACGAAGTGTTGTCAACTTTGGGTGCCAATGATGTCAATATTGTTGCACTTAGTTTGGCAGATACTGCGGATTATGGAATGCTTCGTATGATTGTTTCAGATCCGCAAAAAGGAAAAGCAGTGCTGAAAGAAGCAGGAATTACCTCTATGTTAACAGATGTGGTTGCGCTTCGCGTTCCCCATGCGACAGGATCACTTAGCAAAGCAATGCATGAGTTGATGTCTAATGGAGTGAACGTAGAGTATATGTATGCCTTCGCCAATGGAGAGGATGCATCTGCGATTTTAAAATCAGATGATGCACAGAAAGTGGTAAATATTTTAAGAGAAAATGGATTTGATGTATGGGAAGCAGATGAAGCGTACCGCGCAAATTGCTAGGATATACAGAAAAAAGGAACCGAAAATTCGGTTCCTTTTCTTTTAATCTCATTCCGTGATGCTTTTATATCAATAAATTAATAAAAGGCACAATATAAAGATTAAAGTTTTACTACGTTGATTGCTTGTGGCCCTTTTTCGCCATCTGTTACGTCGTATTCTACTGCTTGACCTTCTTCTAAAGTCTTGTATCCTTCCATATTCAAGCCAGTGTAATGAACGAATACATCATTTCCTGATTCGTCAGAAATGAAACCGTAACCTTTTTGATTATTAAACCACTTTACTGTACCTTTACTCATGTTTGTTGTCCTCCATATTTTGTCACTTTAGTATAGTAAAATAATACTTTACCATAGTAGCACGTCTAAGTGCTAATGTCAATCCATTTTCAAAAAAACTGTTGAAATACGTATGAATTTGTAAGACAATAACAGTAGTATAGTCACGGAAAGGGAAAAATATGTTTCTTATAAGCGGCGAAAGTGTTTCAAAAGGAATTGCAAATGGGGAAATTAAATTTTTCCATAATACGCAATTGGTGAAAAAAGAGAATATTGATTGTGTCGAGGATGAAATTGAGCGCTTTACGCATGCAAGGGAGACTGCGATTGGGGAACTACAAGTGCTTTACGAGAAATCGGTGGCAAGTGTGGGACAGGAAAATGCACTCGTATTCGGAATCCATCAAATGCTGATTGAAGATACAGAATTTGTGGATGATGTATGCCAAATGATAGAAACTGAGCGAGTCAATGCAGAATATGCTTTGGATGAAGTTTCGAAGAAGTGGGAAGAAATCCTTCAAAGACAGAAGCGTGCAGAGGATATGCGCGATGTTTCGGGACGATTATTAAAAATACTGACTGAGACAAAAGCATTAGAACTAGAATCACAGGAACGTATTCTTTTCGTAGCACAAGATATACTTCCAAGTGAAATGATTCAATTAGATGCAAAGAAAATTTCAGGTATTATTTTGTTGTGTGGAAATGCGAATTCTCATTCAGCTATATTTGCAAAAGCAATGGGGATTCCAATGATTATACAGGCGAACCAAGACTGGGATGAAAACTATATAGGAAAACAAGCCATTATCGATGGTGGAGATGGAAAAGTATATGTGGAAGCCGATGAGGACACCACGAAAAAATTGATGGAAAAGCAGCAACTGGAGCGGAAAATAAGCCAGAGACAACAAAGATATCAAGATACAAAAACAAAGATGCGCGTTTGTGCAAACATAGGAAGTATCGAAGAAGCCAAACTAGCTATGAAGGCTGGGGCAGATGGAATTGGGTTATTGCGCAGTGAATTGCTATGCTTGAAAGCACAAAGAATTTTAGACGAAGAAGAACAGTTTGAGATTTATAAAAATATTGTGGAGATTATGGATGGAAAATCTGTGGTTATTCGCACCTGGGATTTTGGAGAGGACAAGCAATTAGAGGGAGCTTGGCCAAGTGACAGCAGAGGGATTCGTTGGTGTTTTGAACATAAGGATGTGTTTGAAAGTCAATTGCGAGCTATCTGTCGCGCATCTGCTTATGGAGCAGTGGCTGTACTATTCCCAATGATTTTTACATTGGGCGAGCTAGAAGAAGCAAAAAAAATATTGTCTGGTGTGAAAGCAAAGTTAAAGCAAGAGGGCATTTTGTTTGATGAGGAATTGAAAATAGGTGTAATGATAGAAACACCAGCGGCTGTTATGATTAGCAGGGAACTTGCGAAGCAGGTGGATTTTTGTAGCGTTGGAACGAATGATTTGATTCAGTATACCTTTGGTGTGGGAAGACAACAAATCATTGCAAAAGAATTTTACGAACAATGCTATCCAACGCTTATAGAACTATTGCGAACGGCAGTTTCAAATGTGCATACAGAAGGAAAAAACATAGGAATCTGCGGAGAGTTAGGTGCAGAAATGAAACTGATAGAAACATATGCCAAGATGGGAATGGATCAATTGTCAGTATCATCAAGTGCTATTTTGGGAGTTCGAGAAAAGGTAAGTGAAATAGAGTAAAGAAAGGGGTGTAAAACAATACACCCCTTTTCTTTATTGTAATGCTTTTTTGGCAAAATTCGTATTTACCAAATCCATATATGGAGCACGTTTTGAAAGTTCTCCGGCAGAATCTAGAATGTTTTGCAATAAATCAAAACTTTCTTTTTCAAAAATCAAATCGGCTTTCCAAGTATCTTGGTCATAATAGCGTTTTACAATGGTTGTAATGGTATCTAAATCCGTTTCTGGGAACTGAGGAGCAATGATTTTAGCAATTTCGCTTGGTGTGTGAGATTGCACATAATCCATTCCTTTTTGTAGGGCATTCGTAAAACTTTGAATGATTTCTGGATGTTCTTCTATAAAGCTCTTTTTGGCTGAAAAAGCAGTATATGGAACATATCCACTGTCCTCTCCAAGAGAGGCAACCACATATCCTTTTCCGGCACTTTCGAGAGAAGTGGCATGTGGTTCGAATTCTACTGTATAGTCGCCTTGACCTTCTGAAAAAGCGGCAGCAGTTGAACCAAAATCAATGTTTTGGTTAATGGTCAGATCTTCTTGCGGATCAATTTCTTGCTGCTTTAAGATGTACTCAAAAACCATTTGTGGCATTCCACCTTTTCGGCCACCCAGAACAGTAGTATTTTTTAAATCATCCCATGTAAAATCATCCATTTCTTCTCTTGCAACGAGAAAATTTCCTGCACGTTGTGTAAGTTGAGCAAAATTAACCACGTAGTCGGTTGCACCTTCGTTGTATGTGTAAATAGAAGATTCAGAACCCATAAATCCAATATCTGCTTCGCCAGAAAGAACGGCAGTCATTACCTTATCTGCTCCAAATCCACAGACTAATTCTAAGTCGATTCCTTCTTCGGTGAAATATCCATTTTCAATAGCTACGTACATTGGTGCATAGAAAATGGAGTGCGCAACTTCATTTAAAACTACTTTTGTGTTTCCTTCGTCTTCTTTGGAAGCGCATCCAATCAAACAGCCCATTACAAGTGCCATCATCAGTGCAAAAGCAAGTAAACGTTTTTTCATAATATCTCCATATAATAATCTTCTTTATCACTATATGAAGATTGCAAAAAAGGGTTAATCTAATTTGGGTGGTATGAATGGATAAATGGCTTCGTAGGATGCACGTTCTTCTTCTGTGGATGCAGGTGTGGGAATTAAACCAGTACAATCGGTAGTAGAAGCAGCGTGGGTAAGATAATCGTAGGAGTCTATGATTTCTTGGTTTTTCTGTTTCTTTTTCATGAATTTTTCCTCCTTGTGATATGTTATGTAATAGAATCAGCAAAAAAAGAAAAGATATTCATAAAATGTATGGACTTTAAGAATTTAATGTGTTAAAATGTGAAAGAGAATATCGTAAAAGGAGATATTTATTATGGGTAAGAAAATGAGAACAGAGGCTATTGACTATTTATTTGAAGCAATTTTGTCTTTGGAGAATAAGGATGAATGTTATACTTTTTTTGAAGATATCTGCACAATCAATGAATTGTTGTCTATTACGCAGAGATTTGAAGTTGCAAAGATGTTAAGAGAACAGAAGACTTATCTGGAGATTGCAGAAAAGACAGGTGCATCGACAGCGACAATCAGCCGTGTGAATCGGTCTTTGAATTATGGAAATGATGGATACGATATGGTATTTGCGAGAATCAATAAAGAGCAGTAAATGTAAAGAAAAGGAAACTCAATGAGTTTCCTTTTTTTGTTAGAGGCGAATGAAATAGCATACTTTGACAAATTATTTTAGATGACATCAAAATGGAATTATACTATAATGATTGATAGAGCAAGATGCCAAGAGGAGTTAAATATATGAATATTTATGATACATTGAATGACAATCAAAAAGAAGCAGTATTTCATACAGAAGGACCGTTGTTGATTCTGGCAGGTGCGGGTTCAGGGAAAACGCGTGTATTAACGCACCGGATTGCATACCTTATCGAAGAAAAAGGCGTGAATCCTTGGAATATTTTAGCGATTACATTTACCAACAAAGCTGCAGGAGAAATGCGAGAACGTGTGGATCAATTAGTGGGATTTGGTTCGGAGAGTATCTGGGTAAGCACCTTTCATTCCACTTGTGTGCGAATTTTGAGACGTTACATCGACCGAATTGGGTATGATACCAACTTTACAATTTACGATACTGACGATCAAAAGACATTGATGAAAGAAGTGATTAGACAACTGCAGTTGGATCCAAAGCGCTATAAAGAACGCGTACTTCTCGGGGCCATATCTTCAGCAAAAGATGAGATGATGACTCCTGAGGAATATGAATTGGATGCAGCGGGTGATTATGGAAGACAGCAGATTGCGAAAGTATATCGCGAATATGAAAAGCAGATGCGTGCGAACAATGCGTTGGATTTTGATGATTTGTTGGTAAAAACTGTTCAATTATTAGAAACGCAGCCGGAAATATTAGAGTATTACCAAGAGCGATTTCGCTATATTATGGTGGATGAATATCAAGACACCAATACGGTTCAATTTCGATTTGTAAGTTTGCTCGCACGACGTTATAGAAATCTATGTGTAGTGGGAGATGATGACCAGTCCATTTATAAATTTCGAGGAGCTAATATCAAAAACATCCTGAATTTTGAAAATGTTTTTGAAGATGCTCATATCATCAAATTGGAACAAAATTATCGCTCTACAGATAACATTTTGCAGGCGGCAAACAGTGTTATCTGCAACAATTATGGCAGGAAGGACAAGGCGCTTTGGACAAAGCAGGAAAAAGGTGACGCTTTGGTATTCCGACAATTTGAAAATGAGTACGAAGAAGCAGAATATGTGGTTAGAGATATTCGAGCACATGTAAGAAATGGAGAGCGTTCTTACAATGAGCATGCGATTTTGTATAGAACGAATGTACAGTCTCGTGTATTTGAAGAGCAATTGGTGAACGCCAATATTCCATATAAGATTTTTGGTGGAATCAATTTCTATGCGAGAAAAGAGGTCAAAGATCTTTTGGCGTACTTAAAAACCATTGATAATGGGAAAGATGATTTGGCAGTACGCCGCATTATCAATGTGCCGAGACGAGGAATTGGTCTGACCACAATTGGGCGAGTACAAGAAAGTGCCACGGAAAGAGAAGTGGGATTTTATGAGGCTCTTCAAACGGCAGATATGATTCCTGGAATCGGGAAAGCTGCCACGAAAATTAGTACATTTGTTGCATTAATGGAACATTTTAAACAAAGTGCCAAGACGATGCTGGTATCTGAATTGTTACAAGAAATTTTAGACTATACAGGTTATTTAGATGAACTTACGGAAGAAGGCGGCGAGGAAGCGGAGGAACGCTTGGCACACATCGAAGAATTGAAAAATAAGATTGCCACATATGAAGAATCTTGTGAGGATGAGATGCCAACTCTCAGTGGTTTTCTTGGAGAAGTCGCATTGGTAGCAGATATCGATAATCTAGATGAAAGTAGCGATTATGTGATGCTTATGACGCTACACAGCGCGAAAGGTTTGGAATTTCCACAAGTTTACCTCGTTGGTATGGAGGATGGATTGTTCCCAAGTTATATGACAATCATGGAAAATGATTTGGAAGAGTTGGAGGAAGAACGCCGACTTTGCTATGTGGGAATTACACGTGCAATGGAAAATCTTACGTTGACCTGTGCAAAGAAACGCAGGGTACGCGGTGAAGTTCAGTACAATAAAATTTCACGATTTATCAAAGAAATACCTTCCTACTTGCTGGAAGCCCAAAGGGATATTCCTCATGGTAGACAAGAAGAATACCAAGCGAAACCGAGTTTTCAGAGAGATGCTTATGCTCCTATGAAACCAATCCAAAATTTTGGTGTAAAAGCTGGGTGTAGCCTATCTTATGAAGTAGGAGATCGTGTGCGCCATATGAAATTTGGAGAAGGAATTGTGCTTTCTATTGTGGAAGGTGGAAGAGATTATGAGGTGACCGTTTCCTTTGACCAAGTGGGAGAGCGTAAGATGTTTGCAGGATTTGCAAAGTTAGAAAAAATATAAAAGTGCATATATTTTTAAAAACTACATATGGTAATATCAGCGAAATAATGTTATAATTAACTAAATGAAGCAGGAAATAGTCTGAGGAGGGTATGAAAATGTTAATTTCATTGAGAAAATTGAATCGCGTGTTAAAAAAGAGAGACAATGAAAGAATTAAGAAAACAATTCTTTGCGTATTAGCCCTTTTGGGAGCTGTGGCTGCGATGGCAGGAATTGCATATGCAGTGTACCGCTATCTGACACCGAATTATCTCAAGGATTTTGAAGAAGACTTTGAAGATGATTTCGATGATTATGTAGAAGTGGAAGAAGTAGAAGAATAATACAAAAGGCTGCCGTGGAATAACACTACGGCAGTTTTTTCGATTGAACGAAAGGTAGTTGCTGATGAAAAAAGGACAAGTATATGAGGGCAGTATAGAAAAAGTAGAATTTCCAAATAAGGGGATTGTATCCGTTCCGGGTGAGGATAAAAATGTCATTGTCAAAAATGGAATGCCAGGGCAAAAAATCCGTTTTTGTGTAAATAAATTGCGAAAGGGAAAAGCGGAGGGTCGCCTTCTGGAAGTGACTGAAAAATCTCCTTTGGAAACAAGAGAGCCAGTGTGCAGCATATTCCCAGCTTGCGGTGGATGTATGTATCAGACCATGAGTTATGATGCGCAAGTTGAGATGAAAGCTGAGCAGGTAAAAGAGATTTTGGATGCCGCTATCGTTGGTGATTATGTATTTGAAGGTGTGAAGAAGAGCCCAAAGGAATTTGCTTACCGTAACAAGATGGAATATTCCTTTGGAGATGAGTATAAGGATGGACCGTTATCTTTGGGGCTTCATAAAAAAGGAAGTACATATGATGTTCTAAATGCTACGGATTGCAAGTTGGTGCACGAAGATATGAACCAGATTTTGTCTTGTGTACTGCAATATTTTAGAGAACGCAACGTGAGCTACTATAAGAAGATGCAGCATATTGGATACTTGCGTCACTTATTACTTCGCCGTGGAAATTTTACCGGGGAAATATTGGTGAACTTGGTGACAACCACGCAAGAAGAATATGATTTAACTCCGTTAGTTGAGGCGCTTTTAAGCCTCAAACTAGAAGGGAAGATTGTTGGGATTTTGCATATCTTAAATGATTCCCTTTCCGATGTAGTACAGAGTGATGAGACACGTGTTTTGTATGGACAAGATTATTTCTATGAGAAATTGTTGGGAATGGAATTCAAGGTAACACCATTTTCTTTCTTCCAACCGAACTCAAAGGCGGCAGAAGTACTCTACAGTACAGTGAGGGAGTATCTTGGGGATATGAAAGGAAAGGTGCTTTATGATTTGTTCAGTGGGACAGGAACCATTGGTCAGATATTATCTCCAGTTGTGGAGCGTGTTATCGGTGTAGAGATTGTGGAGGAAGCTGTGGAGGCGGCAAATGAAAATGCGGCTCATAATGGCATAGAGAATTGTAAGTTCTTGGCGGGTGATGTGTTTAAAGTGTTGGATGAGATTGAAGAAAAGCCGGACGTGATTGTCCTAGACCCTCCACGTGACGGAATCCATCCGAAAGCGTTGCCAAAGATATTGGATTATGGTGTGGATACGATTGTTTATATTTCATGTAAGGTTACCAGTCTTGCAAGGGATTTGGAGATGATGCAGGCGAAGGGCTATCGGGTTGTGAAGGCTGTGGCAGTGGATCAGTTTGTGCATACGGTGCATGTGGAGACGGTTGCACTTTTGCGAAAGTTAAAATAAGTATGAAATCCAGCATAAAAAAGTAGAAAAAAACGAGAAAGTCATGGAAGTGACTTTCTTTTTTTGTAAAAATCCTTGAAATAAGTATAAAAAAATGGTAAAATTTTGCCGTGAATTAGTTTTTATTAAGGAGGACATAGTTATGAAGAAGAGATTATTATCGATTTTGCTCGCAGTAGCTTGTGTTTTATCACTTGTTGCTTGTGGAGGTTCAGAGGGTGGAAACACTAAGATGACAATGAGAACTGGTGGTACATCAGGTACATATTATGCATACGGCGGAGTTCTCGGACAATATATTAAGAGCAAAGCTGGAATCACTGTTACAGTTGTTCCATCAGATGGCTCAAAAGACAATATCCAGAATATTGATGCAGGAAACTGTCAATTAGGAACAGTACAATCAGATGTTATGACATATGCTTGGAAAGGAACACAAGTGTTTGAAGAAGATGGAAAGATTGATTCGTTCCGTGTAGTTGCAGGACTCTATGCAGAAGCGGTTCAATTATTAACAATGGATCCTAGCATCAAATCTGTAAAAGATTTGAAAGGGAAAACAGTTTCTATCGGTGCACCAGGTTCAGGTGTGTACTTTAATGCAGTAGATGTTCTTGCAGCAGCAGGTCTTTCAGAGAAGGATATTGAAGCAAGATATCAATCTTTTGCAGATAGCACAGATGCATTGAAAGATGGTAAGATTGATGCAGCATTTATCGTTGCAGGTGCTCCAACACCAGCTATCACAGAACTTTGCACAACGAACTCAGCAAAGATTGTGCCAATCGATGGTGACATTGCAAAGAAGATGATGGAAAATTGCCCATTCTATACAGAATATACAATCCCAGCAAACACATATGCGGGACAAAAAGAAGCAATCAAGACAGTTACTATAAAGGCTACATTGATTGTTAGCGCATCAGCATCAGAAGACGATGTCTATAAATTGACAGCAGCTATTTTTGACAATATAGAAGCAATTGCTGGTGAACACGCAAAAGGCGCCGAATTGAGTATTGAAAATGCAACTAGCGGTATAGAAGTTCCGTTCCACAAAGGAGCTGCGAAATACTTTGCAGAAAAAGGCGTTACTGTTGAATCTAAGTAAGATGATGTAAGAAAAAGGGCTGTGGCGTTTTACGTCGCAGCCGTTTCAATGTTTTTATTTTGGAGGTACATATGTTTTTTAAGAAGAAACAAGTAGCGGCGCAGACAAATGCGCCTATGGACTTGGAAGAAGTAATGAAAAAGTATGACCGTGAATCCAATGTTCGTGCATGGGAAGGGGTTCCAAAGATTTTGGTAAATATTGCCTTGGCTTCCTTTGCATTGTTTTGCATCTATGTAACATTGTTCACGAATTGGATGGAGGAGATTCGTTTAACTTCTTTTATGGCCTTTATCATTTTTATTGGTTACCTTGTTTATCCTATTAAAAAGGGAAAACAAAAGGCTAATAGCATGCCTTGGTACGACTGGATTCTTATGATTCTAGGTACGGCTTCGTTTTTATACTATACATTTAACGCGACGGCCATTATCCGTCAGGGAAGTAGATTGGAAATGTACCAGATAATCATTGGTATTATAGGTATTATTTCTTTGGCAGAAGTTTGTCGTAGAAGTGTGGGATTGCCGATTTTGTTTGTAGCAGGTGCATTGCTAGTTTATGCGTGGTTTGCATTAGCGAATCCGACCGTGCAAGGGAAACTCAATTATATCGTGCAGGCACTGTTTTATAGTAAAGAGGGAATCATATCAACGCCGATTAATGTGTGCTCGAAATTTATCGTAGTTTTTATTATTTTTGGTGCATTTTTGGAGAAAACTGGAATTGCAGATTTCTTTATCAATATTTCCAATGCAGTAGTCGGTGGATTTTCGGGAGGTCCGGCAAAGGTAGCTGTTGTAGCTAGTGCACTGGAAGGTATGGTTTCGGGTTCATCTGTAGCAAATACAGTTGGTTCTGGATCTGTTACAATTCCACTTATGAAGAAAACAGGATACAAACCAGAATTTGCAGCCGCAGCAGAGGCATCAGCATCTACTGGTGGACAGATTATGCCACCGATTATGGGTGCAGCAGCATTCTTGATGGCTGATATTGTGGGTGTTCCGTATAGTAACATCGTAGTACGTGCAATTTTGCCTGCAGTTCTTTATTTTGCAGGAATCTTTATTGCGGTACATTTGGAAGCAAAGAAAGAAGGTCTTCGCGGATTGAAACGTGAAGAATTACCAAAGATTGGTCCGTTATTGAAACAATCGTACTTGTTGATTCCTTTAATACTTTTGATTTATTTAGTAGGAACGAGCCAACGTTCCATTCAAACAGCAGCAGCACTTGCCATTGTTGCGGCGATTGTTGTTAGTTTATTTAACAAAGGAAATCGCATTACACCGAAGAAAATCTTTGAAGCACTGGCATCTGGCGGTCAAGGTATGATTACGGTTGCAGCAGCTTGCGGTATTGCAGGTATCATTGCAGGAACAGTTACAATGACAGGACTTGCCAATACAATGCTCAATGGAATTGTATCATTAGCAGGTAACCAAGTAATTGTAGCTTTGTTCTTAACGATGCTTTGTTGTATCGTACTTGGTATGGGAGTTCCAACCACTGCAAACTATTGCATTATGGCGGCGACTTGCGCACCGATTTTGGTACGTATGGGCGTTCCGATGTTAGCAGCTCATTTCTTTGTATTCTATTTTGGTATTGTTGCGGATTTGACACCTCCAGTAGCATTGGCAGCATACGCTGGGGCAGCGATTGCACAGGCAAATCCGATGAAGACGGCATTTACTGCTACAAAGCTTGCCATTGGGGCATTCATCGTTCCGTATGTGTTTGCGCTAAATCCGGCAATGCTATTTATCGATACAACGGTTTGGGAGGTTATCCTTATCTGTATTACTTCGCTAATTGGTATTTTTGCAGTATCGGCTGCATTAGAAGGATATTTCCTTCGCAATATGAAGTGGTATGAGAGAATCGTGAGCGTGATTGGTGGATTGTGCTTGATTTATCCAGGAGTTGTAACAGATGCCGTGGGTATTGCTCTTGTAGGTACAGTCTTGGTATTCCAATTAATTAAAAGAAAGAAAAAAACATTGGCATAATAAACGTAAAAAAGATGGAGTGTTTTCACTCCATCTTTTTGTCATTTGTATTATTTTGTAATATAATCTAAGAATTTTACGGCGTTTTCTTTGTTTTCTCCCGAACTGACAATTCCAAACGCAAGATTCAATTTTTTGGAATTATACAAGTCTTGTATCTGTTTCATTTCTGAAAAATCAATGAGAACAGGAATTGGGTCTTTCATATTTTCTACATCCGTAAAATCAGGATATGTGTATTCTGCAAGCTCTTCCAAGGTCTGCTGATTTTCATTTCGTTGGCGAACAATATCATTATCTATGTACAAGAAATATGGTTCATACTTGGTGATTTGCTCTTTTGTCAAAATAGTTGTTAGGTCCACCAAAATTTCATCGTATGCATAAGCCATAAGGGAAGAGTGCGAACTGACTATAAAATCTATTTTTCCGCCAGCCATTCGGACCATTAATGCCTGATGCATTTCGTAATCCGTCAAATCTTCATTGGTCAATGTTGTACTGCTATCAAAGAGTACGGTTTGTTTTTTTGTATCAATTTTTAACTCTTTCATAAATTCTTGTGCCAACTCTTCTGAAGCCGTCTGACGGCCATATTGGGAAAGATTTACAAAAGTACCATTTAAGATATCATCTGGTTTTGTGCATGCATCTATGATTAAGGTAGTGGCCAAAATTGCAACGGCTAAAAAAACGACTGTACGAAAACCATAATAGTCTTGCAAATATTTAATTTTTTCTTTCGTTGTAGCTGTTTTGAAAAATTCTCTTCGATTATGGTTGATTGATTCCAGTAACTTCATAAATTATTTTTCCTCCAGTGTAATGTATTCTAGAAAATTCATTGCTAACGCTTGGCTCGGAGAGTCAGCCATAAGTACAAAGGAAAGGTCGTTGGCTTTCTCACTATAGATATCAGAAAGCTTTTCGGAGTTACTTACATCGATCATTATCGGGATTGGATTTTTCATTGCTTTTGGGTCTTTCATATCAGGAAGTTTAATAGAAGATACATCCTCTTTCTTTTCATAAGCTTTGGCTAATTCATCAATCACTGATTGATCCACATAAAGAAAGTGTGGCTTGTAGAACTTTATCTGTGCATCTGTCAATGCGGTGCTTAAATCTGCAAAAATGGACATTCCGCCAGCACAAGATTCGTAGATTGCACTTTTTAGCACATCACTAGGTCCTAAAAGAAAGTCCAAGGTTTGTTCCCCTTGACCGATAAAAATCTGATGTATCGTGTCGGAGGTCTCTTTTGCTAATTTGTCGTTGCCAGGTTCGCATATGTAACTGTCATCCAATAACACATCACCGCGATCTAAATCAACTTTATATTCTCTTACAAAGTCTTGAGTCATATCTTCAACTGCTTTGCCTTCTCCCGCGGTTTCCGTGTTTAATAAGAAACCATGGAGTAAATAGGATGGAGCAGTCAATTCATTATATAAATAAAAACCAAATACCAAAATACCAATTGCCCAAATAATCACATGGACTTTATTTTGCTGAATAAATTTTTTCATCATTCGTTCCTCCTTGTCACATAAAATAGATATATCATAAAATGGTTGTAAATACAAATAAAAAAAGTGTAAAATAAAATGAATAATGTTTTGTATATATGAATGCGAAAGAGGAAAATGCGATGAAAAAAATATGGGAATGGTGTAAGTCTGAAATTGTACTGTGTCTAGCAATACTTTTGGCAATTGGGTCCAGTTTTTTTGTGAAACCAGATCGGATGTACTTGGAATATATTGATTTTCGCACATTGGCAATTTTGTTTTGTTTAATGGCGGTTATGGTAGGGTTGCAAAAGGTGGGACTATTTAGTTATGTGGCAGAAAAATTATTAGAGAAGGTAACACATATCCGTGGGATTGTGTTTGTGCTTATGGCACTTTGCTTTTTCTCGAGTATGTTAATTACCAATGACGTGGCCCTTATTACGTTTGTACCGTTCACGTTTATTGTATTACAGTTGGTATTGGGAGAGCGAGCAAGCGAATTGGTGGTTCCGGTTGTGGTGATGCAGACGATTGCGGCGAATTTGGGAAGTATGTTAACACCGATTGGAAATCCACAAAATTTGTATCTTTATGGGAAAGTGGATTTGAATTTTGGGGAATTTATGAATTTGATGTTGCCATATACGGTAGTTGCATTTCTCTTGTTGACATCTTGGTGCCTACTTTTTGTATATCGGGGACAAAAGAAATTTTCGCTACAATTTCATGAGTCAAGTTCTCTTCGTGGAAGAGGAAAAGAGTTGTTCTTATACAGCATTTTGTTTGTCGTGTGCATTTTAACGGTTGCGGATATCATTCCTTATATTGTGACACTCGCAGTTGTGTTGTTAGTGATTTTATTAGTAGATAGAAAAATACTAAAAGAAGTGGACTATTCGTTACTTTTTACTTTCGTTGGATTTTTTGTTTTTATAGGAAATATGGGACGTGTTCCACAATTTTCTGGGCTGTTGCAACGGGTTATTGAAGGAAATGAACTTTTGACAGCGGTAGTTTCCAGTCAATTTATGAGTAATGTTCCAGCGGCTTTGTTGTTATCTGGATTTACAGAGAAATTTGAACAGTTGATTATTGGAACAAATTTGGGTGGGCTTGGCACCTTGATTGCCTCAATGGCAAGTTTGATTTCCTTTAAATATGTTGGAAAAGAGTATCCGAAACTACGCGGAAAATACTTTTGGGTATTCACAGTTTCTAACATTCTGTTTTTAATAGTACTATTTGTGCTTGCAAAGTTAATATTCATAAAAATTTCATAATTATAAAGTACAAAAATATGTTAGAATGTAAAGATAGAGAACCTTACTAGGAGGGACAGAAATGCTACGTTTATTATTGAAAGAAGTAAAGCAATATAAGGCACCATCTATTGCGACACCATTATTTATGATATTGGAAGTGGCGATGGAGATGTGTGTGCCGTTTTTGATGGCATCCATTATTGATAACGGTGTAGAAAAGGGGGATATGAAGCACATTTATATTGTGGGCGGAATTATGATTGCTGCCGCGGTTGTAGGGCTATTGGCAGGACTTGCAGGTGGATTATTTGGTTCTATGGCATCCACAGGTTTTGCGAAGAATCTTCGTGAAAAATTATTTAATCATATTCAAACATTTTCGTTTTCCAATATTGATAAATTTAGCACAGCAGGGTTGGTCACAAGATTGACAACTGATATTACTCATATCCAGATGGCTTATCAGATGTGCCTTCGTATGTTTACCCGTGCACCATCTTCGTTGATTTGTGCGATGGCAATGGCATTCTATATTAATAAGAAGATTGCAAGCATCTATTTGATTGCGGTTGTTATACTAGCCATTATCTTGATTTTTATTATGTCGCGTGCGACCAAGTATTTCCAACAGGCATTTCCAAAGTATGACGAGATGAATGCGGCTGTTCAGGAAAATGTTTCTGCAATTCGCGTGGTAAAAGCTTATGTACGTGAAAAAGAAGAGACAACAAAATTTAAAAAGACGAGTGAGAATATCTATAAAGTTTTTGTGAAAGCTGAGAAAAATATCATTTACAATGGACCTGTTATGCAACTAACTATTTATAGTTGTATTTTACTGATTAGCTGGCTAGGTGCAAAAATGATTGTGTCAGATACACTAACGACAGGTGAACTTATGAGTTTGCTTGCCTATTGTATGAATATTCTAATGAGTCTTATGATGCTTTCTATGGTATTCATTATGATTACCATGAGTACTGCAAGTGTGAAACGTATCGCAGAAGTATTGCGTGAGACAAGTGATATTACGAATCCAGAGTCGCCACTTTACGAGGTGAAGGATGGAAGCGTAGAATTTAAAAATGTTCAGTTTGCATATAAGAAAGATTCTGAGGAACCGGTACTTAAAAATATCAATCTTCAGATTCACGCAGGGGAAACCATAGGTATTATGGGGGCAACCGGTAGTGCGAAGACAAGTTTGGTGAATTTGATTAGCCGCCTCTATGATGTGACAGAAGGAGAGATTCTCGTAGGAGGACATAATGTAAAGGCATACGATTTGGAGACGCTCCGAAGCCAAGTTTCTGTAGTTCTTCAAAATAATGTATTGTTTTCAGGAACCATTTTGGATAATCTTCGTTGGGGTGATAGGGATGCCACGGAGGAAGAGTGTCGGAAAGCTTGTATTTTGGCATGTGCAGATGAATTTATTCAGAGATTCCCTGATGGATATGAAACGCATATTGAGCAGGGAGGTACCAATGTTTCTGGTGGACAAAAGCAGAGACTTTGTATTGCCAGAGCTTTGTTGAAAAAACCAAAAATTCTCATCTTGGATGATAGCACTAGTGCAGTAGATACAGCGACAGATGCTAAGATTCGAAAGGCATTTGCAGAGGAGATTCCAAACACAACCAAATTTATCATTGCACAGCGAATTTCCAGCATTCAAAATGCAGACCGTATTATTGTGATGGAAAATGGCGAAGTCAATGGATTTGGCACGCATGAAGAGTTGCTTCAAAATAATGAAATTTATCGTGAAGTATACGAAACCCAGACTAAGGGTGGCGGAGACTTTGATGAAAGGGCGGGTGAATAGATATGGCAGGACCGATGCATAGACCTCCGAGAGGTATGAAACCACAAGTGAAAAATCCTGGGAAACTATTTATGCGCTTGATGAAATATGTGTTCCGCACCTATAAGTGGCACTATTTAACTGTGATTTTCTTGATTTTTGTGAGTGTTTTGGCAAGTGTACAGGGAACGATGTTTACTCAGAGTTTGATCGACGTATATATTGCAGATTTGCTGAAAATGGACACTCCTAATTTTGGCCCATTGGCAATGGCAATCTTGCGAGTGGCAGGATTTTATCTCATTGGGGTATTGGCAAGTTATTTGCAGAATCGAATTATGGTAAATGTGACCCAAGGATGTCTTCGCGATTTGCGTAATGAGCTATTTGAACACATGGAAAAGTTGCCAATCAAATATTTTGATACACATGCCCATGGAGACATTATGTCTGTATACACCAATGATATTGACACCTTGCGTCAAATGGTAAGCCAAAGTATCCCGCAAGTAGTAAACAGTGCAGTGACGATTGTGAGTGTATTTACTAGTATGATCGTGCTTAGCGTTCCTTTGACGGGAGTTACTTTAATTATGATAGGAATCATGTTGCTTGCTACAAAATATGCTGCAGGAAACAGTGGGAAATATTTCATGAAGCAACAACAAAATCTCGGTAAAGTGAATGGATTTATCGAGGAGATGATGAATGGGCAAAAGGTTGTTCAAGTGTTTTGTCGCGAGGAAATTAATAAAGCACAATTCAAAGAATTGAATGATGAACTTGGTCAAAGTGCTTTTCGGGCGCATGCATTCACCAATATTTTGGGTCCAATCAATGCACAGTTAGGAAATGTGAGTTATGTAGTGTGTGCCATTGTGGGAGGTTTGTTAGCCCTTAATGGAACTGGCATTTTTGCATTCTCGCTAGGAAAATTGGCAAGCTTTTTGACTTTCAATAAGAGTTTTAATATGCCAATCAACCAGATTAGTCAGCAGTTCAATTCCATTGTTATGGCTTTGGCTGGTGCCGAGAGAATTTTCAATGTATTAGATGAGCCAGTGGAAGCAGATAATGGCTATGTCATTCTTGTAAATGTAGAAGAAGTGAATGGCGAATTGGTTGAGTCCAATAAGAGAACCGGACGTTGGGCTTGGAAACACACGCATCAGGCAGACGGAAGTGTGGATTATGTGGAACTCAAAGGAGATATTGTCTTTGACGGAGTGGATTTTGGATACACAGACGAAAAGATGGTTCTTCACGATGTGCATCTCTACGCTACACCAGGACAAAAAATTGCCTTCGTTGGTTCTACTGGTGCAGGGAAAACCACAATTACGAATCTGATTAATCGTTTTTATGATATACAAGACGGCAAGATTCGTTATGATGGCATTAATATCAATAAGATTAAAAAGCCAGATTTACGTCGCTCGTTGGGGATTGTATTACAAGATACCCATTTGTTCACAGGGACAGTGAAGGAAAATATTCGATTTGGCAAGTTGGATGCTACGGATGAGGAAGTTATTGCAGCAGCAAAACTTGCAAATGCAGATGGATTTATCAGACGTTTGCCACAAGGTTATGATACGATGCTTGTGGGAGATGGTGCGAACTTAAGTCAAGGACAAAGACAGTTGCTTGCCATTGCGCGTGCAGCAATTGCGGATCCTCCGGTTCTTATTTTGGATGAGGCGACAAGTTCTATTGATACAAGAACCGAACGTATTGTACAAGATGGAATGGATAAATTGATGAAAGGCAGAACAACATTTGTGATTGCCCACCGATTATCTACGGTGCGAAATTCGGATTGCATTATGGTATTAGAGCAAGGTCGTATTATTGAACGAGGAACCCATGACCAATTGATTGAGGAACAAGGAAAATACTACCAGTTATATACAGGAAATACGTCAAATGCGATGAAATTCGAATGATGAAGGAGAATTAGATGGAATATACAATACCGCATTATTTTGAACAATTTCGATGCGTGGCAGCAGAGTGTGAAGATACTTGTTGTGCTGGATGGCAGATAGTGATTGATGATGAAACAATAGAGAAATATAAGAACGTAGGCGGGGCTTTCGGAAACCGCCTACGTAATTCTATTGATTGGGAAAAAGGATGTTTCTGCCAGTATGATAAGCGATGCGCATTTTTGAATGAAGATAATCTATGTGATTTACATATAGAAGCGGGAGAGCATATGCTTTGCAATACTTGCAGGGATTATCCAAGGCATATGGAGGAATTTGAAGGGCTTCGAGAAGGATCCCTTTCTTTGTCGTGCATTGAGGCGGCAAAAATTATTTTGGGATGTAAAGAGCCAGTGCAGTTTTTAAAGTTCGAAGATGATGTGGAAGATGAAGAATACGAAGATTTCGATTATCTATTGTTTACCAAGTTAATGGATGCAAGAGAAAAGATGATTCAGGTGTTACAGAATCGAGAACTTCGTATAGAACTTCGAATCGCGGCAGTTTTGCAATTGGCGACGCAGATGCAAGAGGCACTAGAACAAGGACAAGTCTTCCAAATGGATGCGCTGATAGAGGAGTTTGGAAGTGAACAATTTTTTGCAAAATTGCAGGAAGATACGAAGGATGCAATAAGCGATATTGAGTATTGTGCTACCAAGAGAAAAATGTTCCGTGTATTTGGAAAATTAGAAGTCTTAAAATCCGATTGGCCAGACTATGTAAAGAGAGCGGAACGCATTCTTTACGGCGAAGGTCAAGGGGTGTACGATGAACAGCTTAAAAAGTTCCAAAAGATGAGAACATTAGAGATGGATGTATGGCTTGAACAGTTGATGGTATATTTTGTCTTTACTTATTTTTGCGGTGCTGTTTATGACGAGAATATCTTGGGGAAAATGCAAATAGCAGTTGTATCGACAACTTTGGTTTTGGAATTGGCTTTTGCCAAGTGGATAGAAGAATATTCACAACTTACATTTGAACAGTTTGTGGATATTGCCCATCGGGTTTCAAGGGAATTTGAACACTCTGATTTAAATCTATTAAGATTAGAGAAAATCTGCGATAAAATGTCGATTTTTCATACCAAAGAGTTGTTACGTGTGGTATTGTATTAAAGGTAGGAGAAATCAGTATGAAAAAAGTAATGGAACATGCATTGGAATTGGTGGGAAATACACCGATTTTAAAAAGTACAAGATATATGGAGCAAGCAGGCGGATGTAAGGCAGAGATATTGTCAAAGTTGGAATGCTTTAACCCAACGGGTTCTGCAAAAGACCGTGCAGCACTTAAGATGATTCTGGATGCTGAAGAGAAAGGGGTTTTAAAGCCAGGGGCAACCATTATTGAGCCGACCAGTGGGAATACAGGAATTGGTTTGGCATCAGTTGCAGTAATCAAGGGATATCAAGTGATTTTGACGTTGCCAGAGACGATGAGTGTAGAGCGAAGAAATCTTTTAAAAGGCTATGGAGCAAAACTTGTTTTGACAGACGGTGCCAAAGGAATGAAAGGTGCTATTGAAAGAGCTAACGAACTGGCAGAAGAGATTCCGAATGGGGTTATATTAGGTCAATTTGATAATATGGCCAATCCAAAAGCTCACTATGAAAGTACAGGACCAGAAATCTGGGAACAGACAGAAGGGCAAGTGGATATTTTTGTTTCAGCTGTGGGAACAGGAGGAACTCTTTCTGGAGCAGGACAGTATTTGAAGGAAAAGAATCCGGAAGTGAAAGTGATTGCCGTGGAACCGACAAAAAGCCCAGTATTGTCAGGCGGTGTAGCAGGAAAACACAATATCCAAGGCATCGGTGGAGGATTTATTCCGAATACTTTGAATAGAGAGATATATGACGAAATTCTTTTGGTAGAAGATGAGGAAGCATATGAAGAAGCAAGGCGCTTTGCAAAGAGCGAGGGGATTCTCGTGGGGATTTCTTCTGGAGCTGCGCTAAAAGCTGCCCATGTCCTATCACAAAGACCAGAGAATAAAGGGAAAAGAATTGTGGTGATTTTGCCGGATTCGGGGGACCGCTATCTGTCGACACCGCTATTTACGGAATTAGATCATTAGGGGGAATAGAGAATGGCACACGCAACAAAAGATATCATTTTGGAGACGGCAAAACGCTTAACTGCGAATTATGAGACCCAAGATGCAGTAGAGACATCACTTAAGAGAAATCTTCCAGACCGCGAGGAGGTATATCGCATTTTGGAAGATTTACATAAAATCACATTTCCAGGATATTTTGGAACAGAAAGATTCTTGTCTTGGGAATCGTTCTCAGAGGGTGTTTTACTCTCTTTACATGCTAGATTAGCAAAACAGATTCGAAAAGTGTTAATTGGAACATGCAAGGAAGAGGAAATTAGAGAAAAAGCAGAAGCGTTGACGAATGAGTTTTTGCAACAAATCCCAAGAGTGCAGGAACTTTTGATGAAAGATGTAGATGCCACGATGGCAGGAGACCCAGCTGCCAACAATAAAACAGAAGTAATTTTGGCATACCCAGGAATGTATGCGATTTTTGTGTATCGCTATGCCCACATTTTATATGAATTGAAGGTGCCAGTGTTGCCTCGAATTATGAGTGAATATGCGCACGGACAGACGGGTATTGATATCAATCCAGGTGCTACCATTGGAGAGCATTTCTTTATCGACCATGGCACAGGTATTGTTATCGGTGAGACTTCGATTATAGGAAACGGAGTCCGCATCTATCAAGGTGTTACCATTGGTGCGCTTTCTACGAGAAAGGGGCAAGCACTCTCTGGAATCAAACGTCATCCAACCATTGAGGACAACGTTATCATCTATGCAAATGCAACTATTTTGGGTGGAGATACCGTAGTTGGAAGAAATGCAACCGTAGCAGGTAATACTTTTGTCACAGAGTCTATTCCGGCAGATGCAAAGGTAAGTGCTATGATGCCAGAACTGAATGTGAGAATGCCGAAAAATACGAGGTAAGAGAATATGAAATGGAATAAGTTTCGATTAAAGACAACAACAGAAAGTGAAGATTTAGTCAGCAGCATGCTGATGGATTTGGGAATACAGGGAATTGAGATTGAAGATAAGATTCCACTGACTCAATCAGATAAAGAGCAGATGTTTGTGGATATTCTTCCAGAAATTGCAGCAGATGATGGTGTGGCATATATCAGCTTCTATTTGGAAGAAGAGGATGACAAGGATGCTATTCTTGCAGATGTGAGACGTGAATTAGAGGAAATGCGTGCATATGCAGATGTGGGAGAGTGTTCCATTGAGGAATCTCAGACAGAAGATGTAGATTGGGTAAATAATTGGAAGCAATATTTCCATCAGTTCTATGTGGATGATATTTTGATTATCCCATCTTGGGAAGAAGTGAAACCAGAAGATGAGGATAAGATGATTATACATATCGATCCAGGTACGGCTTTTGGAACAGGAATGCATGAGACGACACAACTATGCATTCGTCAAATTCGTAAATTCGTAAAAGAAGATACCACGATTTTGGACGTGGGATGTGGAAGTGGAATCCTTGGAATGTTGGCACTAAAGTTTGGTGCGAAATATTCTGTGGGTACAGATTTGGACCCATGTGCCATTGATGCCACCTATGAAAATATGGAAGTCAACGGTATTACCAGAGATCAATATGAAGTGATGATTGGAAATATTATCGATGATAAAGAGGTACAAGACCGCGTGGGATATGAGAAGTACGACATCGTTGTGGCTAATATTTTGGCGGACGTGTTAGTGCCATTGACTCCAGTCATTGTACACCAATTAAAACCAGGTGGAATCTATATTACAAGTGGAATTATTGACGATAAAGAGGAGACAGTTGTAAACTGCGTGAAAGAAGCAGGACTTGAGGTTTTGGAAGTGACTTACCAAGGCGAGTGGGTGTCTGTGACAGCGAGAAAGAATTAGGAGAGAAGTATGCATCATTTTTTTGTAACGCCAGAACAGGTAAAAGAAAATCAAATATGGATAGAAGGTTCGGATGTGAACCATATCAAAAATGTGCTTCGTATGAAAATCGGTGAGGAGTTACAGATTAGTGATGGAGATAATAAGAAGTATCTGTGTGAGATTCTGTCTCTCGAGGCGATGAAAGTATGCCTTCTTATAAAAGAAGAATTACTATGTGACACAGAATTGCCTTCCAAGATTTATTTGTTTCAAGGACTGCCTAAAAGCGACAAGATGGAACTGATTGTACAGAAGGCAGTTGAATTAGGTGTCTATGAGATTATTCCAGTTGCCACAAAGCGAGCAGTTGTCAAATTGGATGACAAGAAAGCTGTCAAAAAGGTAGAGCGTTGGAACAGTATTGCCGAGGGCGGCGCAAAGCAGTCTGGGAGAAATGTCATTCCAAAGGTCAAAGAGGTGCTGTCTTATAAAGAGGCACTTCAGTATGCAAAGCAACTAGATGTTGTGCTGATTCCTTATGAATTGGCAGAAGGAATGGATGAGACACGTCGTATTATTGACAGTATCATACCAGGACAGTCCGTAGGAATTTTTATCGGCCCAGAAGGCGGATTTGAAGTGGAAGAAGTAGAACTTGCTGTGAAGGAAGGCGCTAAGGCGGTAACTTTGGGGAAACGCATTTTGCGGACAGAAACAGCAGGACTTACAATGTTGTCAATTTTGATGTATCATTTAGAAAGTGAATCACATAACTTATAACAAGAAGAAAAATAGGAGAAGTATATGGAAGTATATTTGGACAATTCTGCCACCACAAGGTGCTATGACAAAGTACGCGAACTTGTGGGAAAAGTGATGTGTGAAGATTATGGGAATCCTTCATCTATGCACAAAAAAGGTGTAGATGCTGAAAAATATGTAAAAGAATCTAAGGAAACTTTTGCGAAATTATTGAAGGTGCAGGAAAAAGAAATTTTCTTTACTTCCGGAGGAACGGAAAGTGATAATTTAGCTTTGATTGGTTGCGCTAGAGCAAATCGCCGTGCAGGAAATCATTTGATTACCACAACCATTGAGCATCCTGCAATTCTAAATACGATGCAGTATTTGGAAAAAGAAGAGGGATTTCGTGTCACTTATCTTCCGGTGGACCGTGCGGGACGGGTGCGTTTAGATGCATTAAAAAATGCACTGTGCAAAGATACCATTCTTGTATCGATTATGCATGTCAATAATGAGGTTGGTTCTGTGCAACCAATTGAAGAGGCAGTACAGATTGTAAAGAATTATAATCGCAATATTCTTTTTCACGTAGATGCGGTTCAGGGCTTTGGTAAATATCGGATTTATCCAAAGAGAATCGGTGTAGACTTAATGTCAGTCAGTGGTCATAAGATTCATGGACCAAAGGGGACAGGGGTTCTCTATATCAGTGAAAAAGTCAAGATTAAGCCGATTGTTTTTGGTGGAGAGCAACAGAAAAATATTCGTTCTGGCACAGAAAATGTTCCGGGAATTGCAGGTATTGGTCTTGCTGCAAAGGAAATTTACTGCGATTTTGATGAGAAAATCGCCAAGATGCGGGAACTTAAAAATTATTTCATTGAAGGAATTCGTCGTATCGAGAGAACGATGGTTCACGGATGTGCAGATGAAACTAGTGCGCCACATATCGTGAGTGTAGGCTTTGCTGGAATTCGAAGTGAGGTTCTATTGCATACTTTGGAGAGTAAAGGAATCTATGTATCGTCAGGGTCTGCCTGTGCATCCAATCACCCAGCGATTAGTGGGGTGTTAAGAGGGATAGGAGCGCATCAGGAATTTTTAGATTCCACATTGCGTTTTAGTTTTTCTGAATTTACCACGAAGGAAGAAATTGACTATACACTAGAAACACTATATAATTGTGTACCGACGTTAAGAAAATACACAAGACATTAGGAGGAACATATACCAATGAAGTTTCAAGCTTTTTTGATAAAATACGGTGAGATTGGTTTAAAAGGGAAAAATCGCTATATGTTTGAAGATGCCCTGATGAATCAAATTCGGTTTGCCTTAAAAGATGTGGAAGGGGAATTCCGCGTTCACAAATCGCAAGCTAGAATCTATGTAGAATGTGAAGGATATTATGAGTATGACGAGACAGTAGAAGCGCTCAAAAGAGTGTTTGGTATCGTAGGAATCTGTCCAGTTGTCTACGTAGAAGACGAAGGATTTGAAAAATTGAAGGAAGTCGTAGTGGATTATATGGACCAGATGTATCCAGATAAGAATACGACATTCAAGGTGGAAGCTAGACGTGGAAAGAAGAGCTATCCAAAGACATCTATGGAAATCAATTGTGACTTAGGTGAGGCAATATTAGATGCTTTTCCAGCGATTCGAGTAGATGTGCATAAACCAGAGATTCTACTCAATATTGAAGTTAGAGATTTGATTTATATTTATTCTGAGATCATCCCTGGACCAGGTGGAATGCCAGTGGGAACCAACGGTAAGGCAATGCTATTGTTGTCTGGTGGAATCGATAGCCCAGTAGCAGGATATATGATTTCAAAACGAGGTGTGCAATTGGAGGCAACTTATTTCCATGCGCCACCGTATACAAGTGAAAGAGCAAAACAAAAAGTGGTTGATTTAGCACAGTTAGTATCGAAATATTCAGGACCAATTAAGTTGAATGTGGTGAATTTTACGGATATCCAGTTGTATATCTATGAAAAATGTCCACATGAAGAATTGACGATTATTATGAGACGATATATGATGAAAATCGCAGAACATTTTGCAAAAGAAAGCGGATGTCTGGGATTGATTACAGGAGAAAGTATCGGACAAGTGGCGAGCCAGACAATGCAAAGCTTGGCGGCAACTAATGATGTCTGTACAATGCCGGTGTATCGTCCTTTGATTGGATTTGACAAACAAGAAATTGTAGAAATCGCAGAAAAGATTAACACCTTTGAAACATCCATCTTGCCATTCGAGGATTGTTGTACGATTTTCGTTGCAAAGCATCCGGTGACAAAACCAAATATCAATATTATTCGACGCTCAGAAGAAAACCTGGCAGAAAAAATTGATGAACTTATGGATGAGGCAATCCGTTCTGTTGAGACGATCATTGTGAAATAAATGACTAAAAAACCCCACTTGTTGCAAGTGGGGTTTCGTATTATACTATGTAAGAAGCGAGTTGTTCAACAATAGTGTCAGCATCCTTGTCATCGGCATGGATGTTAAGGGCGATTGGTTTTGATAAGTCTAAACTGAAGATTCCCATAATGGATTTCGCATCGATTACATATCTTCCAGACATCAAATCGAAATCATAATCGTATCTATTGATTAAGTTTACAAAGGTTTTTACCTTTTCAATTGAATTTAAAGAAATATTTACAGTTTTCATAAATTGCCTCCTTGTCATATCATATCCATATCTTATGCTTGTTGAGGATAAAAGTCAAGGAACAAATGAAAGGACAGAAAATATGAAAAAAGTTGCATTACACAATTTAGGATGTAAAGTCAATGCATATGAACTAGATGCTATGCAAGAAATGCTTGAAAATAACGGCTATGAGATTGTCCCATTTCGTGAGGGTGCAGATATCTATATTATCAACACATGTACGGTAACGAATATGGCTGACAGAAAATCTCGTCAAATGATTCATCGCGCCAAGAAGATGAACCCGGATGCATTAGTCGTAGCCATGGGATGTTACGTGCAAGCGCAAGAAGGAACTGGCGAGGTGGATGAATGTATTGACGTGCGAATCGGAAATAATTGCAAAAAAGATTTGCTTCAGATTCTCGAAGAACACACCCAGAAGGCAGTGATTGACATAAATCATACAAAAGAGTACGAAAACTTGCATATAAGTAGAACAGGTGAGCATACAAGGGCGTATATCAAGGTTCAAGATGGATGCAACCAGTTCTGTACGTATTGCATTATTCCATATGCAAGAGGTAGGGTTCGAAGCCGCGCAAAAGAGGATGTCATTCAAGAAGTAAGAGATTTGGCTAAAAACGGATACAAAGAAGTGGTGCTCACTGGAATTCATTTAAGCTCCTATGGTGTAGATTTGGAAAATGAAAATCTGCTTTCGCTGATTTTGGCAGTGCATGAAGTGGAGGGAATCCAACGAATTCGCTTAGGATCTTTGGAACCGAGAATCATTACGGAAGAATTTGCAAAGAGTTTGTCAGAACTCCCAAAGATTTGTCCGCATTTTCATTTGTCGTTGCAAAGTGGATGTGATGAGACACTGCGCAGAATGAATCGGAGATATACATCCGAGGAGTATTATGAAAAGTGTCAACTTTTGAGAAAATACTTTGAGAACCCAGCATTAACCACAGATGTGATTGTTGGTTTCCCGGGAGAGACAGAGGAAGAATTTGCAAAATCCAAAGCATTTATTGATAAAGTGGACTTTTACGAGACTCATATTTTTAAATACTCGAAAAGAAAAGGGACGAAAGCTGCGGTTATGGAAAATCAAGTGCCAGAAAACATCAAGACCATTCGCAGCAATGAACTTTTGGAATTGGATAAAGTAAAGAGGGCTCAGTATGAAAAATTATGGGAAGGCAAGGAAGTAGAAGTGCTCTTTGAAGAAGCAGTTACACTTGAGAATCAGACGTTCCAAGTGGGGCACACAAAGGAGTATATTAAGGTTACAATCCCTACAGAAGAACCGTTGCAAAACCAGTTCAAATATATTAGAATGGAAACAGAGTAAAACAAAGGACGTGATCAAATGAGTAAATTAAGTAACACACAATTTTTTCAAGTAGAAAATGGAACACAAATTCAAGCAAAGGATATTCTTGAAATTGTATATCAGGCATTAAAAGAGAAAGGATATAATCCAGTAAGTCAGATGGTGGGATATATTATGTGCGGAGACCCAACCTATATCACTAGCCATAATGGAGCTAGAAGCTTGATTATGAAGATGGAACGTGATGAATTGGTAGAAGAAATGTTGAAGGCGTATATTGAGCATCATTCATGGGAATAAGATAATATGAGAGTTATGGGATTGGATTACGGGTCAAAGACAGTTGGAGTTGCTATTTGTGACCCGTTAGGAATTACAGCGCAGGGAATTGAGACCATTGAGCGAAAAGAAGAAAATAAGCTACGAAAGACACTTGCACGCATCGAAGAGTTGATTCGAGAGTATGATGTGGAAAGTGTTGTATTAGGTTTGCCTAAAAATATGAATAATACATTGGGCGAACGCGCGGAGAAAACGCTAGAGTTTAAAGAAATGTTAGAACGACGTACGGGACTTACGGTTACTTTGTGGGATGAAAGATTAACTACAGTAGAGGCGGAGCGTACACTGATGGAAAGCAAAGTTCGAAGAGAAGACCGCAAGAAATATGTGGACAAGATTGCGGCGGTATTTATTTTACAAGGATATTTGGATTCTGTAGAGAAAAGAGGATAATATGGAAAAGATTAAATTTACATTTGAAGATACAAATGAAGAAGTAGAATTTTTTGTTTTGGAACAGACTAGAATTAGTGGAAAGAATTATATCTTGGTAACGGATTCGGAAGAAGATGAGGCGGAGTGCCTTATTTTAAAAGATACAAGCGCAGCAGAAGATGTGGAAAGCGTATATGAAATTGTAGAAGATGAAGCAGAGCTTTTAGGAGTTTTAAAAGTATTTGAAGAGTTACTAGAGGATGTTGACATTGAATTATAAACAGGAGGTTAAAAGGTGAAGAAAGGAGCTCATTCGAAATTGAGAATTATTCCAATTGGCGGTTTGGAGCAAATTGGAATGAATATTACTGCCTTTGAATATGAAGACAGTATTGTAATCGTAGATTGTGGGTTGGCATTTCCGGAAGATGATATGCTTGGTATCGACTTGGTTATTCCAGATGTCACCTATTTAAAAGATAATATACAGAAAGTAAAAGGGTTTGTGATTACCCATGGTCATGAAGACCATATTGGCGCATTGCCATATATTTTGAAAGATATTAATGTGCCGATTTATGCCACAAAGTTGACAATCGGTATTATTGAAAATAAGTTGCAAGAGCACAATATGCTTCGTGATACGCGAAGAAAAGTAATTAGTTATGGTCAATCTATTACACTCGGTCAATTGCGTATTGAGTTTATTAAGACCAATCACAGTATTCAAGATGCCGCAGCACTTGCTATTTACTCGCCAGTGGGAGTCGTGGTACACACAGGCGATTTCAAGGTAGACTATACGCCGGTATTTGGGGATGCCATAGATTTGCAAAGATTTGCAGAACTTGGCAAAAAAGGTGTGTTGGCGATGATGTCAGACAGTACCAATGCGGAGAAAGCGGGATTTACTGCGTCAGAGAAAACAGTAGGTGTGACCTTTGACCATTTATTTGCAGAGCACAAAAATCATCGAATTATCATTGCTACATTTGCATCGAATGTGGACCGTGTACAACAGATTATACATTCTGCGTGCAAGTATGATAAGAAGGTTGTAGTCGAAGGCCGTAGTATGGTGAATATTATTCGAACAGCTATGGAACTTGGTTATCTTGATATTCCGAAGCATACATTGATTGATATAGATGAACTTCGAAATTATCCAGATGAAAAGACAGTGATTATCACAACGGGTAGCCAGGGAGAATCTATGGCAGCTCTTTCGAGAATGGCGGCAGACATTCATAAGAAGGTTAGCATTAAGCCAGGCGATACGGTTATTTTTAGTTCATCTCCAATTCCGGGAAATGAAAAGGCAGTATCCCGTGTGGTGAATGAACTTTCGCAAAAAGGAGCCAATGTTATTGTTCGTGATGCCCATGTGTCAGGTCATGCTTGTCAGGAAGAGTTAAAGCTTATTTACTCTCTGCTGAAACCAAAGTATGCAATTCCTGTGCACGGTGAATATCGTCATCTCAAAGCAAATGCAGCTATCGCAGAAGCACTTGGCGTAGAGAAAAATAATATTTTTATTATGCAGTCAGGTGAAGTTCTTGAATTGGATGAAGACAGTGCGAAGGTGGTAGACAAGGTTCAGACAGGAGCGATTCTTGTGGATGGACTTGGTGTTGGTGATGTTGGTAACATCGTTCTTCGCGATAGACAACATTTGGCAGAAGATGGAATTATGATTGTAGTTCTCACATTGGAAAAGGGAACCAATCAGTTGCTTGCAGGTCCAGATATTGTGTCCCGTGGTTTTGTGTATGTGAGAGAATCAGAAGACTTGATGGAAGAAGCAAGACAAGTGATTTATGAGGCGCTAGAACATTATTTGATGACTAGCCGCTATGTAGATTGGAGTCGAATTAAATTAGTAATTCGAGATACTTTAAATGATTTTATTTGGAAGAAGACAAAGAGAAAACCAATGATTCTTCCAATTATTATGGATGTGTAATCATGATTGTAGACGAGCGTATGGTAACGTTTATCCATTCTTTGGAGACGGAAAACAGTGAGATACTAGAGACAATAGAAAAAGAGGCGTTGGAAACTTACGTGCCGATTATACGGAAAGAAATGCAGAGCTTTTTGAAGGTGTTACTTGCCATTAAAAAGCCAAAACGCATTTTGGAAGTGGGAACGGCAGTTGGTTTTTCTGCAATCTTGATGAGCGAGTATGCGCCTGAAGATTGCAAGATTACAACCATCGAGAAATATGACAAGAGAATTCCTATTGCACGAGAGAATTTTAGACGTGCAGGAAAAGAAAATCAGATTACTTTGATTGAGGGAGATGCATTAGAGGTAATGCAGGGCCTTGAGGAAAGTTATGATTTTATTTTTATGGATGCAGCAAAGGGACAGTATATTTATTATTTGCCAGAGGCACTTCGATTGTTAGAAAAAGATGGTGTTCTTGTATCGGACAATGTGTTGCAAGATGGTGATATCATTGAGTCTCGGTTTGCAGTTGAACGTAGGAATCGAACCATTCATAGTCGCATGAGAGAATACTTGTATGAGCTTAAGCATCATGCGTTATTAGAGACATCCATTATCCCGTTGGGTGATGGTGTGGCATTGAGTACAAAAGTAAGAGAGGAATAATTATGGCTAGACATCCAGAACTGTTAATTCCAGCGAGTAGTTTGGAAGTGTTAAAGACAGCAGTGATTTTTGGCGCAGATGCGGTATATATCGGCGGAGAGGCCTTTGGTCTTCGCGCCAAGGCGAAAAACTTTACGTTGGATGAAATGAGAGAAGGGATTGCCTTTGCACATGAACACGATGTAAAAGTATACGTCACAGCAAATATTTTGGCACACAACTATGATTTGGAAGGTGTGAAGGAATATTTTAAAGAACTAAAAGATATTAAACCAGATGGCTTGATTATTGCAGACCCAGCCATCTTTGAAATCGCAGGTGAGATTTGTCCGGAAATTGAAAGACATATCAGCACGCAGGCGAATAATACGAATTATGGAACGTTTAATTTCTGGTACAAACAAGGGGCAACTCGTGTAGTGACAGCTAGAGAATTGTCATTGGAAGAAATCAAAGAAATCCGTGCCAACATTCCAGAGGATATGGAGATTGAGACTTTTGTGCATGGCGCAATGTGTATTTCTTATTCCGGAAGATGCCTTTTAAGCAACTTTATGGTGGGACGTGATGCGAATCAAGGAGCGTGTACCCATCCATGCCGTTGGAAATATTCGATTGTCGAGGAGACAAGACCGGGCGAGGTAATGCCTGTGTTTGAGAATGAGCGAGGCACTTATATATTCAATTCAAAAGATTTGTGCATGATTGAGCATATTCCAGAACTTATTGATGCAGGTGTAGATAGTTTAAAGATTGAAGGGCGCATGAAGACAGCGCTCTATGTGGCGACAGTTGCAAGAACTTATCGAAAAGCAATCGATGATTACAAGATGTCTCCAGAGTTGTATCAGAAGAATATGCCATGGTATTTGGATCAAATCTCAAACTGCACATATCGACAATTTACGACAGGATTTTTCTTTGGGAAACCGAATGAGGATAGTCAAATTTATGACAACAATACTTATGTAAAAGAGTATACGTATTTGGGAATTATCGGAGAAGAACGAGATGGCACTTATCGAATTGAGCAGAGAAATAAGTTTTCTGTGGGAGAAACCATTGAAGTAATGAAACCGAATGGAGATAATATTGAGGTTGTGGTGAAACGGATTCTAACAGAGGACGGGCAAGAGCAAGAGAGTGCTCCACATCCAAAGCAGGTATTGTACGTAGACTTAGGAATAGAAGTAGACCAATATGATATTTTAAGAAGACAAGAATAAGAAAAACTGCGTGGCTAGAAGAAGTCACGCAGTTTTTTGATTGCGCTTTTTTCGATTCTCGAAACGTAAGAACGAGAAATGCCAAGAACTTTGGCGATTTCACGCTGCGTGTATTCCTCTTGATTATATAGACCGTAGCGCATTTTTAAAACCAAGCGTTCGCGGGGAGATAAAATGGATTCTACCTTTTCATATAATAGGATAACATCATCTTTTAATTGTATTTTAGATTGCGCATCTGGCTCTTCGGATTCAATAATATCATACAGTTGTATTTCGTTTCCGTCTCGGTCAGTACCAATTGGTTCGTAGAGAGATATTTCTTTTGAAATCTTTTTCTTTGCGCGCAGCATCATAAGGATTTCATTTTCAATACAGCGGGCAGCATAGGTGCCCAAACGATTATTTTTTTCGGGGTTAAATGTAATAATTGCTTTGATTAAGCCAATGGTACCGATGGAAATCAAATCTTCGGGATCCTCGTCGAGATGCTGGTATTTTTTTATGACATGAGCCACTAAACGTAAATTGCGTTCAATCAAAATATGCTTTGCTTCAAGGTCACCTTCGATGTATTTTTGCAGGTAATATTGTTCTTCCTCGGGAGAAAGGGATGGAGGGAAGGATTTCAAGGTAGCACCTCTAGGCGAATTTATTATATTTTATGATGAAACATATAAGATTGTGCTTTTCCAAGAAAAGTTTTGCTTGAAGCAGATTTTTTCCTGTGCTACTATGAGAATACCAATTAGAACATTCAAATTATCAATCAGGCAGTTCTGCCAAATATTTCAATTTTACAATTCAATAAAAGAGAGGAGCGATACGGATATGTTTAGTACCGTTTTGTCTGCGACTGTGCGAGGTCTTTGTGTGGATTTTGTACAAGTGGAAGCAGATGTTAGTAATGGACTACCAATGTTTCATTTGGTGGGATATTTATCTTCGGAAGTAAAAGAAGCTGGGGAAAGGGTTCGGACTGCGATTCGAAATTCGGGTTTTATACTTCCAACAAAGAAAATTGTAGTTAATTTATCTCCTGCAGATATCAAAAAGAAAGGGACCATCTTTGACTTGGCAATTGCAATGGCAGTATTGACGGCAATGGAAGAGGTTGGAGAATCAAATATAGCAGACACAGTGTTTGTGGGGGAACTGAGTTTGGATGGGCGTTTGAAAGGAATTCGAGGAACGTTGCCCATTGTATCAGCTGCAAAAGAGCGAGGATATCTTCGATGCGTTGTGCCAAAACAAAATCAAAAAGAAGCAGAATTAATTTCAGGGATACAGATTGTTGGCGCAAACAATCTGCAGGAGGTGTATGAGTATATCAAAAGAGGAACACGAAATGCGGAGGAAAAGGAAGAAAAAGAAATCTTTGTAAAAGAATCCGTTTATGAAGATTTTGCGGATGTTCGCGGGCAGATATTTGCGAAAAGGGCAGTGGAAATTGCAGTGGCTGGAGGTCATAATCTTCTAATGGTAGGACCGCCAGGGGTGGGAAAGACGGCTATTGCCAAAAGAATTCCTAGCATTTTGCCACCTTTGAGTCGAGCAGAGAGCATAGAGCTTACTACCATTTGTAGCATCGCTGGAGAAGTGGATGAGTCCAACCCGCTCATAAGTACCCGCCCATTTCGTGAAGTACATTCTTCGATTACTCGTTCTGGGCTCTTAGGAGGTGGAATATATCCAAGTCCCGGAGAGATTAGTTTGGCACACAAAGGCGTTTTGTTTTTGGATGAAATTGCAGAATTTCCAAGGAGCGTTTTAGAAAGTTTAAGAAAACCTTTAGAAGAACATAAGATTAAAATCGTGAGAGAGAAAGGAGAATATGTTTTTCCGGCAGAGTTTCTTTTGGTGGCAGCAATGAATCCTTGTCCCTGTGGAAATTATCCAGATCTTGAAAAATGTACATGCACGACAGCCCAGCGGAGCGCATATTTTGGAAAATTGAGTCAACCGTTTTTGGAACGCATGGATCTATGTATAGATGTTCCGAAAATGCAATATGCGCATTTGACAGAGGAAAGCGAAATGGAAAAGTCGGAAACCATACGGGAACGAGTGATGCGTGCAAGAAAGATTCAAGAAAGTAGATTTCAGGGACTTCAAATGCAAACAAATGCAGGGATGGGAATGAAAGAAATTGAACGATATTGTGAATTGTCTGATGAGGGACAAAGGTTAATGCGACAAGCATATGAGCGATTGGGATTAAGCGCCAGAACGTACCATAAAGTATTAACTGTGGCTAGGACAATTGCGGATTTAGCAAGTGAGAAGAGCATTTCAATACAACATTTACAAGAGGCTTTGGGATATCGAATGATAGATGCAAACTACGGGAGGTAAAAGTTATGAAATATGAATATTGGTTTGCAAATATAAGGGGACTGAGCAATGCACGAAAAAGAGAATTGCGATTAGGTATGAAAAACATAGAAATGCTATATTATATAGAAGAAACGCAGTCTGATTTCTGCGGTTTGACAGAAAATGAAATAGATGTAATTCGCGAGAGTGCAAAAGGCTGGCAATTGGATGAGAACTATGAAAAAATGTTAAAAAAGGACGTGAAAATGGTCACGATTTATGATAGTTGTTACCCATCGAGACTGAAAGAACTTTCGACGGCACCTTATGCTCTTTATGTGCGAGGACGAGTCCCGCAGGAATGTTTTTCGGTTGCAATTGTAGGCGCGAGAGAATGCAGTTCTTATGGAAGAAGTATGGCCAAGGAATTTGGAATGACTTTAGCAAAATCAGGTGTGTATGTCATTAGTGGGATGGCAAATGGGGTGGACAGTGCAAGTCAGAATGGTGCATTAGATGCAGGCGGGATAAGTTTTGGCGTACTGGGATGTGGTGTCGATATCTGTTATCCTAGAGAGCAAATATCTCTCTATACTAGGCTACAGGAGCAAGGTGGGGTATTATCCGAATTTCCAGTAGGGACAAAGCCGTTGCCACAGCATTTCCCTGCGAGAAATAGAATCATAAGTGGATTGGCAGACGTCGTGCTAGTAATTGAGGCAAAGGAAAAGAGTGGTTCCCTAATAACCGCAGATATGGCACTTGAGCAAGGGAAAGATGTTTATGCATTGCCAGGACCTGTGACAAGCTGTTTGAGTAGTGGCTGCAATCGGCTGATCAAGCAAGGCGCGGGGGTGCTTTTGACACCGGAAGAATTGCTAGAAGAGCTCGAAATTTGTCATACAAAATTTCAAGAAAAACAAAGGGGCGAAAAAATATTACTTGAAACCACAGAAAATATAGTGTATAGTTGCCTTGGTTTCTACCCTAAAAATGTAGAACAGATTATGCAAGAGTCGAAACTTTTGCCGAAGGATCTGCTAAGTACATTGTTGGGGTTAGAATTAAAAGGATATATTCAAGAAATATCAAAGAATCATTACGTAAAAATCAGATAGATCGATTGAAAAGTGGAGGAAATATTAATGGCACGATACCTTGTGATTGTGGAATCACCTGCAAAGGTGAAGACAATTAAAAAGTTTCTTGGGAGCAGTTATGAAGTGCTTGCATCGAATGGACATGTGCGTGATTTGCCAAAAAGTTCATTGGGAATTGATGTGGAGCATGATTTTGAACCAAAGTACATTACGATTCGTGGCAAAGGCGACATATTAGCAAATTTACGAAAAGAAGTGAAAAAAGCAGATAAGATTTATCTTGCAACTGACCCTGACCGTGAGGGTGAAGCAATTGCTTGGCATTTATATATTGCCTTGAAACTTGAAAATAAGAAGGTGTATCGTATCAGTTTTAACGAGATTACGAAGAATGCAGTCAAGGATTCCATTAAGGAAGCCAGAGAAATCAATATGGATTTGGTTGATGCGCAGCAGGCAAGACGTGCTCTTGACAGAATGGTGGGTTATCGAATCAGTCCTGTTCTGTGGGCGAAGGTAAAAAGAGGCTTGAGTGCCGGTCGCGTGCAATCAGTAGCCCTTCGAATCATCGCTGATAGAGAAGAAGAAATTGATACATTTATTCCAGAAGAATATTGGTCCTTAGAGGCATCCATATTTGTAGAAGGTGAAAATAAGCCACTGATTGCGAAATATCAGGGAGAGATTCGTTCGCAGGAAGAAATGGATGTAGTTTTAAAAGACCTTGAGCAAGTGGAATACCAAGTGGCAGAAGTGAAAAAGGGAGAAAGAAGCAAAAAGGCGCCACTTCCATTTACAACTAGTACCTTGCAACAAGAAGCATCGAAGGCGCTGAATTTTGCCACACAAAAGACGATGCGTATTGCGCAACAGTTGTATGAAGGTGTTGAAATTAAAGGCAGTGGAACCGTAGGTCTCATTACTTATTTGCGTACAGATTCTACGAGAGTATCTGAGGAAGCTGCGGAAAATGCAAAGGCATACATTACAGAGACCTATGGGGAAAAATACATTGCTAAGGCTGGAAAAAAGGCTCAAAACGAAAAGAAAATTCAGGATGCACATGAGGCCATTCGACCTACAGACATTGCCAGAACACCGGCAATGGTTAAAGATTCACTTTCCAGAGATCAATTGCGCTTGTATCAGTTGATTTGGAAACGATTTGTGGCGAGTATGATGGCAGCAGCAAAATATGAGACCACAACCGTGAAGATTTCAGCAGGCGAACATTTCTTTGGAGCCACAAGTTCGAGTGTGAAGTTTGACGGATTCCGTACCGTATATATCGAATCGGATGAAGAAAAAGAAGAAAGCAATGCGCTGGTAAAACGTGTGACAAAGGATACGAAATTAGAGGTAAATTCTTTGGAACCAACACAACACTTCACACAGCCACCGGCCCATTATACGGAAGCTGCTTTGGTAAAAACCTTAGAGGAACTTGGTATCGGAAGACCGAGTACTTATGCGCCTACAATTTCTACGATTATTGCAAGACGATATGTGGCAAAAGAAAAGAAAAATCTTTACATGACAGAGATTGGAGAGGTAGTCAATCGCATTATGCAACAATCTTTCCCAAGTATTGTGGATGTGAATTTCACGGCGAATATGGAAGGTCTTTTGGATATGATCGCTGAGGGGAAGGTTGAATGGAAATCGGTCATCAGTAATTTTTATCCAGATTTAGATGAAGCAGTTCAGATTGCGGAAAAAGAATTGGAAAAAATCAAGATTGCAGACGAAGAGACCGATATTATCTGTGAAGACTGTGGACGAAATATGGTAATCAAATATGGACCACATGGGAAGTTCTTGGCGTGTCCAGGCTTTCCAGAGTGTCGAAATACAAAGCCGTATTTAGAAAAAATAGGAGTGCCTTGTCCACTTTGTGGAAAAGACGTGGTAATACGAAAGACCAAAAAAGGGAGAAAATACTACGGCTGTGAGGATAACCCGAATTGTGAATATATGTCATGGAAGAAGCCTACGGAAGAATCAGACAAAAACTTGAAATAGGCGAAATTGTGTGATAATATATAAAATCATGCGATGGAGGAAATGAAATGAGTGTACAATTGTTAGATAAAACCAGAAAAATCAATCGCTTATTACACAACAACAGTTCAAGTAAAGTTGTGTTCAATGATATTTGTGATGTGTTGACTGAAACGATGGATTCAAATGTACTGGTAGTAAGTAAAAAAGGAAAAGTATTGGGCATTGGTTGCTGTAGCGGCGTAGAAGTGCTTCAAGATTTACTTGTCAATAAAGTGGGAAGACATGTGGATAAGATGTTTAATGAGAGAATGCTTAACATATTGTCGACCAAAGAAAATGTGAATTTGCAGACACTTGGATTTACAGCAGAAGCTGTGAAAGGATATCAGGCAATCGTTACGCCAATTGAAATCGCAGGAGAACGTTTAGGAACATTGTTTATGTATAAACAAGAAGGAACCTATGAGATTGATGATATTATTTTGAGTGAGTATGGAACTACGGTTGTTGGTTTGGAAATGCTCCGCTCAGTAAATGAAGAGAGTGCAGAGGAGATTCGAAAAGAGCAAATCGTTAAATCTGCAATTGGTACACTTTCAACTTCAGAATTGGATGCGATTCTCTATATCTTTGATGAAATGAAAGGAATGGAAGGCATTTTGGTTGCAAGTAAAATTGCAGACCGTGTAGGAATTACCCGCTCCGTCATTGTGAATGCCCTTCGTAAGTTTGAAAGTGCTGGTGTGATAGAATCACGTTCGTCTGGAATGAAGGGGACTTATATCAAAGTAGTGAATGAACTTATTTTTGAAGAATTAGAGAGTATAAAGAAACGCAGACGAGGATAAAAGATTGAGGGAGTCAGGAAGCTGATTCCCTTTTGAAACGTTTATAAGGAGGAACTATGAACAAGGGAAATGTTGTAAAACTAATAATGACACAACCACTTTCCGTGGGACAAATGTTAGATGAAAAGGTATATGTATGTGAACTTGTGTCATATGATAGACAACAAGAAATGGTTTTTCTAATCTTAAACGAGGGAGAGTTGAAAGAACTATCCCTAGATGCGATCTATGAGTGCCAGATTTTTGCGGAAGAAGCAATGTTTCAATGTACAGGAAGAATCGTAGAAAGATTCAATGATACAGAAGGCAAGAAGGTAAACCTGCGAGTAAAGAATGGATTTTATAAAATAAATATAAAGTAGGTTGACAAATATATGGTGGAGTGCTATTTTATTACTAGACTGAACTTAGCACTCGATAGGTTAGAGTGCTAATAAGATATAAAACAAGGAGGCAAAAAATATGAAATTAGTACCATTAGGAGACAGAGTTGTATTAAAACAAGAAGTTGCAGAAGAGACAACAAAGTCAGGAATTGTGTTGGCAGGTCAATCAAAGGAAAAGCCACAACAGGCAGAAGTTGTTGCAGTTGGACCAGGCGGAATTGTTGACGGAAAAGAAGTGACAATGTTGGTTTCTGTTGGTGATAAGGTTATTTATTCGAAGTATGCAGGAACAGAAGTAGAACTTGACGGTGTGGAATATCTTGTTGTAAAGCAAAATGATATTTTAGCTGTGATTAAATAAGGAGGCAGAGTATTATGGCAAAAGAAATCAAATATGGAGCAGAAGCCAGAGAAGCGTTAGAAGCTGGTGTTAATAAATTAGCAAATACAGTAAGAGTGACAATTGGACCAAAAGGAAGAAACGTTGTGTTAGATAAACAATTTGGTGCGCCACTTATTACAAATGACGGTGTGACAATCGCAAAAGAAATTGAATTGGAAGATGCTTTTGAAAATATGGGAGCACAATTGATTCGTGAAGTTGCTGCTAAGACAAATGATGTAGCTGGTGACGGAACAACGACAGCGACTGTACTTGCACAAGCAATGGTTCAAGAAGGTATGAAAAACCTTGCAGCAGGAGCAAATCCAATCGTACTTCGTAAAGGAATGAAAAAAGCAACAGACGTTGCAGTAGAAGCAATTGCCTCTATGAGTAGCAAAGTAGAAAGCAAAGAAAGAATTGCAAATGTAGCAGCGATCTCTGCAGGAGATGCAGAAGTTGGGGCTATGGTTGCAGATGCGATGGAAAAAGTGTCAAATGACGGTGTTATTACAATCGAAGAATCTAAGACTATGAAGACAGAATTAGATTTAGTAGAAGGTATGCAATTTGACCGCGGATACATTTCTGCATATATGGCTACAGATATGGAAAAGATGGAAGCTGTTTTGGATGATCCATATGTACTTATTACAGATAAGAAGATTTCACATATTCAAGAATTACTTCCTGTATTAGAGCAAATTGTACAATCTGGAGCAAGATTATTAATCATTGCTGAAGATGTAGAGGGTGAAGCACTTACAACTTTGATTGTAAACAAATTGCGTGGAACATTTAACGTGGCAGCAGTAAAAGCTCCTGGATATGGAGATAGAAGAAAAGCAATGTTAGAAGATATTGCAATCTTAACAGGTGGTCAAGTAATTTCTGAAGAATTAGGATTAGACCTCAAAGAAGTAACATTGGCTCAATTGGGACGTGCAAAATCAATCAAAGTTCAAAAAGAAGCGACTGTGATTGTAGACGGTATGGGTAACAAAGCACAGATTGAAGCACGTATTGCTCAAATTAAATCACAAATCGAAGAGACAACTTCTGAGTTTGATAAAGAAAAATTACAAGAACGTCTTGCAAAGATGGCAGGCGGTGTTGCAGTTATCCGCGTAGGTGCTGCTACAGAGACAGAGATGAGAGAAGCAAAACTTCGTATGGAAGATGCTCTTTCAGCAGCAAAAGCAGCTGTAGAAGAAGGTATTGTAGCAGGCGGTGGTTCGGCTTACATCCATGCTTCAAAAGAAGTTGCTAAATTGGCAGATACTTTGGAAGGTGATGAAAAGACTGGCGTGAAGATTGTACTCAAAGCATTAGAAGCGCCATTGTTCCATATTACTGCAAATGCTGGTTTGGAAGGCGCAGTAATCATCAACAAAGTAAGAGAAGCAGAGCCAGGAATTGGATTTGATGCATACAAAGAAGAATATGTAGATATGGTTAAAGCAGGTATCTTAGATCCTGCAAAAGTAACAAGAAGTGCGCTTCAAAATGCGACAAGTGTTGCATCTACATTGTTAACTACAGAATCAGTTGTAGCGAACAAAAAAGTAGATATGCCACCAATGCCAAATCCAGGTGCTGGAATGGGAATGATGTAAATCACTGTGAAAAGGGACTTAACAAGTCCCTTTTTTTGTGTTACAATACTAGAATACACAAGGTATGGAGGTTTTAAAGATGGACAATCTTATAGAACAATTAGTAAAGCGAAATAATACATTTGATATGACACTGAAAAAAGTGGGATTAATTCTTGCAACGATTGTTGTATCAGTAGTGAGTCTGATGATTCCTGTCGTTTCAGCATTTGCTATTTTGATAATAGCGGGTATGATTGCACTAGATGTATTTCTTTTTAATCGTATGAACATTGAATATGAGTATGTATTCTTTAATGGATCATTGGATATTGATCGCATCGCAAATAAGGCATCGCGCAAAAGACTGTATTCTACAGATTTAAAAGAAGCTGTAATCGTAGCGCCAACAGGCACTCAAGAATTATTGGGATATCAACATGTAAAGGTAAAAGATTTTAGTACACACACTCCGGGAAACAAGACCTATGAGATGGTCGTTCCACAGGGGGCAGAAAAGATTCGAATCATCTTTGAACCAAATGAAGAAATGCTTCAGGCGATGAGAGATATTGCACCAAGAAAAGTTATTTTATAATCTTGACATAGCGATGACTTTTTAGTAACATAAAACACTATAAACCAGAGAGAAAGTGAGGATAAAGAAGATGGGAACAATAATAGGAGATGGCATTACATTTGATGACGTATTGTTAGTACCAGCGTATTCGGAGGTAATTCCAAATCAAGTAGACTTAACTACAAATTTAACGAAAAAAATTCGCTTAAACATCCCTATGATGAGTGCGAGTATGGATACGGTAACAGAACACCGCATGGCAATCGCAATGGCTCGTCAAGGTGGTATTGGTATTATTCATAAAAATATGTCTATTTCAGCGCAAGCAGATGAAGTGGACAAGGTAAAACGTTCAGAGAATGGAGTTATCACAGATCCGTTTTCATTATCCCCAGAACATACATTACAAGATGCAGATGATTTGATGGCGAAGTTCCGTATTTCAGGGGTACCGATTACTGAAGGTAGAAAATTAGTAGGTATCATCACAAATCGTGATTTGAAATTTGAAACAGATTTCACAAAGAAAATTCGTGAGTCTATGACATCCGAAGGTCTTATTACAGCTTTGGAAGGAACAACGTTAGAAGAAGCTAAAGCAATTCTTGCAAAAGCAAGAAAGGAAAAATTGCCAATCGTAGATAAGGACTTCAATCTTAAGGGATTAATCACAATTAAGGATATTGAAAAACAAATCAAATATCCAAACTCTGCAAAAGATTCGCAAGGACGTCTTCTTTGTGGCGCAGGTGTAGGTATTACTGCAGATGCTTTGGACCGCGTAGATGCTTTGGTAAAAGCAAACGTAGACGTTATCGTTTTAGACTCTGCACATGGACATTCAGCAAATGTTATCAAATGTGTGAAGATGGTAAAAGAAAAATATCCAGATTTACAAGTAATCCCAGGTAATGTTGCTACAGGTGAAGCGACTCGTGCGCTCATTGAAGCAGGAGCAGATGCAGTTAAGATTGGTATTGGACCTGGTTCTATCTGTACAACACGTGTTGTTGCAGGTATTGGTGTACCACAGATTTCAGCAATTATGGATGCATATGCGGTTGCAAAAGAGTACGGTGTGCCAATTATCGCAGATGGTGGTATTAAATATTCAGGAGATATTACAAAGGCAATCGCAGCGGGTGCTAACGTATGTATGATGGGAAGCATTCTTGCTGGATGTGATGAAAGTCCTGGAACATTTGAATTATTCCAAGGAAGAAAATATAAACTATATCGTGGAATGGGTTCTATTGCAGCTATGGAAAATGGAAGTAAGGACCGTTATTTCCAAACAAATGCTAAGAAATTAGTTCCAGAAGGTGTAGAAGGACGTGTTGCATACAAAGGTATGGTTGAAGATACAATCTTCCAATTACTCGGAGGACTTCGTTCTGGTATGGGATATTGTGGAACTCCAACAATCGAGGAGTTGAAAGAAAGAGGAAGATTTGTAAAAATCTCAGCAGCTTCTTTGAAAGAAAGTCATCCTCACGACATTCATATTACAAAAGAAGCACCAAACTACAGCATGGATCAAGTATAAGAAATTCAAATGGGGCGTGTTTTTATATGCCCCATTTGTTTTTATTTAAATGTTATGAGAAGAAGAAAAGAAAGAAAAAGAAAACATTTTAAAAATATTTTAGTGTTTCTTGCGATTGTTATTATTGCAGTTATCTGTATGAAGCATTTCGAAATAGGAATTTTTAGCAATCGATATGTGGAACAGGCACCTGATAAAATGAAAATAGAGCAACCAGAAATGCAAGTGAAATTGCTGACGATTAATCCATATTCGAGGTCGGGATTGCGCAGTCAGAAGATTCAAAATATAGTGATTCACTATACTGCAAATCCAGGAACAAGTGCTATGCAAAACCGCAATTATTTTGAAGGACTCAAAGATTCTAAAAAGACCAAAGCAAGCAGTCATTTTATTGTAGGGATAGAGGGAGAGATTGTGCAATGCGTGCCGACTTGGGAGATTGCATATGCTTCCAATGAGCGGAACATTGACAGCGTGTCCATTGAAACCTGCCATAAAGGAGAAGACGGATCTTATACAAAAGAGACCTATGAATCTATGGTACATTTGACGGCGTGGTTGTGTGAAAAATTTCAGTTGACAGAAAAAGACCTTATTCGACATTATGACGTAACTGGAAAAGAGTGTCCGAAATATTTTGTGGACAATGAGGAAGCATGGGAAACATTTCGTGTAGATGTAAAGGAAATGCTAGAGGAGAAATCATTATGACAAATGTATTTTTGATTGGCTTTATGGGTTGTGGAAAAAGTACAGTTGCAGACCGTTTGCTAAAAGAATACGGGATGGAAGTTGTGGAGATGGACCGGGAGCTTGTGGAACGCACAGGAATGACCATATCAGAAATGTTTTCGAAGTATGGGGAAACCTATTTTCGGAATGAAGAAACAAAATTGTTAACAGAATGCAGTAAAAAGAGCCAGGTTGTTGTCTCCTGTGGCGGCGGAGTTGTGCTCCGAGAAGAGAATGTAAAGATTATGAAATCTTGTGGAATCGTTGTGTGGCTAACCGCAAAACCAAGTACTGTTTTGGAACGCATTGGGAAAGATGAGAATCGGCCACTTTTAGAAGGAAACAAAAATGTTTCTGCCATTCAAGATATGTTGGAAAAGCGTTTGCCGTGCTATGAAAAAGCAGCAGACTTTGTAATAGAGACAGATGGAAGAGATGTTCTAGATATCTGTCAAGAAATTATGCGAAAAGTGAAGGGTGAGAGAGTATGTTAAAAACATTTTTCCCAGATGATTATATGTCATCTACCTATGAAATACCATTTGAGAAACTTTATGAAGAAGGATATCGCGGTTTGATTTTTGATATCGATAATACGTTGGTTATGCATGGCGCACCAGCGGATGAGAGAGCGATTGCATTGTTTGCAAGATTAAAAGGACTTGGATTCAAGTGCTGTTTACTATCGAATAATAAGCAACCGCGCGTGGATATGTTTAATAAGGATGTGGAAGTTTTTGCAATCCCAGATGCTCATAAGCCAGCGAGAACGAACTATTTGAAAGCAATGGAATTGATGGGGACTGATTTATCCAATACTGTTTTTGTGGGAGATCAACTCTTTACGGATGTATGGGGTGCGAAACGCACAGGAATCCGAAATGTTCTAGTGCAACCGATTGATAAGCATGAGGAAATTCAGATTGTGCTCAAGCGATATTTAGAGAAAATTGTATTGTATTTTTATAAAAAATCAAAGAAATAAACAACAGGGATGTATTTTGATACATCCCTATTTCTATTCTGAAAAATATTTCTGTTTAATAATATCAACTGGCATTTCTTGTCCAGTCCATAACTCGAAAGCGGCAGCGCCTTGGTAGAGTAACATATACAAGCCGTTGAACGTTTTGCATCCTGCTTCTTTTGCTAGAGTCAACAATTTTGTTTCCCTAGGGTTGTAGATGACGTCGGATACAACTAAGGATGAGTGAAACAAGTCGGCATCCTCAATGAGAGAGCTTTCTGTGTTAGGTGCCATACCCACAGAGGTTGCGTTTGTTAACAGAATGCTTTGAGAGAGCTCATGCTTTAACAAATCTTTATCTTCTAGGTCATACAACGCAAGTTTGCAGGAGGTAGAATTGTTTAGGGTGCCAACTAGTTGAACTGCTCGTTCGTAGGAAGCACCTTTACGACCGAAAATAGAGATTTCAGATACTCCATCCAATGCGGCTTGCGTGATAATTGAGGTTGCGGTAGCACCAGCCCCCAAAATGGTCATTTTTTTGCCGACAATATCAAGGCCAATTTCTTTTAAGCAACGCATATAACCGATGCCGTCCGTGTTATGCCCTATCAGCCGTCCATTCTCATTGACTACAGTGTTGACAGAACCGGTAAATTGGGCTGCAGGCGACAACTCATCGCAAAGAGATGTCATAATGTTTTTCCCTGGCATAGTTACATTAAAGCCACGTACTTTGAGGGTACGAAAAGCGCTCACGGCCGCTGCCATTTTCTCGGCAGTTACGTCAAAAGCTAGGTAAACACAATCCATATTTAATTGTCTGAATGCTTCGTTGTGCATCGCAGGTGAGATGCTATGGGAAACAGGACTTCCCAATAGACCAGTTAGCATTGTGTGTCCAGTGATTTGTTGCATACTCTATTTCCTTTCTGCCTGTTATTCTTTTACATTAGAGCGAAAGGGCAAAAATGTCAAGGAAAGGTTGAAAAGGAAGCAGAATTATTTTATGATAATGGCAATAGCAGTTGGAGGATTACGTATGAAGCCAATGGAAATCAAAGGGATAAAAATTGGAGATGGAATGCCAAAAATCTGCGTTCCCATTGTAGGGGAGACGAAAGAGGAGATATTGACTCAGGCAAAGCAAGTAAAGAACAGTTGCGCAGACCTTGTTGAGTGGAGAGTGGATTGGTATAAGGAATGCTTGGATGTGAAAAAAATCACGGAGGTGCTTGCATCTCTCAAAGAAGAGTTGGCTCAGTATCCGATTATTTTTACTTTTCGAACGAAAGCGGAAGGCGGAGAGTGCGAGATTTGTTATGAGGACTATGCAAAACTACTGAGGGACATTGCTTGCACAAAAATGGCAGATTTCGTGGATGTTGAAGTTTTTAAGGATGCGAATATTCAATTGCTGATTTGGGAGATTCAAGCGCAAGGAATAAAAGTGATTGGTTCCAATCATGATTTTGCGAAGACTCCAGAAAAAGAAGAGATTATTAGGCGACTATGCTATATGCAAGAACTTGGGGTGGATATACCGAAGATAGCAGTTATGCCTCAAAGCAAAGAAGACGTCTGTACACTGTTAGAGGCCACAAAAGAGATGGCGTTACAATATGCCAAGCAACCGATTGTTACCATGTCTATGGGAGAACTTGGGATGGTGAGTCGCATAGAAGGTGAACTGTATGGATCATCAATGACGTTTGGAACCATAGGGAAAGCATCGGCACCAGGACAGATTCCGGACGCGGAATTAAAAAGTATGTTAGAAAAGATACATTATCTAGAGAAAGAGTAAAAAGTGCTTGAAAAACAGAACGATTTATTATAAAATTATATGAGGTGAAAGAATTTAATGCGTTAAGCATATCCTGCAAGATAGACACTGCAGGGATAAATAAGGAGGATAACAAATGATTTCAGCAGGCGATTTTAAAAATGGTGTTACTCTTGAGATTGAAGGGAACATTTATCAAATTTTAGAATTCCAACACGTAAAACCAGGAAAGGGTGCAGCGTTCGTAAGAACTAAATTGAAAAACATCATCAATGGTGGTGCAGTTGAAAGAACATTCAGACCAACTGAAAAATTCCCAAAAGCTCATATCGAAAGAAAGGATATGCAGTACTTATATTCTGATGGTGAATTATTCCACTTTATGGATGTTGAAACTTATGACCAAATCGCATTGAACGAAGATGCAATTGGTGATTCATTGAAGTTTGTAAAAGAAAACGAGATGGTTAAGATTTGTTCACACAAAGGAAATGTGTTTGCAGTTGAACCACCATTGTTCGTAGAACTTGCAATCATTGATACAGAGCCAGGATTCAAAGGTGATACAGCACAAGGTGCTACAAAGCCAGCAACAGTAGAAACTGGAGCACTTGTATACGTTCCATTGTTTGTAGAAATGGGAGATGTTCTTAAGATTGATACACGTACAGGTGAGTACTTATCAAGAGTTTAATAAAGATGTTAAAAAGAGTATGGATGAAATTCCATACTCTTTTTTGTTGAAGCGATCATCTATGATAATGCTTTTGTTTGAAAGTTGTAATAATATACATAATCGGACAACACTTCTTCGACGTCCATCTGTGTTTCGTTGATTTCTTTTACCATTTCTTGTAATGTCTCTAAAGAAGGACTTTGACTTTCGGGCACAATCATGGTCTCGTGAATACTGCTAGGGAGCAGATAAAAGTTTTCGCCCAACTGACAGGCAATCTGTTCTAAAATGCCAGGATACAAAAGACATGATGCACCAAAGTGGCGCATTGGATTTGTGAGCACGAATAAGAAATCATCGTCGAGGATGTCTTCCTCGCATTCGCAACCCATTAGTTCGGCTACGACAACCCGCATTGGTAAAAATTGAGCGGGAAGCAGAAGCGGTGCATTTTCGATAGCAAATTTGTGCAATTGGGAAATGTTAATGCCCCAGAAGTTCAAAAAATCGTATGTAACAGGAATGGTGGCAGAACCGTGATCATCCACATCAAACAGGATATAATATACGACTGCAAGGTCCAAAAAACGTGTGTGAGGAAGCGATTTTAATAGTTCATCATTTCTTTCGGCACTAATGAGTTTGTGTGATAATTTGGATTGGATTTCAGATAGGTTTTTGATATTTTCTAGATTCCAAGAATGATCGAAACGAACTTCGTGATACACATCCCAAATACTTTCGACAATTGAATCCAGGGAAAGCCCTTTTTTATATTGTTCAAAAAACTCTTCGAGATATATGGTAGGGGAAATGTTTACGTTCTTGTCTGATATAGCAAGACCTGTGCGTTTCTTTCCGTTGTTTTTTAAATTGGTATGTATTTGAAGCTCCATACCTGGGCTTAATAAAAGTGCAATTTTCTCTTTGAGCACAATGATAAATTGCTCATAATCCATAAATACTCCTTTCTGTATTGATGGTGCGTATTTGATTGTATGTCTGTGAAAATGACAGAATCTGTCGAGAAAAAGATTTGATAAATATTATGGTTTTTTGATTATAACCTAAGGAAGAAGAAAAAGCAACTCCTTTACTTTTAAAACCAAATATGATACGATAAGCAAGGTCATTGTCTCTGTAGCTCAGTGGATAGAGCGCCGCCCTCCGGAGGCGGGTGCGCAGGTTCGACTCCTGTCAGAGACGTAAAAAAGCCACACACCGAAGAAAGGTGTGTGGCAATTTTTTATTTTTCGTCCTTTGTATATTTGATAATCATATCATCTTCAATTCCGCCAGGGAAATTAAATGTTCCGTTAGAACCAGTGTATGTACGTGGTGTTTTCACATGATAGATGCGAGCTTCTGTATCATTCCACTCTAACACTTGATATCCCCAAGCCCAATCGTCATGGAATTGAGAGAAGTCCCAAGCACCGGAAGAATCATCACCGTCATAAGCGTATCCGCCGATGTTTGCAAGATACTTGAAGTTCATAACTTCTGGCGCTACGACTGTATTTTTGTGTGTGTGCCCGTGGAACATACATACGATTCTAGGGTTGTTTCTCAAAAGTTTTGTAAACTTATAATCAGCTTCCTTTGGTTGATAATAATGCGAACAAAGGAAAATAGTTTCAGTTGGATATTTTTCAATTTCTTTTTCTAACCATTCAACATCAACGCCGCAATACTTAGAACCGGAAGCGCCAGTGGCGAGTTCATCTTCAAATGTGTCGAGCATAATAAATGCTGCATCGCCAATCTTTACAGAATATTGTCGGTCAGTACCAATAATCGCTTTCCATTCTTCGTTTGGATAACTGTCATGGTTTCCTGCGATTGCATGCCATGGAAAATCCAACTTATCTAAAAAGTCTTTTTTAAATTCTTTCAAGTAACTGACTGGAAGATTACGATATCCATAATCATCAAGAGACAAATCACCGAGTACCATGACGGCATCTACAGGATATGTTTCTGCAAATGCATCGATGTCATCTAAGATGGCTTGGATTTTTTCGCCTTGTGAATATCCGAATGTGCCTCCGGATGCATCAGAAGCATTTGATTCAGGATATTTTTGTTTCAGTTCTGCTGGCGATTCATCTGTAGTATAGTGCATATCCGACACGAGGATGACTCTGTGGGTATATTTGCTGTCAACTTTCTTACCAGCTTTTGTGCTACCGCACCCAACCACTGCTAAAGATAAGATGGAAAGGCACAGCGTCGCTGACATTAATTTCTTGACATAATTAAATTTCATAATATACGGTACCTCCTTAAATTCGATACTTTGATAAGATTACTATACAGTAAATAGTAAAAGAAGCACAATGGTATAATTCAATCCAAACCGTGCAAAAACATTTTAAAAACAGATTTTGCACAAAGAACCTTGAATTATCACGATGAAATAAAAAAGAAAAGATGTTACGATTAAGCAAAACAATGGGGTAGGGGGCCTGTGCCCTCTTTAAAGAAACCTTGAGGAGGAAAAACAATGAAAAAATTCAAGGAAAATATCAAAAAATATTGGATAATTTCCCTCGTATTAATTGTATTGCTTGTAGGTGCAGGTGGAGCAGTTCTATTGACCACTGTGGGCAGCACTTGGTTTTCGAAAGACGATGAAAGCAATATATATTCGGTATACGTACAAAGTGATAAGGGACAGTCGTTAGAGAAAGTTTATGTTATGCTTTGTGCGGAAGATGGAACAGAGATTACATGGCTTCCATATGTAACCAATGGAAATGGGAAGATTCAGTTCTCGGAAGGTGTAGAAGAGGGCTGCTATTTGAAAGTAGTTGGAGTTCCGATAGGGTATAAATTGGATGAAAGTGTGAAATATGAATTTGACTCTATGGGTAATGCAAAAATCACACTTGCAGAAGATGATTCTGTTTACATAGCAAAGATTGGCGATACGAAATTTATGTCATTCTCGTCAGCATTGGGTGTAGCAAACGCGTCAAGCAATGACGTTGTTATTGAATTACTTGCTGATGTCACTATGAATACTGGTACAGTTAAGAACGGATATGGAAAGAATATTACTGTAAAAGGTAATGGTCATACAATTACTGCAGAAGGTGGAAATAACACATTCCTTGTAAATCAAGACAAAGGCGGTATTATTGCATTTGAAGATGTAAAGATCAAACACAACAATACAGGTGCAATATTCCAAGTAAATGCGTTGGCGACATTGAATCTTACCGATGTTGAGATTGATGCAACAAAAGGATCGGCATACAACTATGCATTGATTAACACTTTGGCTGTTGGCGGAACTACAAACTTGAATATGACAAGAGTAGATGTGAAGATGGCGGTGCAGACACCGGCGAAAGCAAATCAAGCAGGTATCATCCGTACAGGTAACACAAGCGGTACAAAGACAGTCAACATCAATATGGTAGACTGTAACTTGGATGCAGAAGGTGCAACCGGAAGACAATGTATCGTGGTTATGAAAAATACAGTGGCTACAATTAAAGCAACGAACTGTACATTCAAAGCTGGTGACAACCCGGCAATCTGGGCAGAAGAACAATCGAAAGCACAGACACTTACTATGATCAATAGCACAGCAGTGTCAACTGTAAGTCCTCATACAAAAAAACCAATCAAAGGTTATGCAGCGATGATTGGAAATACATATCATTTAACATTTGCACATGCGGCAGATGTAGCTGCAAAGTCAAAAACAAATGTGACAATTAAAGCAGTTGCGGACGTTACAATGAAAACATGTACAATCAACAACAAATATGGCAAGTTGATTACTGTTGATGGAAATGGAAAAACAATCACTACAAGTGGCGGATCGAATGCATTTATCCTTGGCAACAATGTGGCATTCAAGAATATGAAGATTAACCACAAAAATTCAGGTAGTGTATTCCAGATTACAGAAGTTGCAAATTTAAAAGCAACTGATATTACAATCAATGCAACAGAAGGAAAGAATTACAACTATACTTTGGTAAATACACTTGCGGAAGGTGATACAACAACTGTTGATTTCACAAGAGTAAATGTGAAGATGGCTGTTAAATCCAAAGGAAGTGATAAATATGCTTCTATTATTCGTACAGGTAATGATACAGAGAAAAAGACTGTAGTAATTAACCTTACAGACTGTAACTTTGATACAACAAAGGCAACTGGAAGAAGTGGTATTGCGATTGTACCAAATACGAAAGCAACAGTTAATTTAAAGAATACAACCATCAAGACAATGGATATGTTTGCGATTCGTTCTAACGAACAAGATATTAACTGGAAAAACGCAGATACAAAATTGACATCTTTGGATAAGACATACCAAGAGTATCCGGTAGAATACTATTTGGCAAAAATTGGTGATGTGTTCTATACATTGAAACAAGCTGCAGAAGTTGCGAATGCAGCTACAAAAAATACAGAAATCAAGTTGATGGCTAACTATACAATTAGTAGCAGAACCTTCAACAACGCAAATGGAAAGAAAATTACTTTAAACGGTAATGGCAAAACACTTACTACAAGTGGTGGCTCAAATGCCCTCTTGGTAGGAAATAAAGTTGCAATCAAAGATTTGACAATTAATCACAAGAATACAGGTAGTGCAATTCAAGTGGTGGATGTCGGTACTATCGATGTGACAGATGTGACGATTAACGCAACAGAAGGAAAAAAATATGATTTTGCACTTGTAAACCTTATTTTGGATGCGAAAGGTGCAGCGGATAAGGCGGCAGCTGGAGAAGTAACCACTCTTAACATGACTGGTGTAAATGTTACGATGGCAGTGTCTGGAAGAGGAATTGATAACACGGCTGTAGTTCGTACAGGAAATGAGACGAAAAAGACGGTTAACATTAATTTGACAAACTGTAATTTCGATACAACAAAAGCAACTGGAAGAAGCGGTCTTATCATTATGTCAAAGACAAATGCGACAGTTGTATTAACAGATACAAATATTAAGACATTAGATGCACATGCAGTACATTTGAAAGATGCTGGAAATCATCAGACAATGACTGTCAATGGCGGAAAATTAGATTCTGTTTCTACAGAATATCAAAAACAACCAATCAAGGGTTATGATGCAATGATTGGAAATGTGGCACACAGAGCATTCACACAAGCGGCAAGAAGTGTGGGCGAGGGAGAAACCATTAAGTTACTCCAAAATGTTTCAACTGGATGGGTAGATGTTCCGACTTCATGTACGATTGATGGAGATGGATACACTGTAAAAACCAATGTAGGCGGAGGAAATGATAATCAAACCTTTGTTGTAAACAAAAATGCAGCTGATGTTACAATTAAAAACATGACTTTGGTTCATAGGAGAACAGGAAATGCAGTTCGTATTGATAGGTCTGCAAATGTAAAGTTAGAGAATGTAACAATTGATGCGACACAGGCAACAGAAGCATACACAGAAGGTATTATCACAATCAAAGCTGCGGGAACAGTTAATCTTACATTAGATAAAGTAAATGTAGATATGGATACAAATGGCGATGCTGGCGATAAGAACGGAGCAATTATCCGTACTGGTGTTGTAAAAGCAAGTGACTTAAAAGAAAACACAGTCAATATTACAATCAAAGATTCTAAATTAGATGCAGCAGGCGCGAAAGATAGACACGGTATTGTAGTAATGGAAAAAACAAATGCTACAATCAGCGTAACAGATTCAAAGATTAAGACAAAGAATGTATCCGCTGTAAAAGCAGTCAATGGAGCAGAAGGTACTGCAACGCTTCCAGAATCAGCAGACTTAATCTGTGGTAAGAAAGCAGAAGAACAAGAAGGTTACAAAGTAAAACTTGGTGACACTTGGTTCATCGATTACAATGATTCATTGTGGGAAGTAATCAAGAATGCAACGGAAGATGCAAGCATTACATTGACATATGATACAGAAATTAATCTTACAGGTCTTGTGAATAAGAATGGTAAGAAGATTACAATCAATACAGATGGTAATCGCCTTGAAACAACAGGTACAAAAAATCCAAGCGTGACTATTAACAGTGAAGCAGAAGTAGCAATGGGAGATAAGACAGTATATCTTTCATTAGACGATGTAGCTGACGAAGTGAAAAACGCAACTGAAAATGCAACTGTTGAAGTGAAAGAAGCATGGACAGTGAATGTTTCAAAACTTGCAAATGCAAATGGAAAAACAGTAACTGTTAACAGTAATGACAATACAATTACAGCAACAGGTACATTGCCAGCAAATGTTACAATTACAGGAAAAGCAACTTGTGTAACAGGAAACACAACTTACTACACAACATTCACCAATGCTTTGAAATTCGCAAGAGAGTCAGAAGAGGCTGCAGTAGTTAAGTTGTATGATAATGTAAGTTTAAGTTCAAATGTTACAATTAGTAATAGAAATGGAAAAGCACTTACTATTGATGGTAACAATAAGCAATATACGATTACTACAAATGTGACAAACACACTTTGTGTAGAACATAATGCTACTGTAACGTTGAAGAACCTTAAATTAAAACACACAAATAAACAAGGTGTGGTAATGGTAAAAACGACATCAACATTGAACATGCAAAATGTAGATATTGATGCAAAGAATATTTCAGGATATCAATATGGTCTTATCAATTTGTTTGGTAAAGACAATAATCCACAGACCATGACACTTAATATGACAGATGTAACTGTCAATATGGATGGATCAACTCCGACAGGATCGGATAATGCAATTGTACGTACAGGAAATGGTGGAGCGGCAGGTGTAAAAACTGTAACAATCACAATGAACAATTGTAATTTGAATACAGGAAGTGCACAAAACCTTAACGGTATTAAAATCAAGAGTACAACAAATGCAAATATTACATTGACAAATACCAATATCACTACAAAGAATGTAGCTCCAATTTATAATGATAAAGTTGCTGATGGCTACACTAAGGATGTTACAGTGAACAGAACTGGTGGTACATTTACTTGTACAAATGCAACAGGGCCAGTGAAAGTTGGAAATAACTTCTATGCTACATTTGCAGATGCGGTTACAGCAGCGAACGCAGCAACGGCAGCTACAACGGTTGAAGTGTACGGAGATATTGCAGGAGCAAATTTATGGAAAAATCCAGATGCAAGCACCTTGGAAGTTGTTTTGAAGAATGCATCTAAGAAAAAAATTACGATAGACGGCAACTGGTGTTCTTTAAGCATTGACAGTACAAAAGCAAAGAATGCTTTGAAAGTACATACGGAAGTAGAGTTCAAGGAAATGCTTATCAATTATTTTGGAGATGAGTCTCTGCTTAAGACATATACAAATGCGGTAAATCTTAAGTTCACAAATGTAGATATTGTTGCAAAGAATTCAACAACTACGGAAAAATATTTGGCATATGGTATCATTTATCTTGATACAAAACCAGGAACCAATAATTTAAAACTAGAAAAAACCAATATTACCGTAGAGGATGGATATAATCGTTTGATAAAGAAAACGGTAGCGGTTATCAGAGTGAATCAGAGTGAAACTGGAGCTAAGACGTTGAATATAGAGATGAAGAACAGTAGCTTTGATTCTACGAAATCAAAAGGTAGAATGGGTATCTTTATCTGTAGAAAAGTGGATGCCAATATTACCTTGATTGATTCGAATATCATCGCAAATAACACAAACTGGAGTGCGGCAGAAGGAGCAGCTGTCTATGGATGTACGGATGCGGGTGATGACAGAAACTTAACTTTGAGAGGAAATACAAGTATCCAAACTGTGACAGTTGGCAACACGATTCTTTCTGGAGTAGATGCAGTAAGTACTTTTGACAGACCTGAAGCTGATAGATACCCAGAAAAATATGATCCGGCACATGATAAATGGGATATTCAAATCGAGCAACCTGTGAATGCTGTGGCAGATGATGAGCCAACAACGAAACAGTTGATTCTTGAAGTACCAGTAGAATTGTACGATAAGTTTATTGTATGGATTAAACAATTTGGTGAAACATGGGGCTGGGATACTGGCTTATAAAATGAATAGGTTTTGACAATACATTAGGGTGGATGATTGAGGAATCATCCACCTTATTTTGTGGTGATGAAAAATGATTTTGCATTATGGGTATAGAAATGGCACGATGAATAGCAATACACATAGTGTTAGAATATACAGTAAGAAAGTATATGAAAAATTAATTATATAAATATGTAGGGAGGACACTATAAATGAAGTGTTACGTAAAAGATTATCCAAGACCACAGTTTGTGCGTAACAATTGGGAAAACTTAAATGGAACATGGGATTTTCGTTTTGATGATGAGAACGTTGGAGAAACGCAAAAATGGTATCAAGATTTCAAAGGGGAACTGTTAATTCAAGTACCATTTACATTTGAAACTAAGCTAAGTGGGATTCAAGACGAAACTCGTCATGATAACATTTGGTATCGCAGAACCATTCAAGTAGATGCGAGTCGATTGGCAGATAACAATTACATTCTTCATTTTGAAGGTTCAGATTATATTACAAAATTATGGGTAAACGGACAGTATGTTGGAAGACATCAAGGTGGATACACAAGATTTTCTTTCGACATTACTGCACTTGTCCATGATGGAGAAAACGAGGTTGTTGTCAAAGTAGAAGATTCCTTTGACATGCAACAACCACGTGGAAAGCAACGTTGGATAGATGAAGTATACTTGTGTTGGTATATTCCAACTACAGGTATCTGGAAGACGGTTTGGAGTGAATATGTTCCAAAGATTAGTTTGGATTCCGTAAAGATGACTCCAAATGTATCGGACTTCTTCTTGGAAGTGGAATACAATGTAAACGCACCAGAAAGCCGCTGTAATGGCGATTTGATGGTAGAAACAGTGGTTACATATAAAGGTGAATTGATTAACAAAACATTCACAGCTATCACATCGAACCACGTATGTGCAAAGATTGATATGGCAAAGAAATGTAACTTTTCTTATGTGCGACCAATGCACGTGTGGAAGCCAAATGCACCACATTTATACGATATTGAATTCCGTATCGTAGAAGGAGATAAGGTACTCGATGAAATCGGTTCTTACTGTGCAATGCGTGAGATTCGAATCGATGGCAATCGCATCTTGTTAAATGGTGTGAATTTATATCAGAGATTGATTTTAGACCAAGGTTATTGGAGAGATTCGCACTTAACACCTCCAAGTGAGGAAGCGCTCATCGAGGATATTGAAAAGATTCAAGCACTTGGCTACAACGGTCTTCGTAAGCACCAAAAGACAGAAGATGAACGCTTCTTGTACTGGTGCGATGTAAAAGGTATGCTCGTATGGTGTGAAGCACCATCGGCGTTCCAATTTTCTGATTATGCTGTCACAGAGTTTACAAAAGAATGGCTTGAGATTGTAAAGCAGAATTACAACCATCCTTGTATCATTACTTGGACACCGATTAATGAGTCTTGGGGAATGACAGAGATTCAGACAAGAAAAGATCAGCAACATTTTACAGAAGCGATTTATTATCTGACAAAGAGTATCGATCAGCATAGACCGGTAATCGTAAATGACGGATGGATGCATACGATTTCTGACATCATTACATTGCATGACTATGTGGCAGATGGAGAAGTGCTTAAAAAACGTTATACAACGTATGAAAAAGAGTTATTAAATAATCAAGTTTACTTCAACTGCTCAAGACCTGCATTCGCTGGAGATTACAAGTATAAAGGACAGCCAATTATTATCAGTGAATTTGGTGGAATTGCCTTTAATAATGATGATTCTGGTTGGGGATATGGCGGCAAAGTAGAAGGCAAGGAAGCGTTCGTGAAACGTTTTGATGGACTTATAACTGCCGTGAAGGAATTGGATTATGCATGCGGATTCTGCTATACACAGGTAACTGACGTGCAACAAGAAATCAATGGTCTTATGGACATTGACCGCAATTTCAAAATTGAACCAGAAGTCATTAAAGAGATTAATGAGAGAATAGGATGCTGTTTATACAAATAAAACCATAATCAAAAATCGTCATACTGGTAGTACGGTTGATGATATGATTAATTACATAAAAAGAGCGAAATAGGAACCAGACGGCAAGTTTGCCGTCTGGTTTTTGTTGTTGAGTGTCAAATGTAAAGAATTTATAAATTGTGTATTTGACCTTGTTTTTAGATGGTGAGTGTACTACAATGAAGTTCCACAAAGAAGTAATCTCATACGTGGAAACAATCAAGTAATTCTATTTAACTTATCTTCTCGATATCCGAGAAAATTTCCAAGAAGTTATAAAATATTTTAATTTTAATTTTTTAAGTATTATTGACATTTCAATTCATAGTCTCTAGAATAATATCTAATAAAACTTGTATTTGTTTCTTAACCCACACGATATAGGGAGAGCTCTCAGTAGTGGAGAAAGTGAGGAAATAAATATGGGAAAAAAGAATACCATAACCAAGGACTATATGTCCGTACCAGAACATTTTGCTGATTGTTTTAATCACTATTTGTATGGAGGAAAACAGGTCATTAAGCCAGAACAACTTAAGCCTTGTGACTCTACAGAACTTACAGTGATTCCTAAGGGTGACAACGTCGAAACAGCAGAAAAATATCGGGATGTGCTCAAACAATGTATTATCATGCAGGATGACAGAGCAACGTATCTACTTCTAGGGATTGAAAATCAGTCAGATATTCATTATGCATTGCCGGTGAAAACTATGAATTATGATGCACTGAATTATGCAAAACAGGTAGCAGATATCGCAAGGGAGCATCGTCGGAAAAAAGATATCAAAGATAGTGGTGAGTACTTGTCCGGATTCAAGAGACAAGACAAACTGAAGCCAATCATTGGTTTGACCGTCTATTTTGGGGCAAAGGAATGGGATGGCCCTAGAAGTTTGAAAGAGATGTTTGAAGAAATTGATGACAGTATTATGAAGTATGTGGAGGATTACAAGGTGCATCTTCTTGTTCCGAATGAGATAGAAGACTTTGATAAGTTTGCGACTGATTTTGGAAAGGTTATGAAATACATAGCTGTTTCAGAAGACAAAGATGCACTGGCAAAATTACAGGAAGATGTTGCATTTCAGAGTGTAGATGCGGATGCAGTGAGATTATTAAATGTGTGTACCAATAGCAATATTAAAGTAGTGGAAGGAGAATCAAAAGTGGATATGTGTGGTGGATTGAAGGCATTGTTGGAAGAGAAGGAAAGTGAAGGGTTAGAAAAGGGAAGAGAAGAAGGAAGAGAAGAAGGAAGAGACCGTCTTTTAAGAACACAGGTAGAAAAGAAAGTGCAAAAAGGATACTCTGCGGGAGAGATAGCAGAAATGCTGGAAGAAGATGTAAAGGTGATCACTGCTATTATAGAAGAACTATAGTTATATTAAAGCTAAGGAAGAAGATGGATGTGAGACCATCCACAAAAAAAGGAACCGATATTTCGGTTCCTTTTTCTTAGTGTCTGTCTTTCAACATATTTTTCATTACTTTTATTGCAAATGCTGCCGTTTCTATCATCATATCCGGACCGAACCAACCTAGATTTAATTCCATGTTGTAATATCCGTCATAACCGACTTCTTCTAAGGCATCCATAATATCTTTCCAATCCAAATCTCCAGTCATTGGGATTTTGTGTTGGTCTTTCAATTTGTTATTGTCGTTTAGATGCAACACGCTGATATTTTTTCCGAGTCTTCGAATAACATCTGCAGAAGAAGGTTGATCATAAAGTACTGCCTTGTTACTGTGGCCAGTATCCACACAGATAGTGAAATAATCTTTAAAATCTTCCACTGCACAAACATCTTCAAACCCTTTTACAAAATGGTCAAGATTTCCAAAGAAATCACACATTTTATATTGCTCGGCATCTCCGAAGGTCTCTGTTGCCACCTTTATACCATATTTTTTAGCGTACGGAATGACGCTTGTGAACAAATCCAGATTCAATTGATACATAAGTTCATCTGGCTGTGGCCCAATATGAGGCGTTGCGATTGTATGAATGACACAGGCAGGAGCGCCAAGAGCACTAGTTGCCAATAGGTCTTTTTTTATGTTTTCTAGTGTGATGGTGTCGATTGCTGGATTGTTGAGTAATCCCTTGAATCTTCCATGTGTTTGGCAGATTTTCAGACCGAGTGAATCTGCATATTCACGAATTTCTGTGAAAAATGCAATGATTTCCTCATCGCTTTTACAGTAGATGGATTCCGGGTTACGTACATCGTATGGTCTTGGATTCTGCAAAAATAAATCTAAGCCAAAATCTACGCCATCTGCACCGATTTCGTGTGCAATACGAAGTGCTTCTTTCGTACCATATGTCCTTTGAAGAGCACCAGTAGAAATGGATATTTTTTTTGAATTCATAATGGTATCTCCTATGATTATAAACGTGATGTAAATACGCGAGCAAGTTCTGTGATTGCTGCATAATCGCCTGCTTCAATCAATTTCTTGTTTACAATATTTGAACCAATACCAAAGCCACATACACCAGCTTTTGCGTATTCAGCCATGTTGTTTTCGTCAATACCGCCAACTCCTAAGAAACGGATGTGAGAAAGTGGTGCTTTCATTGCTTTTACGTATCCACTTCCAAGATTTGTAATCGGGAAGAGTTTTACAAAGTCTGCACCTGCTTCGTGAGCATCTACACATTCTGTTGGTGTTAAAGCGCCTGGGATGGATACCATGCCCAATTCGCATGTCTTTGCGATTACTTTTTTGTTTGTATTAGGTGAAATGATAAAAGTTCCGCCAGCTGCTTTTGTAAGTTCTACTTGTTCTTCGGTAAGAACAGTTCCGGCACCAATTATCATTTTATCTCCGAAATGGTCAACGAGTTTCTTGATATTGCCAGCTACAGTTGTGTTTTCCTCCATGTTAGAAGCATTGTATGTGATTTCCAAAGCGCGAACGCCACCCTCGTACATAGCTTCTGCAAGTGGAATGATTTTGTCGCTATCGATACCGCGAACGATAACTACCATTTTAGCATCTAAAATTTTGTTAATTACTTGATTTTTCATTCTTTTCTTCCTCCTTTTGTTTCAGTGTAGATCCTCAATAATTGAAAAACAATAGCGTATAGTTCAATATAATTGCAAAATCGTTCAAAGTACGATTTATTTATAAACAGATAGCATTGCCTTTCTTACACGAGCTTTAGACTCATCACTGCTATCGTTGATAACTCCTGAAGCGCATAATCTATTTACAAAAGTATTCATAGTATCCTCACAGACAGGAATGTTGATTTCTGAAAGTGTAGTAGGAAGACTCATTTTCTTAAGAAGATCGATCATTGCTTGGTAGTCAAGTCCGTCATAACACATTTGTACGATATTGCCCATAGCAACTAGCTCTCCATGTACAAAATCTTTTGCTTCTTCGTAGAAATAACTTCTAATTTCTTCGTAGAAACGGTGTCCCAAAGCACATTGGTTTGAACCTTTTGCGATTCCACTGATGACACCTGTTACAGCGATTGCGTAGAATACAGCAAGTTCGAAATCTTTTGTGATTTGCTTGTCGTTTACAGCTTTCAAAAGATCTTCGTATTTTTCATCGTAGAAGTTGTAGATTCTATCTGAAATGATTAAAGCGATATCAAACCCAACTGGGATATCGTTTTCTGTCATTTTTTGTAATCTATGATTGTTTTCAAGAAGTTTTGCCATTGAATCCATAACACCAGCCCAGAAAAGACGAGAAGGTTGTTCGATCATAATATCAAGGTCTACAAGAACAGCATCTGCTTCCTTCATAAGTTTCAAGCTTCCAAGGTGTGCGTGTGTCTCTCTGTTGTACATAACGCTCAAAGGAGTAGCGGCAACACAAGTTGCAGAAGATGTTGGAATCTGAACGAGTGGTAAGTCTGCACGTTCAGCTACTAATTTTGCTGTATCACCGATGACACCACCTCCAACACCGCAGATAATGTCGTAACCATTTTCATGTGCGTATGCAGCGAGTTCGTCTGCGTTTTCAAGACAAGGTGTGCTTGTGAAAACTTGAAGTTCGTATTCCATATCAGTGTCTTTCAATCCTTCAACGATTTTTTCACTTGCTACGCGGTAACCATTTTCTCCGCAGATAAATAAAGGTTTCTTTCCGAATCTTGGTAATTCGATTTTCAAGTTGTTTACGATTGCGTTTCTTTCTTGGATGTAACGTCCACAACCGATTTTAAATGCGATATCTGAGTTTAATGCCATGTTTTTATTCTCCTTTTTTGTTTGTTGATTTATGTTCATTATAATGCTAGAATAAAACTACTATAATAAGAAAAATTGCTGATAAAATAAGAAATATTGCTAAAGGAAGAATGTTATGCAGATAAAAGGTTATTGGGGAGAGCATTTAGAAGAAGAAAAAATTAGTGTAAATAGTAGCGGACATATCTTTACCTTTCACGGCCGCGAAATCAACAGGCCAAAAGGGAGAGATGATTACTTGCTTCTTTACATCTATCATGGGGAGGCGAAGTTCTTCTTTAAGAAAAAAGAAGTGATATGTTCTTCAGGAGATTTTATACTTTATGCGCCGGGGGAAGAGCAGCATCATATCTATGAATCCAATGCTTCGGGGGAGTTTTATTATGTGCATTTTTCGGCAGATGAAAATGTGCTAAATTTGTTGCAGATGAAGACCTCTAAACCGTATCATTCACTTCCTTCTGCAGAGCTTGGAGATATTTTTGAAGAGATGATTCTGGAATTGCAGCACAAAAAGCAAGATTATAAGGTGGTTTGTGAAAGTCTTCTTTTGGAACTGTTTGTCAAAACGAGAAGACAGATTGAGAAAAGTGCAAGCTTTCGTGTGACACCGGAACTCAATTCAGTCATTGAATATATCAATCGAAACTATGCAGAGAATTTGACTCTAGAAGATTATGCAGATATGTGTGGCCTTAGTAAATATCATTTCCTTCGAGAGTTTAAGAAGATCACCCATACATCGCCACTCAAATACCGAGCAGAGCTTCGCATCTGCCATGCGAAAGACATGCTTCGTATGAAGGGAAATCGGGTAAATAAGATTGCAGAGCAACTAGGATATTCGTCTACTGAGTATTTTTCTGATGCATTCTACAAGGCGACAGGATTGCGGCCAAGTGAGTATGCAAAAAGTGATTTTGCATAAAGGAAATAGAAAAGGCACAATTGAATGAATACCTGAAGGGTGTTACAATTAGCGTAGCTAAAAAGATTATTCTATAGGAACGAGGAGATAAAGGATGAAGTTAAATTTTGAACAGATAAAAGCACTTGTGCACGGAGCAGCAAGAATCGAAGAAGTAGAAGGTAGAATTGATTTGCATCGATTCACAAAGGAACAACAAGATATGTACGAAAGTGTTTCAGAGGATTTCTTTATTAAATCTTTTGCCACATCTAATATCAGTTTAGAATTTGATACAGATAGTGAGATGTTGGGATTAGAAGTGTCTGTAAAAGGTGGAAGTTCTAATTGCTTTTTTGCACATAGCATTTTAGTAGACGGAGAACGTATTGGTGAATTGTCAGGAACGGTTGAGAGCACAGTAGACCGTACTGTATTTGCAAAAGAATTCGCGTTAAAATCAGGAATGAAGCGCGTGAGAGTTGCATTCCCTTGGTCAGCGGCATCTAGCATTGTGAGCGTCACTTTGGATGACGAAGCGAAGATAGTTCCAGTTACAAAAGATTGCAAGATGCTCATTTACGGTGATTCAATCACACAAGGATATAGCGCGAGAGAGCCAGAACATACATATGCAGTTCAATTGGCAACATTTATGAATGCAGAAGCACGTAATAAGGCCATTGGGGCAGAGCATTTCTATCCACCGTTGGCACTCCTCAAAGATGATTTTGAACCAGATGTGATTGTGGTAGCATATGGAACCAATGACTGGAGCCATCACTTGAAAGAAGAGTTTGAAGAGACATGTGTAGGATTTTACACGAACCTACGTAATTCGTATCCAAACACAAAAATCTATGCGTTGACACCATTGTGGCGTAAGAACCTTCATGATGATAAGCCAATTGGAATGCCGCTTAGTTACATCGCTGAGTATATCAAGAAAGTAACAGCAGAACTTCCAAATATCACAGTTATCGATTGTTTTGATTTTATCCCACATGAGTTGCAACATTACCAAGAAGATGGGTTACATCCAGTGGATTCTGGATTTGACCATTATGCAAAGAATCTTTGGGATGCATTACAATAAGAAATAAAAAATGCTTTACAGAAAATTTTCTGTAAAGCATTTTTTGTTAGCTATTATACTTCCTCAATATCTCCAAGGTACTCTTTTACATCCATACCAAGGTATTCGCACATTTCTTTCATTTCTTTTACAGTTTTGATGTTAACATCAACGCCGTGTTCCATTGCATGAGCATAGCAGTTGTATTCTTTTTCACCGTGTGTGTAAATTGGCACATTTTCATCCACGCGTTTTGCATCGCGAAGTTCTTGTAAGAACATAGAAGTGTGAGCTTTTTGAGCCTCAGCATCACCGAAAATCTTAGGATCAATTACGAGGAATGCATGGCAAGAACCAGCGCCTACGCCTGGTTTTCTTACGTGGTGGTTTGAAGTAGCTCCGCCAGATGTGATAGAAGTTAAAAGTTCACACATCATACTAAATCCATAACCTTTGTGACTACCCATTGCTTCTGTGTTTCCACCGAGTGGCAAGATTCCGCCTGTTCCAACTTTATCGTTGATGCAGTGAAGAACATGAGATGCACTTGTTGATACGCTTCCGTCTTCACCTGTTGCCCATCCGTGTTCTAATGGTTTGTTTTCTTTATTATATACTTCCAATTTTCCACGAGGTACAACGGTTGTAGCAGCATCAAACCAGAATGGAACTGGTTCTGCAGGCATTGCAAATGCGATTGGGTTAGAACCGAGTAATGCTTGGCTCGAATTTGTATGTACTGCGATAGATTCTGTGTTAGTCATAGACATACCGATTAAACCTTCGTCAACAGCCATCTTTGTGTAGTATCCTGCGATACCATAGTGGTTAGAGTTACGTACAGTAACAAATGCCATACCAACTTCTTTCGCTTTTTTGATTGCAAGTTCCATCGCTTGGATAGAGATGATAATTCCCATACCTGCTTGACCGTCAAGTACTGCAGAAACAGGTGTTTCAAATACGACTTCAGGTTTTACACCAACTTTGATAGAACCATTTTCAATTCCTTTGTGGTATCTAACAAGTCTTTGTGTTCCGTGAGATTTGATTCCGTAAAGGTCTGCTAAAAGTAATACGTCAGTAATCTTTGCGGCCTCATCATTGCTAAAACCAAATTTCACAAATGCGTCGTTACAAAATCTTCTTAATTGTTCATAACTGTAGTTAATTGTTGCCATTGTTTGCCTCCTTGAAAATAAAATTTGTTCTTTTGTTCAAGTATAGAACCCAAATTATTGCAAAACAATGGAATAAAGTTCAATATAATTGTCAAATCGTACAAAATATGATATGATAGCAAATATGGAGAGGAGATGAACGGGATGATACAGAGGGCATATGAACACGGATATGGAACAGAGTGGCAAGACTTTCGGATTAAATATCGAGAATCCTACTCTACATCCGTGACGGATTTTCATGAACACGAATTTTTTGAAGTGAGTTTGATTCTTTCAGGAAATATAAATATCTTGTTGAAAGATAAAGTGGAAGAAGGAAATGGAAGTTATGTTGTGCTGACAAGCCCTGGGACGCCACATTATATTCGCTGTGCACCGGATACTCTGTATAAACGTATCTATCTTATGGTTTCCCGTCAGTTTATTGTAAATTATGTGCCGGAGTGGGAAGAACTGGTTTCTTTGTTTGGAAAACGAGGACGTGTGATTAAGGTTACGAGTCAAGAAGCGGAAAAATATGAACAGATGGTAAGAAAGATTAATGGCGAAACAGACCGGTTTAGACAAAGGCTTTTAATCTTGTATTTCTTTTCTTATTTATCAGAAAAAATTGAAGACAGGGATCTTGATTCCCAGAAGATACCAAAGCACATCATAAATGCGCTCGCTTATGTGAACGAGCATCTGGCGGAAAAGATTGTGGCAGAAGATCTGGCTGCAAAGTTATATGTTAGTCGAACGACACTTCTTACAACCTTTAAACAGTATACAGGGGTTACACTTAATAACTACATTCTTAACAGCAGAATTAAGAAAGCGATTTCCTTGTTGAAGCAAGGGAAGGCAGAACAAGAGGTGGCAGAGGAGTGTGGCTTTAGTGACAGCTCTGCATTTATAAAGTCATTCAAAAGAGTGTATCAGATTACGCCGATGCAGTATCTGAAGCAAAAATAGTAAAAGAGGCCTACCAGGTTTTTGAATCTGGTAGGCCTTGTTTTATAAAAAAAGAATTAGCACGGGTAATGCAGAATATGCACGATGAAAAATCATACAAATACAGTTAAGATAAAATAGATGAAAAATAAGAAGATGGGAGATTTTACATATCTCTTATCATAAACGAAAAAGAGAAAACGCTCTGATGTAGCATAGAAAAAGCGATATAGTAAGGAGGAACAATATGAAACGAGAGGAGTCCAAAATCAATATGGATTATATCGAGCCTAGCATGGAAGTTATATGGCTTGATGCCAAGGAAGATGTGATTCGAACATCAATCCCAGGTCTTGATGTAGAGGAAGACTATGAGGATGAAGGTGGCTATGACGACACATTTGGCGGATTATAAGAGAGAAGGTGATGGAGAAATGATGAAAAAAGGAAAAAGAAAAATAATAGCTTTAAGTGTAACTGTTATTGCAATTATGCTTTGCGCATTCTTTACAGTGTTCGCAATAGAAATGTTTGGAACACAGGAAGATGATTACTGGAAAGTTATTAAATATGATGAAATAAAAGATTATAGAAACAATCCTGAAACAAAAGAAGGATATGTGTTTGCGGGATGGTTTGCAGAGGAATCTTGTGCAAAGGAAACAGCATTGTCAAGTTCTGTAAAAGAAGGACCTGCTTATGCGAAATATGTTCCAGAGGAAATCTTGGGATTAAAGGCACAAGTAAATGGTGAATTGTGGAATGAGGATCTCCAAGATGATGGAGATAAAAGGGGTGCAATTCGTTTTGTAACATCCGTGGATTCCCTTGATTATGCACAAGTCGGTTTTGTGATTAATATTGGAAAGGGAGACACCACAAAAGCATCAAAAACGGTATATGAAAAATTGTATGCAAAAGTTGGTGGACATGAAGTAGGTGGTCAGAAGTCGGAGGAATTCAAACCAAATGAAATCTTCCATGCATCTTCGGTTTATTTCAAAACTTGGACGGTTACGAGTGTGCCAGAACTTAATTATCTTACAGAGTTTACGGTAACTCCTTTCTGGAAGACGCTAGATGGTACGACAGTAAAAGGAACACAAGGTGTTAAGACCGTAAACCAAGGTCGTT
>JAZOWZ010000046.1:0-1890 GCA_045659485.1 Faecalimonas sp. | reverse complement strand
TCGCATATCGGAAGTGCTTCATTTACATTATGATGACATTTCCAGAACGAACATGCAGATTTACATACATGAAACCAAAACCCACACATCCCGCTATGCTCTTTTATCAAAGCGGGCTCTGGATATTCTTACGGATTACTGGTTTAAGTGTGGTCGACCGAAAGGAATACTTTTTCCCAATCAGTGGACCGGTAATTATCTCACATCATCTGCTACCCGTTTGGAATTGAATAAGGCTGTCAAAAAAGCAGGATTACCAAAAGAAATTCATTCCCATTGTCTGCGTCACAGCTTTGCTACCCATCTTTTAGAAGATGGTGTTGATATCAGATATATACAAACATTATTGGGGCATCGTTCTCCCAAATCTACCGAGATATATCTTCATATCAGCAATAAGGCTCTGCTTGGAGTTCAGAGTCCTTTTGACAAGAGAGCCGGTGTATCGAATGAATAAGCCTAAGCCAACCATACAGGATATCTTTGTCAAGTTTTATCCGCAATATCTCGATAAATACACACCTTCTCCCGGACAATCTAAAGTTGCCAACTGCATCATTAACTGCAAAACCGGGGCTTGTGGTGGTAATGTAAGTGTATGTGAAGATTGTGGTCATCTGCAAATCCATTACAATTCCTGCCGTAACAGATGCTGTCCCATGTGTCAGGCTCTTCCCAAGGAGATGTGGATGGATAAGCGACGCGAAGATGTTCTGGAAGCACCTTACTTTCATGTAGTATTTACAGTGCCTCAAGAATTGAATCCTTTAATCTATAGCAACCAGCAACTTCTGTATGATGCCCTGTATCATTCTGTTTCAGCAACCATCAATGAACTGACAACCGACACTAAGCATCTTGGAGCAAAAGTTGGTTATATTTGCGTGCTACATACCTGGGGCTCTGAAATGAATTATCACCCTCATGTCCATGTCATTCTGCTTGGTGGTGGTCTGACCGCAAAAAATCAATGGCGTGATAAAGGAACTGAATTCTTTCTCCCGGTAACAGTCCTGTCAAAACTGTTTCGTAGCAAATATCTGGCTGAATTGAAATACCTGTGGGAAGAGAAAAAGCTACAGTTTCATGGAAGCAGTGAAAAATTCCGCAACCACTATACCTTTAAGGAACTGTTGAATACCTGTTATGAAAAGGACTGGATTCCTCACTGCAAAAAAACTTTCAATGGCGCACAGTCTGTTATTAACTATCTCGGCAAATATACACATAGAATCGCAATCAGCAACCATCGGATCATCCGCATGGATAAAGATACCGTTACCTACTATGTGAAGGATTATCGTGAAGAAGGCAAATGGAGAGAACACACCATTTCGGGCGTTGAATTTATTCGCAGATTCCTTATGCATGTTCCTCCAAGACGTTTTGTACGCATCAGGCACTATGGATTACTATGTTCCCGAAGCAAGACCAAACATCTGGCATTATGCCGTAATCTACTTGGATGTAAGCAGTATCTCTCAAGACTTAAAGATATGGAAGCTCCACAGATGCTTGAAACTCTCTATGGTATCAAGATTACTGTTTGTAAGTGCTGTGGCGGACATCTTGGCAAACCGCAACAGAGGATGCCTCTACGGATTTAAAGCTTAGAATTCATATTTCTTGAAAAGCCTCAGCAATGAGGTCTATTTGTCGTGCTTGGATTTTGAAATAAGCCCCCCAGCGACAACGCTATAACCTTTACATTTCGGTAAAGTGCAAAGATTGAAAATCCATACATACCGGCTCCGGTGACGCAACTTTGTTCACTTTGGCAAAATCAAACGCAGCGCAAACGAAAGGGCAGTTTATCTATAACTGTAGACTGCTTTTTCGTTTGCGCCGCTATTGGTTGTAGCCTAAAGGATTTTCTAGTGTCTTACAAGT
>JAZOWZ010000045.1:0-12493 GCA_045659485.1 Faecalimonas sp. | reverse complement strand
GGATATAACATCACCGCATCAATACCTACTTGTTTGTATGATTCCAACATTTGCCAAATATCTTTAGCCGTCGGATTTCCAGTAATTGCAATCATAGGAATCAACGGATTCAAAAAATCACCCCTTCTAGTTTTTCTCTGTCTTTTTATTTTTATCGTGTCGTAAAATACCAATTGTTGAAGATGTTAATGTCAACAATTCATTTACAATGCCTGATATTGCACTGACATTAAAATCATATATAAGCATACATATCGATATCGGATACGAAAGCGCTCTGCTTAACTTTGGATTTCCAATCCAAAAACTTGTAATTGCAACTAATGATGCAACCATTGTAAATATACTAAACAGATTCTTCCATGTAAGAACTCCAATCACTATAGAAAGTACCCAGAATCCAATCAACCACAATCGACTTTTTGCCCATTTTCTTTCTCGATTCACGAAAATTATTCCGCGAATCATAGAAACCACAGCAATTCCCGCACCACTATATGCTCCAAGAAGCATATACTGTGTAAACCAACACACATCTGAAATCAACTTCCACACTAGCAATTTCTTACGTTCTTTTTGTTGATATATAATCATACTGGTAACAATTCCTGCAAACCCAGCTAGATTTCCCAGCAAATCTTTTATTTCCATTACTCACCTTTTCTTGTTTCCAACTTTTAACAACTTTTTGGACACAGTAACACATTCTCATACTTTTCTTGATTTTATCACATTCACAATACACATTCCATTCACGTAACAAATATGTTTTTTCCCAAAACAAAGATTGCTTGCACATAAAAAATAGACAACCAAACACCTTACGCGTTGATTGTCTATCATTTTACAATTATTTATTTTTCCAACATCGAAACCTTCACTCGATATGTCTTCTTTTCTCCTGGTTGTAAGAACTTTAACATCCCTGTTTTTCGCATAACATCTCTTCCATCCGGATAACAGTTACCACACTCCAAGCCAAGTACATAATCTCGACTTCCCATCATTTTCCATTCCACAAATCCATCTAATTCAGATGCATCAAATGAAATTTCAAGTCCAACATTCAATTTCGGCTGATAGATTGCTGCCTTACCATTCTCATCTGCATATTTGTGATAATAGCAACGTTCGCTATATCCCGGAGTCGGTTTCTGCATATGCATCCAATTATCTATATCATCTGCTGCATGCTGATTTCTTGGAATCACTTCTGCAGATGGAATTGTAATAACACTATCTTCATCCAACAATGGATATCCCATATTCATATGATAGAGAATTTCCATTGGTTCTTCTTTATGACCTGTATTTTCAATGGTATCAATAATTTCGAATTCATTCTTTTGGGTCGAAACAACAATGCTTCTTGAAAGTCTAAGTTTTCTTCTCGATACTCCAAGAGTCTCATCTTTCATCACACCACAGATAATTAAATTGCCGTCCTCCTCATACCAATAAGTATGTTCACTCGGAATATGTGCAATCGAGCCGTGTAAAGGAAGTGTTACACCTTCGTCAACACAAGGTGAACCTACTGCCTCTAAACCACAGGTAGTCAAAAATCCTGCAGTAAACGATTTGAGCCAGTTTGCCCCCACATTATCGTAATACGTTGGCGCCACATAACCACATGCCGACATATAGCTCATATTGATACCCTTAAAGCGTAATCTGCTAATATCACACGCTCGGTCTGGTGCGACTGTAAGTTGCATACCCTTTCCGTTATTGATTTCAAAAAGGCGCATTCCATCGCCTCTGCCCCCAACCAAACGATGTTCTTCTACACCGTAAAGTTGTGATTCATGTCCAATATATGGATTCATAGTATTCCTCCTCTAATTTACAATCGGTCTCACAGCTTGATAAATTTTACTGTATCGCTTATAGTTTTCCATATATTCTATATGTTTGTCAAGACGAGGTTGATAGGTTACCGTTTCCTCTACCATGTAAAAAACCGCATCCTCTAATCCATCAAAGCAAACATTTTCATCGCTGGTTTAACAGAAAGTATCGCTTATTTGCGCCATCAGGAATTTCCGGTTCTTATTGACTCGTACATTGAAGAACATATCTCAAAACGCATCTACGGAGTCGGTATAGCTGAACATATCCGTTAATTATTTTATCACTGTGTTTAAACGTATTGTCGGTATATCACCAAAAAATATCAAAAATGCCTCGGATAAACAAAAAGATGTGATCTCATATCGAAATCACACCTCTCCATTATTGTCTTCTAAACTTCCGCCACAGCGGATAAATTAATATTGTAATCGCAATAAACAGAATCACCAAGGCATTCCATACACCAATCATAACACCCCATCCGAAATGATCTGCGATAAAGCCACCCAAATACGTCGCCGCCATATTTCCTATGCCGGCAAAACAATTGATAATCGCACCAACACTCGCCACCAGATTCCACCTATTAAAACGTCCAGGATAATGCATTGATATGACTTGACCAGAACCATAAAACAATAGCGTAACCGCTGACATCAAAACTGTACACACCCAAATGCTCATATGACGGAAATTCAAAAGCATGAGCATCATTGGAAGAATCGTACAATAAAGGATGATCAGTGTCTTCAATTCATCGCTCTGCACCTTTTCATAAATAAAAGTAGTGACAACAACCCCCAAAAGATTCACAAGCAAAAGTCCCACCGCAAGCAAGGAAGTAAAACTCGGTGTCGCTCCATAAGTCTCCACCATAATTGTAGGCATCCAACTCTTAATTCCATTATCTGCAATCGATTTGATAACCACCATCAAACAGAAAAATATAAGCCCACTGCTCCATATGAGTTTCCATGACAATTTCCCTTTTGCATATGTGGCAGCTTTCTCGGTCTTTTCTTCTTCACGCAAAACCGGAGAGCACTTTTTAAATCCGTGCAAACTCGGGATGATAGACAATCCATTAATCAATCCACACCCAATGAATACATATTCCCACGAAACGAATTTTAAAATTACCGCAGATAATACATAACTGACCACCGACCCTAGGCAATAACAAAACGCAAGACGTCCCATAGCACTTGCACGTTGCTTTGGCACCACTTCTTCCGAAACAAGTTTAAGCACTGCTGGCCACAGGCCAAATTGCAGAATTCCATTGATCCCCCATAACAGAAGTATCGGGACGAACCCTCGCAGATAAGGAATCGCCAAATTTGCGACCGTCGCTCCTACAATGGAAATATGAATCATCGTATAAAGAGACATTTTGTTCACCAAAAAAGCACCTAAAAATTGACCAATGGCGTACAAAAGCCAAAATCCTCCACCGATAATTCCTGCTTCCGTTTTAGAGAGTATATTTTCACTTACCAATGCTGCTGTTGCTGCCGAAAAAGATGTTTTCCCTATAATATTTGCCGTATATACAAAAAACATATTCCAAAACAATTTTGAACTCGCTTTTTCTTTACTCATTTGTCTCCTCAATCGTTCTTTTAAACAAATTGCAATGTTCTCATATTCAAACTACCAAACTATAGTTTTTGTAATTTTATCACTTTTGTTCTCCTCTAACCATTCACATAACAAAGATGTTTTTGTTCAATACAAAGATTCAAATATTCTCCTATTCCATTCAAAAAATATAGTAGGGATATAATGCAGAAAAAGCACGTACGATGGATTCTTTAGGATTGGGTGATTACTCTATTAAAGAGCTTTGTGAAATTTTATAATTTTTATACATAAACACCCTAGATAGTTGCACAAACAACCATCTAGGGCATTTACTTTTTTATTTAATTTTCATTAATGCGGTTTGAATCCTTCGCCTTTTACTTGGTTCGCTTCCATCGTTACCAAGAACGCTTCTTTATCCACTTCCTTTACAGCTTTTTGCACCATATGCATTTGCTTATAACTAGATGCACACATAACTATTTGTTTTTCATCCTTCGTGTAGCTTCCCGTTCCTCTCAGAATCGTTGCACCTCGACTTGTAAGGTCATGAATCTTTTCTGCTACGTCATAGCCATGCTCTGTAACAATCAATGTGACTTTCCCTGCATCCAAACCATACATCACTTTATCAACAACAATTGATATAATGTATGTGGCAATGAGTCCATATATAATCTTATCTATATCTCCACCCATAAGGAATCCGCAGATTAATAGAACAGAACAATCCACGATAGTAATCAAGCTCCCTAATGAAAGGTGGGGCTTTAATTTTCGCATACTCATAATGACAAAATCCGTTCCGCCTGTACAAGTATTTCTAATATAGAACAACGAATATCCCAATCCCGCAAGAAGCCCCATACAAATACAAGAAAGTAAGGTGTCCCCTTTGTAAATCGGCAAAAGTGGCGCTACAACATCTAAAAAGAAATTTGAAATCAGCAATGTTTTCACGGATTTCAACAAGAACTTCACCCCTAATACTCTACCACAAATCAATACAATTGGAATATTGAGAATGGTGGTGACTGTTCCAATTGGTAATCCAAAGTATAGATAAATTACCTGTGCAATACCGGACACCCCAGTTACCGGGAACTTAGATGCAGTGGCAAAATTATAAATACCAATCGCCACCAAAAAACTTCCCACTATATCTGCCAATAAGTCTAATGAAAATTCTTTTACTAATTTTTTATTCATCTCGGTACTCCTTTGTCTAAAAAAGAGCACCTTTCGATGCTCTTTTATCTATTCTTGTCCGTTGAAGCAATAAGTACAAACCTTGCATGGTTCTAGTCCAATGGATTCAATCATATCATCCAAACGGTGATATTTCAAAGTGGTGAAATTCAATTTCTTACGAATTTCTTCCAACATATACGCATAGCGCTCACTGTTTGGATCTGTATATTCATGCAGTACATTTTCTGCATTATCTCCTTCACGTTCTTGAATTACTTGACGTGTGATTAAGTCTAATTCTGATTTAGATCTAGAGAAATTCAAATATTTACATCCATATACAAGCGGTGGGGAAGCTGGTCTTACATGTACCTCTTTTGCTCCACTGTTGTATAAGAATTCGGTTGTTTCACGAAGCTGATTACCACGTACGATAGAGTCATCAATAAGGAGTAAACTCTTATCTTTGATTAAACTTGGCACTGGTATCATTTTTCTCTTCGCCACCAATTTTCTCTGTGCCTGATTCGTTGGCATAAATGATCGCGCCCATGTTGGTGTATATTTGATAAATGGTCTTGCAAATGGAACTCCTGATTCATTTGCATAACCAATCGCATTCGGAGTACCTGAATCTGGAACTCCCGCAATGATGTCAACATTAATTTCTCCGCAGTCATGCTTCGCCAACATTCTTCCAGATTTATATCTCATTTCTTCTACGTTTACACCTTCATAAGAAGCTGTTGGATATCCATAGTATGCCCAAAGGAAGGAGCAAACTTTCATATCTTTTTTCGCTTCTGAAACTGTTTCTACCGATTCTGGTGTAATATAAACAATTTCAGCCGCTCCTAATTCCTTATATTTTTCATATCCCAAACTATAAAATGCAAAATCTTCGAATGAAACTGCATATCCATCCTCGCTTTTGCCCACCACAATTGGTGTTCTTCCATAGCGGTCTCTTGCTGCATAGATTCCTTCTGGTGTCAAAAGCAACATAGACATTGAGCCCTCTATGATACCCTGTACATAGCGAATACCTTCTACAATTGTAGGTTTTTGACAAATGAGAGAAGCAACTAATTCTGTCGCATTTACCTGTCCTGTCGTCATCTCTTGAAAATGACTATGTCCGTTTGCATACACTACTCGTAGCAAAGAATCAATATTATTAATCTTGCCAACAGTAACAATTGCAAAACTTCCCAAATGTGAACGGATAATCAATGGCTGTGGCTCATAATCCGAAATACAACCAATTCCAAGATTTCCTTTCATCTCTGCTGCATCTCGCTCAAACTTTGTACGAAATGGAGAGTTCTCTATATTATGAATTGCACGATCAAAACCGTCTTTTCCATGCACTGCCATACCACCACGTCTAGTTCCTAGATGTGAGTGATAATCCACGCCATAAAACACGTCTAAAACGCAATCTTTCTTTGATGCTACTCCAAAAAAACCACCCATGTGTTTTCTCCTTTTTTCATTCTGTTTTTCAAAAATATTAACATAAAAAGTTTATCACAAATGCTCCCTCTTCGCAAAGAATATTTTTAAATATCTACTATTGTATCAAATTTTAAAATGACATATAATTAAACTATAGTAATATTGCACTAGAAAGCAGGTGACAAATTGAAACTCACGCAAAACAAACATTATAAAATTGCCCTAGAAATTACTGGTTGTAACGGGATGGAATGGCCGTTTTATTCTTCGAAGATTGTCGACTGTACAAATCTCGAAATACTGCACTCTATCTTGACTTGTGGTATGCCAACACAGTTTATTTCTCCTTGGCATCACGAGAAGAGAACTCAAGAATTTATTTCTAAAATCTCAATGTTTGAGACCAATCTTGTCACAAGCGACGGCTATCTTATCAAATCCCCAGAAACGGAATTTTTAGATGCCAGCGAAAAGAGCGTGAACGCTTATTATCTTGGATTAATTTTTACAAAATTATTCAGTATGAAAGAATTTGAGACAGACTACTTTCTTCATGCTTCGCTTTTCGAGCAAATTTATGGTGCAAACGCTATTTCTTGCAATGGACGAAAGAAACCTGCTTTTATCGGTTATTCAAAGACTGACGATAGTTGGAGCATTTGGGAATCTACCGGACGACGCGACCAAGCACCAAAGGCGTTAGATGATGCTTACAATCTGGTTCTCGCCATCAAGGAAGTAAATGGGAAAGCACCTACATATGCTATGGCTTGTATGACATATTTTGATACCAAGCACGGAGAACTGCAAGGAATTTTGCGAAATGCTTCTGCCGGCAAAAAGGCAAATATTACTTTTGACAAAGAGCAATTTTTCCTTTTGTACTACAGACATATCTGCGAGATTTTTGATGAATCACTCCGCCGCAAACCATTTGACAGTGTGATTGATTATATCGATGGATACCTAGAAATCGAATTGGAACTCTTTGGATTAAATATCGAGGGAACTGACAAAACAGATTACCAGACACGAAAACGCCTCAAGCTTGGCGTTCCAAAAGAAATCCTTAGTTTCTTCCAATACAACAACGGACACTCATCCGATGGTTCCTCGCTTACTCGCATTGTGGAATCACTAGATTTGAGTGCACGAGAATTGCAAGATGAAACTTTCTTTATGGGAAGAGATGGAATTTATTTTAGAATCGTATAAAAAATATGGCAGAGAGTTTTATATACTCTCTGCCTTTTATTATAACTTTAATTCCATAATCACATGCTCTAATCCAGCTTCGATAAACACATCCGAAGTCACTTGAAATCCTAATTTCTCATAAAATCCAATCGCATGAGTTTGGGCATCCATAGAAATTTTTTTACACTGCATCTTCTCTCTAATGGCCCGAATGCTCTTTTCCATCAACAAATTTCCCAGTCCAATTCCGTGATACAGCGAAAGTACTCGTCCAACTTGAACAGTATTTTTATCCTGTTCTTTATAAAACGCTCTCAGATATGCCACCACTTGATTGCCATCTTTTATAAAACAATGTAAACTATCATAATCAATATCATCTTTATCTTGATATTTGATATCTTGTTCCATTAGAAAGATTTCTGTTCTTGCTTTCAAAAGCTCATACAATTCTGTGGTCGTTAATTCTTCAAATGTCTTTGTACAAAACTCCAGCTCTTTTAAGTCCTTAATATACCACACATCACAAGAAAAATGTTCTGTCTCTAGATACGGTTTCTCCAATTTTTCAAATCCATATTTTTGATAAAACTTGTTGGCTGCAATCATATTGCTGAACGTTTCTAAGTAGCATTTACTATAATGCATTTTTGCAAATGTTAAACATCTGTTCATCAATTGTTGGGCAATACCCGTTCCTCTCACTTCTTTGAAGCAATACATTTTTTGAAGTTCACACACTTCCGCTGTGAGAGCACCGATTCCTGCCCCTCCTACGATTTTTCCATCACAATCTTCCGCAACCCAGTATTGAAAACCTGGTTTATTATAAATCTCAGAAAACCTTCCCAGGTCAGGATCACACCATGCCGTTCCCTCTCGGTCACCGCCAAATTCTAAGAGGCATGTACGAATTAATTGTTCCACAAATGGATTATCTTGTTCTTCTATTTTACGAATTTTATACTTCTGCATATTCACTACTTCTGATACATTCGTACCAATTCTTCCTTCGTAATATTAAATGGATAGTTTTTCAGTTTCCCTATATCCTTCATCAAATCGTTTGCTGTCTTTTCCAGCAATTCATCCCCTATATCTTCACTTCCCAGAAGAGTATGCATATAGTGAGAGAATTGTTCCACATTAGAAAATCCCAACAATTCCATCACTTCTAACACAGTTTTCTGGTCCCCATAGGCATTCACATACCCTGCCAAGAATAAGCCTACAGCTCTACCATGTGGAATATTTTTTTCATACGTCAATGCATAGCTAAGACCATGCGGTAAGGATGTCTGCGTATGTGCAATTGCCATTCCCGCCCAAGAAGATGTTCTTAACATTTTTTCATAATCATCTTCCAGCAACATATCCAATTGCAACCGTTCTTTAAAATCTGCAAAAACACGCAATCCTTCTCTTACATAAATTCGATTCCATTCGTTGGAATTGACATTTAAATAACTCTCAATCAAATGCCCCAATGCATCCGTTACTGTGTTCACCAAATTGATTCTAGACATACTCTTTAAATATTCCGCATCCAAAAGAGCTAATTCTGGAAATATGCGGTGACTAATACTCTTCTTTGTCCTACCTTTATGTATAGTCAAAATAGAATACGGTGTCACTTCAGAACCTGTTCCACAAGTAGTTGGAATACATATTACAGGAAGATTTGGAAGTTTCTTTGGTTGATAAAACACTTCTTCTGTCTCCTCTGGATTTGCAATCATAAGGGCAATCGCCTTCGATGCATCTAAAGGAGACCCACCTCCTATGCCAATCACAAAATCCACTTTTTCCGCAAGCCCTATTGCCTTTGCTTTCATTATCGTTTCAATGGATGGATTTTCTTCCACATCGTCAAAAACAACATATGGCACATTTTCATTTTTTAAAACTTCTTCTACATCTGCCAATGACCCATTCATTCTAGAAGAATGCTTCCCTGTTACTACCATCGCTTTCGAACCATAGGAAACCATTTCTTTTCCGTACTTTTTTACACAACTCTTATCGCTATAAACTTTTGTAGGCATATATAATTGCATTAAAAATTCCTCGCTTTTACGTATTTCTTTCATTATACGTTACGCTAGGAATTTCTTCAACCTTCTATTAGTGATGGTGATGATGATGACAATGCCCCAGATGTTCATAAGATTCCATATGATGCTCTCTCTTATGCAAAAATTCCTCTGTGGTCTCTAACTCGATAGTGGTATGCACAATTCCGTGTTCCTTAAGTTCTGCTTTTACTCGTTCCTTGACCGTGTGAGGATCCTCGTCAGATACCACATGCATCGTGGCGTATCCGTGGTAACCATCCATACTCCACAAATGAATATGATGAACATCTTTGATGCCTTCCATCTCGGATATATGGTCTCGAATTTCCTCGACAGTAACTCCATTTGGAATCTTTTCTAAAAAGATTTCACAAATTTCTTTTAGATTCTTTGCCACATTTACTAAGATAAAAATTGCTACACCGATAGACATTAACGGGTCCAAAATCGCCCAATCTGTAAAACGCATCACAATGGCGCCAATCAAGACTACCACCCAACCAAGCACATCCTCTATCATATGTAGATTGACTGCTTTCTGATTAATGGAATGTCCTTCATGGGTCAAACGCGCTGCCAAAAAGTTCACAACCACTCCTACTACTGCAAACAAAATAATTCCATCGTAATGAATTTCTACAGGATGAATCAATCTTTGCACTGCATTATAGATAACAATTCCCGAACCCACGAGTAGAATCAAGTTCGTAATCAATCCACCTAGTACAGAATACCTGCCATATCCATATGTATAAATCTCATTGGATTTTTCTTTGCTCTTTTTCTCCAAAAAGTAAGAAATGCCTAAGCTTCCGGCATCCCCGATGTCATGAATGGCATCCGATACAATCGCCACGCTTCCTGTAATAGCTCCTCCCACAAATTCAAAAATGGAAAAAGCCAAGTTTAATAAAAATGCAAACAAAATCTTTTTTTCACTTTTCATATTTTCACCTCTATTGTACAATATATTCAATACCGAACATTTTGTTCAGTATTATGTTATCTAGAAGTTTGACAAATAACAACATACACTTACAATCACTTGTAAGATATGGAACATTTTTAACAAATTGTATGGGAGAAAAACGATGGATCGTAGGCAAAGAAAAACCAGAGATGCTATCTTCAAAGCATTTATCGAACTATTATCAGAAAAAAATGTCAATCAGATTACTGTAGGAGAAATCATTGCTCGCGCCGATATCGGGCGTGCTACTTTTTATGCACACTTTGAAACCAAAGATTTTTTAATCAAAGAATTGTGCGAAGAACTCTTCTGCCATATTTTTGACAGCACAGATGAAAGTCGACGAGACCATCAACATATTTTTCACTGTGAGGAATCTTCTTCTGTGTTCTTGCATTTGCTAAAACATTTACAAAAAAACGATAACCACATCTTAGAGTTATTATCCTGTCCTAACAATGAATTATTCTTGTTGTATTTTAAGGAAGGTCTGCTTAAGCTAGTAGAGAGCCAATTTGAACTTCTCGGGAAACAAAAGGCCGAAGATTTGCCGAAAGATTTGTGGGAACTTCACATTGCCAACACCTTTATTGAAACAGTCACTTGGTGGGCAAAGCACAAAATGAAAGAGTCACCAGAAACTATCTATAAATACTTTCTAATGACTCTAAAAATTACTGATCTTCACTTTTCGGCTCTATAAGTGCCTTAAAAATGCTGAGCAATGTAATGCTAATCAAAACACCGCCAAAGACATCGGTAAGCCAATGTACGCCGGATAGCAATCTACCAACAACAGTAACTGCCACAATCACTGCGCTTACAATCTGCAATGCCAATCGCAAATGTGCATTTTTAATATAATCTTTCATAACCATAACTGCACTGCACATAATCACGCAAACCAACATTGTGTGTGACGACGGAAATGCCGCCTCTGGTTCTGTACTATCTGGCATTATAATCGGTCTATAATTGACAATCACAACCTCAAACAATACATAAAAAAGCATCATTACGGCATATAAGCCACCCAAAGTCAAAATCTTCATATCTACTTTCTTGATACTTTTTCTCTTAATTAGTTGTATCGCCCCTAACACGGCAAACACTGCTGCCACTGCAATAGCAACCAACCCTAAGATATCTGTAATATCATACCAAAGCATATTCTCGCCGAGAAACTCATGCACTGCTTTGTTGATATGTGACAAACCAATTGCTGTACCTTTTGGCCCAACCATTTCCACATCAAATGTCTTAACCAAAAGAATTAAAAATGCAAATAGAGCCCCTGTTACATAAGGCATAACCCATTTTTTCTTCATCTGTGTAAATCCTCTCATCTTGCGATTATTTTCCGTCTCTTATCCTAACATAATCGCCAAAAGGTGTCAAATTATACCCCTGAATATGCCGCAAAACCGCAATCAATAGGAAGCACAACTCCAGTAATTGCAGAAGCTGATTTTTCATCACAGAGGAATAATGTACCTCCTAATAATTCATCCGCATCTACAAAACGGTCCATTGGTGTACCGCGCAGAATCTTTGCGCTACGAGCAGTTGGTGTTCCGTCCTCATTGAATAAAAGTGCCTTATTTTGTGCTGACACTAAGAATCCAGGTGCAATCGCGTTACAACGAATTCCGGTTCCCGCAAAGTGTGTCGCCAACCATTGTGTAAAATTCGAGATACCTGCTTTTGCTGCTGAGTATGCTGGAATCTTTGTCAGTGGTGTGTAGGCATTCATAGAAGAAACGTTTAAGATACATCCTTTTTTCTTCTCTACCATATCTTTTGCAAACACTTGTGTTGGAATAAGTGTTCCTTGGAAATTCAACTTAAACACAAAATCTACACCTGCACTGTCAAGGTCGAAGAACGATTTTCCACCTTCTTTTGCTTCGTGGTGATATTCATTGTCTGTGGTAGCTCTTGGATTATTTCCGCCTGCTCCGTTAATCAAAATATCACATCCGCCAAGATCTTTTTTCACTGCCTCATGTACAAGTTCTAATGATTCTGCTTCAAGAACATTTGCCTTATATCCTTTGCATACATATCCTTCTGCTGTCAATTCATCTGCTAATTTTTTTACCGCCTCTTCATTGAGGTCCAATGCTGCAACGTGTGCTCCTGACTGTGCAAATGCACGTGCCAT
>JAZOWZ010000044.1:0-1991 GCA_045659485.1 Faecalimonas sp. | reverse complement strand
TTCATACCAATCAGGCAGATGAAGCTTTCATGCGAGTTGGCGACAAGAGTCGTAAACTGACATTTGATGAACGAGTGCAATTGATGTATGACAAAGGTGAACGCTCTTTTGAAGATACTGCTGTTTATGGAGCAACAGTTAGTGACCTGAATATGGATGCTGTGGCTAAGTATGTGAATCTGCTTGGATATAGTAAATCTCCAATGGAGTATTTGCGAGAGAACAACCATTTCGTAACCACCGACAAGACTGGAGAAGAGGTTGTTAGTGTCGCTTGTATGTTGTTGTTCGGAAAGAAACCTCAGAACTATCTACCTCGCGCTCGTACACGCTTCATACGCTTTAATGGAGTTGAAGAGAAAGTTGGTGCCGAAATGAATGTCATCAAGGATGTTGTCTTTGAAGGGACAATCCTTGCGCAGGTGCAGAAGACAGTTGAGTATCTGGAAACACAAGTCGCAGAACATACTTATTTGGAGCAATCAGGTAAGTTTATAACACGCAGAGACTATCCTAAATTTGTTATCCAAGAAATGGTTGTGAATGCATGTTGCCATAGAGCCTATAACATAAAGGGCACTGAGATTCAAATTAAAATGTTTGATGATCGTATCGTATTTGAAAGTCCAGGAAAGCTACCTGGAATGGTAAGACCATCTAATATTCGCAGCACCCATTTTTCGCGTAATCCAAAGATTGCAGCACTCTTAAAGACTTATCACTATGTCAAGGAGTATGGCGAGGGTGTTGACCGTATGTATCGTGAATTGGAAGTGAATGGTGCGGCGCCTCTTTCATTCCATACCGATGATTTCATTTTGAAGATTTCTGTCCCAAGGGTAACAGAAAAAGTGATAGAAAACGAAGGTAGGGTAACAGAAAAGGTAACAGAAAATGGAGATAGGGTAACAGAAAAGTTACAGAAGATTGTAGAGAAGTCCCAAGAATTAGGCGAAGAGCTAACAGATAATCGCATAAAGATTCTGCGTGCTATCATTGAAAATCCATATATTGCCAAATCTGAGTTAGTAAAAGTAGTTGGAATTAGTTATACCTCCATCGGTCGTAATATTGAAGTAATGCGAAATAAGTATCTCCGTCGTGTAGGTGCTGATAAGGGCGGCTTCTGGGAAGTTATAGAATAGTGCGATTTAACTTAGGATTTTTCCTAAAATAATGATGGTGGCTAAAATAAACTTTTGCCACCATCTTAATATCGGGAGGAAGAATTAAAAGCAGACGCTATTAAAGTGGCTCAGTCAAGTCTCGAATAATTAATGACTATCCCTAAGTAAACTGGTATGAAAAATCAACCCGATAAAGTATACAAATAGACACAAAAAAAGTGTTAAAATGTCATTTTTCTTATCAAAATGATTGATATATCGATATTTTTATCTATTTTTGCTTACAGTTTAATACAAAAATACACTTTAAGAAATGGAAAAGATAGATAACCTTGATAAGAAAATCTTGGAAATCATTTCTTGCAATGCGCGCATTCCGTTCAAGGACGTTGCTACGGAGTGTGGCGTGAGCCGTGCTGCCATCCATCAGCGTGTGCAGCGATTGATTGACATGGGGGTGATTGTCGGTTCTGGCTATCATGTGAATCCTGTAAGCCTGGGTTACAACACTTGTACTTATATTGGCATTACACTGGAAAGAGGTTCCATGTACAAGGATGTGGTGAAGGAATTTCAGAAAATACCGGAGATTGTGGAGTGCCATTTTACCACTGGCCCCTATACCATGTTGGTGAAACTGTATGCCAAGGACAATGCCCATCTGATGGAACTCTTGAACAACCGCTTGCAGGAGATACCGGGAGTGACAACTACAGAAACGCTTATCTCTTTGAAACAGAGCATAAAGAAGGAAGTGCCCATAGGCGTGCAGCGTAAGGAAAGCAAACCGATTGCACTGGAGGAATCATGAGCAACGGCTATGATTGGTTTGGGCAGTTGGGGGAATTCCATGGCAAGTTCACC
>JAZOWZ010000043.1:0-55421 GCA_045659485.1 Faecalimonas sp. | reverse complement strand
TGCAGCTTGTGGAACAGCTGGAGAAAAAAAGGAAATGACAGATTTGGAATATGTGAAAGACAAAGGCGTACTTGTTGTAGGTATTACTGACTTTGCTCCTATGGATTTCAAAGAAGGTGACGAATGGGTTGGTTTTGATGCGGATATGGCGAAAGCATTTGCAAAAGAACTTGGTGTAAAAGTTGAATTTGTTGAAATCGACTGGGATAACAAGGCAATGGAATTAAAAGGAAAGACGATTGACTGTGTATGGAATGGTATGACATTGACAGATGAAGTAAAATCTTCAATGGATTGTTCAAACCCATACTGCAACAACGCACAAGTTGTTATTGTTAAAAAAGATGTAGCTGATAAATATCAGACAAAAGAAAGTTTAAAAGATTTGAAATTTGCTGTAGAAGCTGGTAGTGCTGGAGAAAAAGAAGTAAAAGCATTGGATTTACAATATACACCTGTACCAACACAAGCAGATGCGCTTTTGGGAGTAAAAAGTGGAACATCTGATGCGGCAGTTATCGATGCACTTATGGCAGGCGCTATGGTTGGCGAAGGAACCGGATATGCAGAATTGGTATATACAATCGGCTTAAACAGTGAAGAATATGGTGTTGGTTTCCGTCAAGGTTCTGACATTGTAGCAAAATTTAACCAATTTATGAAAGATGCATACAAAGATGGTTCGTTGATGAAATGTGCAGAAAAATATGGTGTAGAAGCATCTGTCATTGAACAAAAATAGATTAGAAAGTAGGAACTACATATGGAACTTATATTGGAACAATTTCCAATTGTTGTGAAGTCCTTAAATGTTGGATTTTTACAAACGTTGAAACTGTTCATCGTGACACTGATTGGCGCGTTGCCACTTGGACTACTGATTACATTTGGTTCGATGTCACGATTTAAACCATTGAGTTATCTGACAAAGATCATTGTTTGGATTGTGAGAGGGACACCTCTCATGATCCAACTTTTGATTTTTTACTATTTCCCAGGATTGGTACTTGAGAATCCAATTTGGGGTAGTGGTGAAATGGGAAGATTTGCAGCGGCATCTATTGCGTTTATTTTTAATTACGCGTGCTACTTTTCAGAAATTTACCGCGGAGGTATTCAAAGTGTACCTGTAGGGCAAGAAGAAGCTGGCTTAGTTTTAGGAATGACGAAAAGCCAGATTTTTTTCAGAGTAAAATTATTACAGATGGTAAAACGTATTATACCACCAATGTCGAATGAAATTATTACATTGGTAAAAGACACTTCGTTGGCACGAATTATTGCATTGCAAGAGATTATCTGGGCTGGACAGGCGTTCCTGAAAGGTTCAAATGGGATTTCGGGTGCAATTTGGCCACTGTTCTTTACGGGTGTTTACTATTTGATTTTCAGTGGATTGCTTACGATTCTTCTTGGAAAATTAGAGAAGAAACTGGATTATTTCCGATAGGAGGTGCGTTTGAATGGCAATGTTAGAAGTAGAACATATTAATAAAAGTTTTGGACGCACAGAAGTCTTGAAGGATGTTAATTTTTCTTTGGAAGAAGGACAGGTTCTTTCTATTATTGGGTCATCAGGAAGCGGAAAAACAACCCTTCTTAGGTGTTTGAACTTTTTGGAGAAACCAAATAGTGGGTTGATTCGCGTAAATGATGAGGTCTTGTTTGATTCGAATGACAAGAGAACTCAATCGGATGAACAGATTCGCAAAAAAAGATTGCATTTTGGATTGGTATTTCAATCGTTTAATTTATTTCCACAATATACAGCATTACAGAATGTGATGCTTGCTAGAGAACTTTTGGCGAAAGAGCAACCTGGATATAAGCAAAATAAAAAAGAAATACATGAAGAAATTAAAAAGCAAGCAGTTGAATTATTAACACAGATGGGGTTGGAAAATCGAATGAATAATTACCCGCATCAACTCTCGGGAGGACAATGTCAGAGAGTGGCAATTGCAAGAGCATTGGCATTGGATCCAGACATTCTGTGTTTTGATGAACCGACTTCTGCTTTGGACCCAGAACTTACGGGAGAAGTACTAAAAGTTATCAAAGAATTGGCTGACAAAAAGCATACGATGATTATAGTTACCCATGAGATGTCTTTTGCAAAGGAAGTCTCAGATCATGTAATCTTTATGGATGACGGATATATCTTAGAAGAAGGCACTCCAGAAGAAGTATTTGAGCATCCAAAAGCCGAAAGAACGAAACAATTTCTTGGTGGTTATAATAAATAAAAAAGTTGAAAAAAAGTGTTGACAAATACTAGGAGATAATAGTATACTAGCAAAGCGGGTTGCGAAAACGACCCGCTTGAATTTGGGATCATAGCTCAGCTGGGAGAGCATCTGCCTTACAAGCAGAGGGTCATAGGTTCGAGCCCTATTGGTCCCATTACCACAACAAAGTGGACAAACTTCATATGGCGGGATAGCTCAGTTGGCTAGAGCATACGGTTCATACCCGTAGTGTCGCTGGTTCGAATCCAGTTCCCGCTACTTCAAAAGAGATTCAATTTTGAATCTCTTTTTTGTTTTACTGCGATAGAAAATGTGATATAATAAAGTATTATAAATGTGAGAAAGAGGACAACTATGCGAGTAGGATTAGGATATGATGTTCATAAATTAGTAGAAGATAGAGAGTTGATTTTGGGAGGAGTTACCATTCCTTATGAAAAGGGGCTGCTTGGTCATTCGGATGCAGACGTTCTCGTTCACGCGATTATGGATGCACTGTTGGGTGCAACGGCTTTGGGCGACATCGGAAAACATTTTCCAGATACAGACCCTGCATATAAGGGGATTTCTAGTATCAAGTTGTTACAGCATGTAGGGAAGCTATTAGAGGATCATTTATATATTATTGAAAACATTGATGCGACCATTATTGCGCAGAAGCCGAAAATGGCACCGCACATTGAACTTATGAGAACAAACATTGCAGAAGCGCTTGGAATTGAAGTTGACCAAATCAATGTAAAGGCAACCACAGAAGAGGGCTTGGGATTTACGGGAAGTGGCGAAGGTATTTCATCACAAGCCATTTGTGCAGTGGAAAAGATAACGAATTTAGCAAGCTATTCAGTGGGTGATGGCGAAGGGACTTGTGGAACCTGTGGAGGATGTAAGAAACATTTATGATGTGGTCGATGAAAGTTCGGAAATTAGAAAAAAGAGAACATATTCGAAGTCGTAAACTATGGGAGAAAGTTTTTATAGAAGATTCGACAGAATTTTTAGATTACTATTACAATGTAAAAACAAGTGAGAATGAGATTTATGTGATTGAAGATGGTGGCGAAATCGTATCAATGATTCATTTGAATCCATTTCAAATGCGCATAGGCGATGAAGTGTACAAAACCCATTATATCGTGGCAGTAGCAACAGATGAAATGTATCGAAGACAAGGGCTTATGTCAAAACTTTTGAATCACGTTTTACAAGTGATGACAGACAGAGGAGAACCATTCACGTTCCTTATGCCGGCAAAAGAAAGCATCTATACACCATTTGGATTCCGATTTGTGTACACACAACCATATGACAAAGTGGCAGGAAAACGATATGGTAGTGAGATTTCTTTTCGAGAGGCAAAAGTGGAAGATTGTCGAGAAATAGCGAATTTTGTAAATGAAAAATTGAAATCATATGATATTACCACGTGGAGAACGGCAGAATATTATCAAATGATATTGGAAGAGCAAAAAGGTGAAAATGGTGGTATTTTATTGGCGATAGAAAAGGAATGTATTTCAGGGGTTTTCTGTTATGCAAAGGAAATGGAGTATGAACTTCGTGAACCGATTTGTCATACAGAGACGGTATTAAAGAATTGCATTTATCACTTGACCCAAGAGGAGCATCAAGAAGTACGTTGTATCGGACATGGAAACCAAGCGAAACCGATGATTATGGCAAGGGTTTTGCAACCAGAATTTGCGGATTGCTTTGAAAATGCGAAAGTTTTTATAAATGAAGTAGTGTAAAGGTTGACAAAAGAGAAAATTCAAATAAACTATATATGAAGTAGACAAAGGAGGCAATTATGAAAGTATTTAACACATTGTCAATGAAAAAAGAAGAATTTGTTCCGGTAGAAGAAGGAAAGGTAAAGATGTATGTGTGTGGACCGACGGTTTACAACTACATTCATATTGGAAATGCAAGACCTATGATCGTTTTTGATACGGTTCGTAGATATTTTGAATATAAAGGTTATGATGTGAATTTTGTTTCGAATTTCACAGATGTAGATGACAAGATTATCAAAAAGGCCATTGAAGAGGGAAGAACTGCGGATGAAGTTTCGAAGCAGTTTATTGAAGAATGTAAGAAGGATATGGCAGGTATGAATGTAAAGCCGGCGACAACACATCCGCTTGCAACGGAAGAAATCGATGGCATGATTGAGATGATTCAAAAACTCATCGACACAGGATATGCCTATGAGAAGAATGGTACGGTATATTTCCGCACAAGAAAGTTTGATGAATACGGAAAACTTTCTCACAAAAATTTGGATGACTTACAATCAGGTGGACGTTCTCTATTAGTAACTGGAGAAGACGAAAAAGAAGATTCGTTAGACTTCGTATTGTGGAAACCAAAGAAAGAAGGAGAACCAGCATGGGTGTCTCCGTGGTGCGATGGTCGTCCGGGATGGCATATCGAATGTTCTGTAATGTCTAAGAAATACTTGGGCGACCAAATTGATATTCATGCAGGTGGAGAGGATTTGGTATTCCCACATCATGAGAATGAGATTGCACAGAGCGAAGCTGCAAACGGAAAAGAATTCGCAAAATACTGGATGCACAATGCATTTTTAAATATCGATAATAAAAAGATGTCAAAATCATTAGGAAACTTTAGAACTGTTCGTGAAATTAGCGAACAATATGATTTGCAAATCTTACGATTCTTTATGTTAAGTGCACACTACAGAAGTCCACTTAATTTCAGTGCAGATTTGATGGAAGCATCAAAGAATGGTTTAGAACGTATTGTGACTGCAGTAGAGAACTTAAAGTATTTGGCAAGTTCGACAAATGTTGAAGTGATGACTGAAGAAGAAAAAGTTGCATTTGAAAAAACAGGAGCATATGTGGAAAGTTTTGAAAATGCGATGGAAGATGACTTTAACACAGCAGATGCAGTCTCATCTATTTTTGAATTGGTAAAATATGCAAACACAACAGCTAGTGGTGCAAGCTCCAAAGAATATTTAGAAGGGCTCCGTGCTTTGATTGTGAAGCTTGCAGATGTTCTTGGATTGATTGTTGAAAAAGAAGAAGAGATGCTTGCAGAAGATATTGAAAAATTGATTGAAGAGCGTCAAGCAGCAAGAAAAGCAAAGAATTTCCAAAGAGCAGATGAAATTCGTAACGAATTATTAGAAAAGGGAATCATCTTAGAGGATACCCGTGAGGGAGTAAAATGGAGAAGAGCATAGGTTTTGAGTTAGACTCTTATATGCGAGAAGTGTTTCAAATGGAAGAGGTGGATGTGCAGACATATTCACCTCTTGCTTTGGCATATATCGGTGACTGCGTTTATGACTTAATCATCAAAAATATCATGATTAGTAAAGGAAATAAGCAAGTCAATAAGTTACATAAGGATACAAGCGCGTTGGTACAAGCGTCCACGCAATCTTTGATGATGCGTACAATGCAGGAGTATTTGACGGAAGAGGAGCATGCTGTATATAAAAGAGGCCGCAATGCAAAATCGGTGTCACCAGCAAAGAATCAGTCCATTACTGATTATCGAAGAGCGACTGGGTTTGAAGCTTTGCTGGGGTATTTGTACCTGAAGAAAGAGTGGAAACGTATGGTGGATCTGGTGAAAATTGGATTAGACAGTTTGGAGAGGGAATAAAGTATGAATGAAGAAGTGAAAGTTCAAAGTTTAATTATAGAAGGGCGTAATGCAGTTATAGAGGCACTACGTGCTGGAAAGCCAATTGACAAACTGTTTGTATTAGATGGTTGTCAAGATGGCCCGGTGCGAACGATTGTGAGAGAAGCAAAGAAGCACGACACCATTATTAATTTTGTCACAAAAGAAAGATTGGATCAGCTTTCTGAGACAAAGAAACATCAAGGTGTGATTGCTTATGCAGCAGCGTATGAGTATTCAGAATTAGAGGATATCTTTGCTCTGGCTGAAAAAAAGGGCGAAGATCCTTTTATCATTTTGCTTGATAACATTGAGGACCCACATAATTTAGGAGCAATCATTCGTACAGCAAATTTGGCTGGTGCGCACGGTGTGATTATACCGAAGCGCCGCGCGGTAGGATTGACAGCGACAGTAGCCAAGACAAGTGCAGGAGCCATTAATTATACTCCAGTTGTAAAAGTAACAAATCTTGCAAAAACGATGGAAGAATTGCAAGAAAAGGGTCTGTGGTTTGTGTGTGCAGACATGGGTGGCGAATCTATGTATCGTTTGAATTTGACAGGACCAATTGGGTTGGTGATTGGCAATGAAGGCGAAGGTGTAAGTAGGTTAGTAAAAGAAAAATGTGATTTTATTGCATCGATTCCTATGAAAGGTGATATCGATTCGCTTAATGCATCTGTGGCAGCGGGTGTGTTGGCATATGAAATCGTTAGACAACGTTTGAAATAGTATGAAAAAATATGAAACTATGGCGGATGAAACATTGATTCGCAAACTGCGTGAAGGCGAAACGGAAATTGCCGATTTTATTGTAGATAAATACAAATTTATTGTGAGAAAAAAAGCAAAGCAGATGTTCCTTCTAGGTGGAGAGAATGATGATCTGATTCAAGAGGGTATGATAGGACTGTTTAAGGCAATTAGGGATTATGATTTAGAGCAGCAAATGTCATTTTCTAGTTTTGCAGATTTGTGTATCTCGAGACAAATGTATACGGCGATTAAGTTGTCGCAAAGACAAAAACATATGCCACTCAATTCTTATGTATCATTGTATGAAGTGAGCAAGCAGAAGGAAGATGAAAAGCAAATTCCATTGATTGATCAGTTGCAAAGTGACACAACGAATAATCCGGAAGATTTGTTTTTACATAAGGAATATTTTCACACAATAGAGCAAGAATTAAAGGATAGATTAAGCGAGTTTGAAGGAAGAGTTTTACATTTACACTTAATGGGAGAGGACTATAGAACGATTGCAAAATTGTTGAATAAGAGTCCGAAATCGATTGATAATGCCCTGCAGAGAATTAAACAGAAAGTGTTTGACATTCTAACCAGTGTATTGTAGTATATTAAAGGACTGTCAAGTACAGTGCGCTGATGTGGCGCAGTCGGTAGCGCGTCGCCTTGGTAAGGCGGAGGTCACGGGTTCAAGTCCCGCCATCAGCTTAAATAGGGTTGACTTTAGAAACTTTTTAGGTTTTTAAAGTCAATTTTTTTATTACAGAACTTGTTCAACTAGTCATTTTATGGTAATATATTAAGATAATCTAGAGTGATTTTTGAGGAGGGGCTACGATGGAGAAAGAAGGAGTTTCAAAGAATTTTATAGAGCAAGAGATTGAAAAAGATTTAAGAGAAGGCGTTTACGATACTGTGTGTACAAGATTTCCACCAGAACCAAATGGTTATCTTCACATTGGGCATGCCAAATCAATTTTGTTAAATTATGGATTAGCTCAAAAGTATAATGGAACGTTCCATATGCGTTTTGATGATACCAATCCTACAAAGGAAAAGATTGAGTTTGTAGAATCAATTAAACAAGATATTCAGTGGCTGGGGGCAGATTGGAAAGACAAGTTGTTCTTTGCTTCCGATTATTTTGAAATTATGTACGAGTGTGCGGTAAAACTTATTAAGAAAGGCAAAGCATATGTATGTGACTTGTCGCCAGAGGAGATTCGTGAGTACCGTGGAACATTGACAGAACCTGGGAAGAACAGTCCGTTCCGTGAGCGTTCAATTGAAGAGAACTTAGAATTGTTTGAAGCTATGAAAAATGGCGAATATGAGGATGGCGAAAGGGTGCTTCGTGCAAAGATTGATATGGCATCACCAAATATCAATATGCGAGATCCTATCATTTATCGTGTGGCTCATATGAGTCATCACAATACAGGTGATAAGTGGTGCATTTATCCAATGTATGACTTCGCGCATCCAATCGAAGATGCTGTAGAGAAAATCACACATTCTATTTGTACTTTGGAGTTTGAAGATCACAGACCATTATATGATTGGGTGGTTCGTGAGTGTGAGTTTGATCCGGCACCAAGACAGATTGAATTTGCAAAAATGTATTTGACCAATGTTGTTACTGGAAAAAGATATATTAAAAAATTAGTAGAAGATGGAATTGTAGATGGTTGGGATGACCCAAGATTAGTTTCTATTGCGGCGCTTCGTAGAAGAGGATTTACTCCAGAATCTTTGAAAATGTTTGTGGAAATGTGTGGAGTGTCTAAGAGTAATAGCTCTGTGGATTATGCGATGCTCGAGTATTGTATCCGCGAAGATTTGAAGATGAAGAAACCGCGTATGATGGCTGTACTTGATCCAATCAAGTTGATTATCGACAACTATCCAGAAGGACAAGTAGAATACTTGGATGTTGCGAACAACTTGGAAAATGAAGAATTAGGAACAAGAAAGGTTCCGTTCTGTAGAGAACTTTACATTGACAGAGAAGATTTTATGGAAGAACCACCGAAGAAATATTTCCGTTTATTCCCAGGAAATGAAGTTCGCTTGATGCATGCTTATTTTGTGAAGTGTGAAAGTTATATCAAGGATGAAACGGGAAAAGTTGTAGAAATTCATTGTACGTATGATCCTGAGACAAAGAGTGGTAGTGGATTTACAGGGCGTAAGGTAAAAGGAACCATTCACTGGGTACCAGCACCATATGCAACGAAAGCAGAAGTGCGTTTGTACGAAAATATTGTAGACGAAGAAAAGGGTGTTTACAATAAGGAAGATGGTTCCCTCAATTTAAATCCAAATTCTTTGATTGTATTAAAGGACTGCTATTTAGAGCCAAGTTTCGATGGTGTAAAGGCATATGATAGTTTCCAATTTGTCAGAAATGGATATTTCTGCGTGGATGCAAAAGATTCAAAGCCGGATGCACTGGTATTTAACCGTATCGTTTCGTTAAAGAGCTCATTTAAATTACCAAATTAAATTTTAACGGGGACAAAAGGCAGTCTTTTGTCTCCGTTTTTGCGTAGAGAGGCCTTATGAATGAATTAACCATTAACTTAAATGCAAAACTGAATATTCCGCTCTACGAGCAAATATATCAATATATCAAGAACGAGATTAGTTCTGGGGAGATTCCATGTGGAGAAAGATTGCCATCCTCAAGAACTTTGGCAAAACATCTTCTTGTTAGTCGAAGTACGGTAGAAATGGCGTATGAACAGTTATTGTCTGAGGGGTATATCGAAACTATTCCATGTAAGGGAGTCTATGTTTCGGATTTGGATGGCATATATCATCATACATCAAGGATGGAAAAAGAGAATACAAATAAGTTAGATACAAAGAAAAAGTATCGATATGATTTTAGCCCGAATGGAATTGATTTACGAAGCTTTCCATATAATACGTGGAGGAAAATATCAAAAGAGGTATTGAGTGATAATGAGACCGCGCTGTTTAAAAGTGGAGTGGCCCAAGGGGAACTAGAGTTGCGCTATGGAATTAGAGATTACTTGCATCAAGCAAGGGGTGTGAAATGCAGTGTAGAGCAGATTGTGATAGGTGCGGGAAATGAATACTTGTTGATGCTTTTGGGAATGATTTTGAGAACTGATCATAAAGTGGCTTTTGAGAATCCTACATATAAGCAGGCTTATCGTTTGTTTGAAAAAATGTCATATCAAGTGACGACAGTTGATATGGATAAATATGGAATGAGCGTAGAAGAATTGCAAAAAAGTGGTGCAAATATGGCGTATGTAATGCCTTCACACCAATATCCATTGGGAATTGTAATGCCTATAAAGAGGCGTATGGAATTGCTGCGATGGGCAGCAGAATGTGATGACAGATATATTGTAGAAGATGATTATGACAGTGAGTTCCGTTATAAAGGAAAACCAATACCAGCATTACAAGGGTATGATATCTATGGGAAAGTGATTTATTTGGGGACATTTTCCCGGTCGATTGCCCCGGCAATACGTGTGAGCTATATGGTGTTACCAGAAAAGTTGGTGGATGTTTATCGAAAACAATGCGAATTCTTGAGTTGTACAGTTCCTAAATTGGATCAGGCAATTTTGAATAAATTTTTGGAGACGGGTTGTTTTGAAAGACATCTAAATAAAATGCGTGCATTATATAGAAATCGGCACGATATACTTTTGAATCACTTAAAACCATTACTTGAAAGTTGTACCATTACAGGCGAATATGCAGGAGTTCATTTGCTTTTGCATTTTAAGAATGGGAAAAAAGAAGAAGACTTAATTGCTTTAGCGGCCGAACATAATATAAAAGTATATGGTTTGTCGGAATATGATATTGAAAACAAGCAAGATAGTGGAACTATTTTGCTTGGATTTGCAAATATGAGCGAAGATGATTTGACAGAGGCGGCGAAAATTCTGTGCGATATATGGAAATAAAAGAGGACTGTCATTGTGCGACAGCCCCTCTTATTATACAGTATCATCTAAATCAAAGTCTTCTTCCTCGAAGATATCAGTAATCGATTCGTCTTTTGGTGATTGGTCTTTTGTAGCCTTATACTTCTTCCAAGCAAAAACAGCTACAACAGCGGCGAATGCAGCAGCTACAGTAGTTGTGATAACAACAAATGCAACAAATAATTTTTTCAAAGCTTTAAACATATCAGCTACCTCCTTTTAGGGTATTATAATACTTTTTTACAGAAATGAAAAGGGGGAAAATGAAAGGAAGTGAATCGAGTGGAAATTAAAAACAGTCGACCAGTAAAAAAAGCAAAGAAGAGCATTCTTAATGTCATTTTTAGCCGTATTTTTATTTTGGTAGCATTAGTTGTGATTCAACTCATCGTGTTGGGGGCAACCATTACCTATTTACAAGATTATGCCACCTATATCTACGGTGGATTTATGGTGCTTAGTGTGATGATTGTCATATATATCATTAACAATGGGAACAATTCAGACTTTAAATTGACATGGATTTTGTTGATTATGGCGGCGCCTGTACTTGGTTCGGCGTTTTATGCATTTGTCAAAATACAACCGGGAACTGGAAAGTTGGAAAAAAGACTTCGTCAACTTGAGATAGAGACAAAACCATATATGGTTCAAGAGGAAGATATTATTCGCGATATAAAAGCATCTAAGCCGGCAAATGCGAATTTGGCAAATTTCTTAAATAATAAAATTAACTATCCAACATATCGCAATACAATAGTGACATATTTCCCTTCTGGAGAAGAAAAATTCGAGGAGTTAAAGAAACAGTTGCAAAGTGCAGAAAAATACATCTTCATGGAATATTTTATCATTGAAGAGGGATTTATGTGGGGAGAAATTCTAGACATTCTAGTGGAAAAAGTAAAACAGGGTGTTGAAGTTCGAGTTATGTATGACGGTATGTGTAGCGCAGCAATACTTCCGTTTGGCTATGATAAAGTGTTGAAAAAGAAAGGGATTAAGTGCAGACGATTTAGTCCAATCATGCCGGTTATCTCTTCTTATCAGAACAATCGCGATCACCGAAAAATATGTGTGATAGACGGAAAAGTCGCTTTCACTGGTGGAATCAATCTTGCGGATGAGTACATCAATCAAAAAGAACGTTTTGGACATTGGAAAGATACTGCCATTATGTTGCGGGGAGATGCGGTTCAAAGTTTTACGATGATGTTCTTGCAAATGTGGAATATTGCAAGTAGAAGAAAAGATTCTTATGAAAAGTATTTGACACCTAAAACGGAGGGTGAAAAAATAGAATGCGGGTATGTGATACCATATGGAGACAGCCCTTATGATAGAACCAATGTAGGGGAGCAAGTATATTTGCACATATTGAATCATGCCAAAAAGTATGTGCACATTATGACGCCATATTTAATCGTGGATGATGATATGATTACGACATTGACTTATGCGGCAGAATGTGGAATAGATGTTAAAATCATTATGCCTCATATCCCAGATAAATGGTATGCATTTATATTGGCAAAGACATACTATAAACGACTATTAGAAGCGGGTGTGCGAATCTATGAGTATACACCTGGCTTTATACATGCCAAGGTATTTGTTTCCGATAATGACACGGCGACTGTTGGTACGATTAACTTAGATTACCGTAGTTTGTATCATCATTTTGAGTGCGGAGCGTTTATCTATAATAATCCAGTAGTTTTTAATATCGAATCGGATTTTCAAAAGACACTACAAAAAAGTCAGGAAGTTACAATTGAAGATTTGAAGAAGCAACCGATGTTACAGAAAATATGCGGGCATATTTTGAGGTTAGTGGCACCATTGATGTAAATAAAAAAGGTTCAAGCTGTTTGCTTGAACCTTTTTATGTTCTTATAATAATTGAATTCCGTTTTCTAAAGCTTTTTTTACAATGTCTTTTGGCCAGGTAGAAGATTGTACTTCTCCAATATGTGCTTTGCGCAAGCAGAACATACAGATTCGTGATTGCCCCAAACCACCGCCGATGGTATAAGGGAGCTCGTGATTCAAAAGCGCCTTTTGGAAATCTAGTTCTGCGCGTTCTGGACATTCAGCCAATTCTAATTGGCGAACCAAGGATTCTTCATCCACACGGATTCCCATAGAAGATAATTCCAATGCGATGTCAAGAACTGGATAGTATACGATAATATCGCCATTTAGTTCCCAGTCATCATAGTCTGGTGCACGACCGTCGTGCTTTTGGCCAGATGCGAGATGTTTTCCAATTTGAGAAATAAACACAGCACCTTTATCTTTGGCAATTGTGTACTCACGTTCTTTGGATGTGAGAGTAGGATACATATCTTCCAACTCCTGTGATGTTACAAAGAAAATTTCTTCTGGAAGAATTGGTTCTATGTAATTATATCTACGTGAAATGTAACTCTCAGTCTCTTTGAGTGCAGCATATACTTTGCGAACCGTATATTCTAAAGTTTCCATGTTGCGTTCTTCTTTAGAGATTACTTTTTCCCAATCCCATTGATCGACATAAATAGAGTGAATGTTATCTGTATCTTCATCGCGACGGATGGCGTTCATATCTGTGTAAAGTCCTTCGCCAGAATGAAACCCGTAGCGCTTTAATGCATAACGTTTCCACTTCGCAAGTGAATGTACAATCTCGACCGGTGCATCGTTTTGTTCTTTGATACCAAAAGAAACAGGACGTTCAACTCCGTTGAGATTGTCGTTGAGCCCAGACTCTGGTTTTACAAAGAGGGGCGCAGAAACACGAGTTAAGTGCAATGATTTTGCAAGTGCTCGTTCAAAATGATCTTTAATTTCTTTGATTGCCACTTCGGTTTCCCGAATGCTTAATGGGGAATAATAACCTTGTGGTATAGTTAAATGTTCCATAATAGTTACTCCTTTTACAATAGTAATAGTATAGTCGCGTTAGACACGATATGTCAAGTGGAAGAAAGCTATTGACCAAAATATTCGTCAATGTTATGATACAGAGTGGACGTAAGATATTTTAAAAGGGAGAGAAGGAAAATGGCATTATTACAAGTATGGCGTGATACAGCATATTCAAACGAAATGGATCAAAATACAGTACAACAATTTTGGGGAACTTATTTTGAACTTGAAAAAGGAATTTATGAACAATTATTATCAAATCCAGAGGAAGAAGTAAAAGGTACAGTAAAAGAACTTGCAGAGAAGTATGGCATTGAAGTGTTTACAATGACTGGATTTTTAGATGGAATCAATGACAGCTTAAAAGTTCCAAATCCAATTGAGGAAATGGAAGAAGATACAGTTGTGTCATTGGCATTTGATAAAGAAAAATTGTATAAAAACATGGTAGCTGCAAAAGCAGAGTGGTTGTATGAACTTCCACAATGGGATGAAATTTTTACAGCTGATAAGAAAAAAGAATTGTATAAAGAACAAAAAAATTCCACAACAATCCGTAAGGAGAAGAAGGTTGGAAGAAATGATCCATGTCCATGTGGCAGTGGTAAAAAATATAAAAAGTGCTGTGGAAAGTAAATGATATGGAAAAAATCAGAATATTATGTTATGGAGACTCTAATACGTGGGGCTTTATTTCTGGAACTGACCACTTGCGATATGGATACAATGAAAGATGGACCGGTGTTTTGGCGGAGTTATTGGGACAAGACTTTAAAATCATAGAAGAAGGATTGAATAGCAGAACCCTTACATCGAATGACTTGAGACCTGGAAAAGTGGGAAAAAATGGTTATGAATACTTGATTCCTTGTTTGGACACACACGATCCAATTGATTTGGTTGTGTTGATGTTGGGAACGAACGAATTAAGGAACGTGTATAATAATACAGCAAAAGAGATTGGTGAAAAGTTGGAACAATATTTTGTGAAAACGATTCTGAATAGAAAATCTCAATGTAGGGATTCTTATCCTAAATTATTGATTGTCGCTCCACCACCGGTAAATGAAGATGTAGATTACTGCAAAGAAGATCATCTATATTTGGGCGCAGCTGTAAAAGCAGCAGAAGTAGATACGATATACCAAGAAATTGCAAAAAAATATGACTGTTATTTTTTGAGTACAAGGGATTTGGAAACAGGTATTGATGGTGTTCATATCACAAAAGAAAGCCATAGGAAATTAGCTGAAAAATTAAATTTAGAAGTAAGTAAGATTTTTAAATAAAAATGGCGTAATTGGGCATACTGACTATGTGAAAAACAAATAAAGGAGGTATGGCCATGCCAGAATTAAAGTGTGGAGTAGTTACTTGTGTTCACAACAAGCAAAATTATTGCGAATTAGACTCTATTGAAGTAGTAGGAGATACAGCGCAAGTTTCTGAGCAGACAAGCTGTGGAAGTTTTGTTGAAAGAAAGGGAGAATCATATAGCAACAGTGCGAAGGAAGCATCCCCAACAAGTAACATTGTTTGTCAGGCAGAGGAATGCAAGTACAATGAATCTAAGAAATGTCATGCAGGAAAAATCAGTGTGATGGGTTCTACAGCATGTCGTGTAGAAGAGACAGAATGTGCTACTTTCAAAAAGTAATATAAAAACCAACGGTATAGTGAAAACTATACCGTTTTTAGTTGACCCATTTTCCTTTCCAATGTATAATGGGCATATGTTTGAAAGGAAAGAAAACGTATGAATTTTCATGATCAAGAGCCACAATTAGTGGAGAAAAAGCCATCGAAAATTAAAGAACATTTACAGCGAGGAATGACAGCTTTCCTTGTAATTGTAGCAGGGGTGTTATTCTTTTTTGCAATGTATCGCTTCTCGACGATTTTGGATGCTGTTAAAAAGGTGATTGGTATTCTTTCGCCAGTTATTTTGGGATTTGTGATTGCTTTTTTATTGAACCCAATTGTGAAAAAGACAGAGAATCTTCTGAAACCGTTGATGAAAAAGGTATTTAAAAAGGAAGAAATATCTCACAAATTTTCAAGAGCCATTGGTATATTCGTGGCATTGGTAGTTGCATTGTTGATTGTGGTAGCTCTCATCAATATGATTATTCCAGAAGTCTATCGAAGCATAAGAGATTTGGTCGTGACACTTCCGAAAGAAATTCATTTATTGAGCGAAAAAATTAATACGATGCTAGAAGGTAATTCCACACTTGATAAGTTTTTTAAAACTTTAATTTTGTCATCGAATGATTATATCGAAGAGTGGATATCAACGGATCTATTAAAATGGGTGCAAGATGATTTGATTTCGCAGACGGGAAATTTTGTGACAAGTGTTACAGTAGGAGTGGTAAATGTAGTCAAAGGAATTATGAATGTTTTGATTGGCGTTATCATTTCTGTGTATTTATTGATTAGCAAAGAAAAGTTTTTGAGACAGAGTAAAAAAGTTATATATGCACTTTGCAAGCCGAAGAAAGCAAATCTCATCCTACATATAGGAAGAAAGGCCAATGAGATTTTTAATGGATTTATCATCGGTAAGATTATTGACTCTGCTATTATAGGTGTGCTTTGTTTTATAGGGGTTAGTATTTTTAGAATGCCATATGCATTGCTTGTGAGTGTGATTGTTGGTGTTACAAATGTAATTCCTGTATTTGGACCGTATATGGGAGCAGTTCCTTGTGCTATACTAATCTTATTAGTTGACCCGATGAAGGGACTAGGCTTTATCATTTTCATCATCTTGTTACAGCAATTGGATGGAAATGTAATTGGACCAAAAATATTAGGAGAATCCACAGGTTTATCTCCGTTTTGGGTTGTCTTTTCAATTTTGCTGGCAGGTGGACTGTTTGGCATCGTAGGAATGATTGTAGGAGTACCGACATTTGCGTTAATCTACTATATTATTAAGTTGTTTATTCAGCAAAAATTAGAAGCGAAAAATTTACCAACAGGCACTAGTGAATATACAGATGCTAGTCATGTGAATGACCAAGGTGTGTTTGTTACGCGAAAAGAGAATTTAGAAAAGGAGGAAAAAAATGCCGATTCGAGTACAGAATGATTTGCCAGTTCGAGGCATTCTTGAAGAAGAAAATATATTTGTAATGGATGAGTCGCGTGCGATGCAACAAGATATTCGACCAATTAAGATAGGGTTACTCAATTTGATGCCACTCAAAGAAGATACTGAGTTGCAGATTTTGCGTATGCTTTCTAACACTCCATTGCAGATTGATGTAGTGTTTGTAAATGTTTCTAGCCATGAGTCAAAGAATACATCTACAAGCCACTTGAATAAATTTTATGTTCCGTTTAAAGATATCAAAAAGAAAAAGTTTGATGGATTTATTATTACAGGGGCACCTGTAGAGCAACTTCCATTTGAAGAGGTTGATTATTGGGAAGAACTAAAAGAGATTATGGAGTGGACCAAAACGCATGTTACATCCACAATGCATTTGTGTTGGGGAGCGCAAGCGGGCTTATATTACCACTATGGTGTGGAAAAAGAGTCGTTAGATGCGAAAATGTTTGGGGTGTTTGAACATCGCGTTCAAAACAGAAAGACACCACTTGTTCGTGGTTTTGATGATGTGTTCTACGCACCACATTCAAGGCACACAACGATTCCGACTGAGACAATTCGTCAGATTTCAAATATGATTATTTTGGCAGAATCAGATGAAGCGGGTGTATTCCTTTGTATGTCGGAAGATGGAAAACAGATTTTTGTGATGGGGCATCCAGAATACGACCGTGTTACTTTGCACAATGAGTATATGAGAGATAAGAATAAGGGACTAGAGATTGCTGTTCCAAAGAATTATTATCCGGAAGATAATCATGAGAATAAGCCACTTCTTACTTGGCGTTCACACGCGAATAATCTGTATACAAACTGGGCGAATTACTACGTATATCAAGCGACACCATATATATTAGAAGATGATGTGTAAAAGAAAAAATAGATTGCAGTTGCAATCTATTTTTTATGCAATTTGTAACAAAATTATGTTGACGGATATGAGGGTGAATGGTAATATTAGAAATACACAGAAACACATTATATAGTGATTCGATGAATAATAAAATACAAAATATAGAAAAAGAAAGGAGAAGATAGGAATGATTAGAGTTGTCAAAAAAGACGGCTCGAAAGAAGACTTTAACGTACAAAAGGTCGTAGCGGCAGTGAATAAGTCGGCATATCGAGCCTTAATTAAGTTTACAGATGAAGAATTAGAGTTTATCTGTAAATTTGTAGAAGAAGAAGTACAGAAGATGGGCATAACAGAGATTCAAATCGCGCAAATGCACAACGTGGTTGAAGGTGCCTTAGAAAAAGTAAATCCATTGGTTGCAAAGAGTTATAAGGATTATCGTAACTACAAGCAGGATTTTGTGCAGATGCTAGATGAGGTATATAAGAAAAGTCAATCCATTATGTATATTGGGGACAAGGAGAATAGTAATACCGACAGTGCTTTAGTTTCGACAAAGAGAAGTCTTATTTTCAATGAGCTAAATAAAGAATTATATAAGAAGTTTTTCCTTACAGTGGAAGAAATTCAAGCGATTCGCGAAGGATATATTTATATTCACGATATGTCAGCAAGGCGTGATACGATGAACTGTTGCTTGTTCGATGTCCAGAATGTATTGAGTGGTGGATTTGAAATGGGAAATCTTTGGTACAATGAGCCAAAGACTTTGGATGTGGCATTTGACGTTATTGGAGATATTGTGCTCAGTGCAGCAAGTCAGCAGTATGGTGGATTTACAGTTCCAAGCGTAGATGATATTTTGGCGCCATATGCAGAAAAATCCCACAAAAAGCATTTGGAAAAATATTTGGAGCTAGGTCTCTCGCAAGAGAAAGCAGAGGAAGTTGCTTGGGCTGATTTGGAAAAAGAAATGGAACAAGGTTTCCAAGGATGGGAGTACAAATTCAATTCGGTATCCTCTAGTCGCGGTGATTATCCATTTATTACAGTGACAGCAGGAACAAATGCTTCGAAGTATGGCAAATTGGTAACTATCTCGATGCTGAAAGTTCGAATGAACGGACAGGGAAAGACGGGGCACAAAAAGCCAGTGCTTTTTCCGAAAATTGTATTCTTATATGACGAGAATCTGCATGGACCGGGAAAAGAACTGGAAGATGTATTTGAAGCCGGAATCGAGTGTTCCAGAAAAACGATGTATCCAGACTGGTTAAGTCTAACTGGTAAGGGATATGTTGCAAGTATGTATAAACAGTATGGCAAAATAATAAGCCCGATGGGTAAATAAAATACACTACTGCCCATCTAAAACCTCGTGAACCTAGAAATCTAGGGTGTGCATTACACGACTAGGAACTGTAGGAAATGACAGTTAGGTAATGTGCTAACAGGGGAAGCAGAAATGTTATCCTGTGCTAAGTTTCGTCAATGACGAAGAAAGTTAAACGACTATCGAAAGGATAGCAACAGATTGAGTAGGGTTTCTGTTGTGAATAACTGAGTAGAGTACTTATAGGATGAAATACCTATAGGGAAGTGCGAGGACACGACCTAACGTGTATGATATAGTCTGATGTGAAAACATCGTGTAGAGCATTTTTATCTCCGTGGTATGAACGCGGGGGAATGAATCCGGCAGATGAGAATGATAAGCCGGTATTTGTAGGAAGATTCAATATCGGTGCAGTGAGCTTGCACCTTCCAATGATTTATGCAAAAGCAAAACAAGAAAGTAAAGATTTTTATGAAGTATTGGATTACTACTTGGAGTTAATCAGACAACTTCACATTCGTACCTATGATTACCTAGGTGAAATGAAAGCTTCTACCAATCCTTTGGCGTATTGTGAAGGTGGATTCTACGGTGGTAACTTGGGATTGTATGACAAAATCAAACCACTATTAAAAGCAGCAACAGCCTCTTTTGGTATTACAGCATTTAATGAATTACAACAACTTCACAATAAGAAGTCATTAGTAGAAGATGGACAGTTTGCGCTAGAAGTATTAGAGTACATCAATAAGAAAGTAAATCAGTTTAAAGAAGAAGATGGACATCTCTACGCAATTTATGGTACACCAGCTGAAAATCTTTGTGGTGTACAGGTGCAACAGTTCCGTAAAAAGTATGGTATTATTGAAAATGTTTCTGACCGCGAATATGTAAGTAACAGCTTCCACTGTCATGTGTCAGAAGATATTACTCCGATTCAAAAGCAAGACCTAGAAGGACGTTTCTGGGAGCTTTCTAACGGCGGTAAGATTCAATATGTAAAATATCCAATTAACTACAATAAAGAGGCGATTAAGGCCCTTGTACGCCGTGCTATGGCCCTAGGATATTATGAGGGTGTCAATCTGTCGCTGGCATATTGTGACGACTGTGGTCATGAAGAATTATCTATGGATGTATGTCCAAAATGCGGTAGCAAAAACTTGACCAAAATTGACCGAATGAATGGGTATTTGTCATATTCACGTGTCAAAGGAGACACACGTTTAAATGATGCCAAGATGGCGGAAATTGCGGAAAGGAAAAGTATGTAATGAGATATCATAATATAACAAAAGATGATATGTTAAACGGCGATGGCTTGCGTGTTGTATTGTGGGTAGCAGGATGTTCTCATTGTTGTAAAGAATGCCATAATCCAATTACTTGGGATCCGAATGGTGGATTAGAATTTGATGAGGCGGCAAAGCAAGAGATTTTCTGTGAATTAGAAAAAGATTATATCCATGGGATTACCTTCAGTGGAGGGGACCCATTACATATCAATAACGCATTTGACGTGGCTGATTTGGCAAAAGAAATTCGAGAAAAATATCCAAACAAATCCATCTGGCTATATACAGGCGGAATGTGGGAGGATGTAAAAAATATGCGCGTGATACCATATTTGGATGTATTGATTGATGGAGAATTTGAAGTGGAGAAAAAAGACGTCAATCTTCACTGGGTAGGAAGTTCAAATCAGAGAGTAATTGACGTGCAAAGAACTTTAGAAAAAGGAGAAGTTGTTCTACATGAAGATTAATATTAAAAAATTAACAGAAACAGCCATACTTCCAGATAGGGGGAGCGCCTATGCGGCAGGATATGACTTGTTTGCCGATTTGGCAGAAGCATTAGAAATCAAACCTCATGAGACAAAAATGATTCCGACAGGTCTTGCGATGGAACTCCCAGAAGGATATTGGGGAGGCATCTTTGCGAGAAGTGGACTTGCAGCAAAAGAGTCTCTAAGACCTGCAAACTGTGTGGGTGTCGTTGATGCAGATTATCGTGGTGAAGTAAAAGTTGCATTACATAATGATGGTGAGATTGCTAGAACAATTACGCCAGGACAGAAGGTGGCGCAATTGGTAGTAGTACCATTCCTTAGTGTTGAGTTTGAGGAAGTAGCAGAACTTAGTGATACCGTTCGTGGTGTTGGTGGCTTTGGTTCTACAGGAAAATAGTATATAAAAGAGAATAAAACCTCCGCAGTTGGAAATGCTTTGTATAAAGTAGACCCTGCGGAGGTTTTTGTGATGGAAGAAAAGCAAACAATTTTTGATTCTATTGAAGAAAATGTATCTTATATGAATAGCATTTTGCCAGTGAAGGAAAGTTTTGATTTGATACAAAGAGATATCATTATAGGAGAAAGAAAATCCACTTTTTATTTTATTGATGGGATGACGAAAGATGAGACGATGCAAAAGATTATGTCAGGTTTTTTTGCATTAAAAAAAGATGATATGCCCAGCAATGCAACAGGATTTTCCAAAATGGCATTGCCTTATGTGGAAGTGGATGTGATTGCAGACTTTGATTTAATTATCCGTAATATTTTATCGGGCGTGACGTGTCTGTTTATTGACGGTTATGAGGCGTGTCTTGCAATCGATTGTAGAACTTATCCAGCGAGGGGTGTTGATGAACCAGATAAGGATAAGTCTTTGCGAGGATCTCGTGATGGGTTTGTAGAGACAATCGTATTTAATACGGCTTTGATGCGCAGACGAATTCGAGATCCACATTTGGTAATGAAAATGTTTGAAGTGGGAGAAATCTCTCGGACCGATGTGGCTGTGTGTTATATGTCGAATAAAGTTGACCCGGAATTATTGAAAAATATTTCGGAGAGAATCGAAAGCTTGGATATTGAATCGTTACGGATGAATCAACAAAGTTTGGCAGATGCACTTTTTAAACGTAAGTGGTTCAATCCTTTTCCAAAGTTTAAATTTACGGAAAGACCCGATACGGCGGCTGTATGCATCATGGAAGGTAAAATCGTATTGTTGGTGGATAATTCGCCGTCAGCAATGATTATTCCGACTTCTGTGTTTGACATTATAGAAGAAGCGAATGATTATTATTTTCCGACTTTGACAAATGTGTATTTGAAGATATCTAGGGCTATCATTACATTAGCCACTGTTTTCTTCACTCCGTTATTTCTGCTCTTTATGCAAAATCCAACATGGATACCAGAGATGTTCCGGTTTGTTGCAATTAAAGATACGATGAATGTTCCTCTTATTTTTCAGTTTTTAATCTTAGAATTGGCGATTGATGGACTTAGATTAGCAGCAATGAACACACCAAGTATGCTAAGTACACCGCTTAGTGTGATTGCTGGTATTGTTCTAGGTGAGTTTGCGGTGAAGTCGGGGTGGTTTAACAGTGAGGTAATGTTATATATGTCATTTGTTGCAGTGGCAAATTATACACAACCAAACTTTGAACTGGGTTATGCTTTGAAATTTATGAGATTGCTTCTACTAGTTCTCACAGCATGCTTCAATTGGGTGGGATTTCTTGTGGGAACACTCATAGTGGTTGGCTCTATTGTATTTAATAAAACACTTTCTGGACGTAATTACCTAAATGTAAAATTAAGGTAAAAAAAACAAGAAATGTTCACAAATTTATGCTATAATTCTTAAAATACCGATTTTGAAGGGAGAAATTTATGAAAAAATTTTTGATTGTTACAGATAGCACAACAGATTTACCAAAATCTTATTATGAAGAAAAAAATATTCCAGTGGTGGCTCTATCCTATATTTTGGATGGAGTTACATACAAAGATGGAGATGGTTTATCAGATAAAGAATTCTTTGATAAAATTCGTGAAGGCTCAATGCCGACAACTTCACAGATTAATCCAGAGCAGGCAAGAGAAGCATTAGAACCATTCTTGAAAGAGGGGAATGATATTCTTTACCTTTGCTTCACATCGGGGCTTAGCGGAAGCTATAACAGCGTAAGACTTGCGGCAGAAGATTTGCGCGAGGAGTATCCAGAACAGGAAATTATTGTTGTAGACACGCTTTGTGCATCTATGGGAGAAGGACTGTTACTATATAAAGCAGTGGAACTTCGTGACCAAGGTAAAACGATGAAAGAGATTGCAGATTGGGTTGAAAATAACAAGTTGAACATATGCCACGACGTAACAATTGACGATTTACATCATTTGCATCGTGGTGGTAGAGTTTCAAAGACATCGGCAGTAATTGGAAGTATCATAAAAATCAAGCCAATCATTCACGTAGATGAAGAAGGTAAACTCATTGTTATTGGAAAAGAACGCGGTAGAAAAAAAGCGATGCTGTCTTTGGTTGATCGTATGGAAGAAAAGTCTCAAGGATTTAAAAATGATGTTGCTATGATTGTACATGGAGATGCAAGAGAGGATGCAGAGTTTCTGAAAAATGAAATCAAGAAGAGATTTGGAATTGACAATGTAATTATTAATGGAATTGGTTCGGTTATAGGAAGTCATACGGGACCAGGAGTTATTTCGATTTTCTATATGGGCGATAGAAGTAAATAATGAAGATAAAAAAGAAAGAGCGTATTCAAAAAAGATGTTGAATACGCTCTTTGTATATTGTTTTACTAGCATGAAGTTTATACGCTAATCCATCCCATTCCTTCAGCTACTGAGAATGCAAGGATTGCAAGAATGAAGATAGGAGCAATCCATTTAATCATTACAATGAATAACTTCTCGCTCTTGAATTTGCCATCAGTTACTTTAACTTCGTCAATAACTGTCTTTGGTTTCACAATAAATCCAATCAATACACAAGTAAAGAAGGCAACGATTGGCATTAATACGCTGTTACTAATAAAGTCGAAGAATGTTAACAAGTCTTGACCTAATGGTAAAATGTGTGACCATACGCTGAATCCTAAAGAAGAAGGTATACCCATCAATAATGAGAATACAGCAACTATGATACAAGTTGTTTTTCTTCCGAGTTTTGTCTTATCCATAACGATGGATACAACTGTTTCCATCAAAGAGATTGATGATGTCAATGCCGCAAAAAATACTAATAAGAAGAATGCAACACCGATGATAGTTCCGACTGTAGTTCCCATTTCGTTAAATACTTTTGGTAAAATTACAAACATCAATGTAGGACCTTTTTTCAGTCCCTCTGTGGAGCCATCAAAGAATATATAAGCAGCAGGTACAATCATGAGACCTGCAAGGAAAGCGATTGCAGTGTCAAAAAGTTCAATTTGACGAACAGAACTTTCTAAGTTGTTGTCTTTCTTCATATAAGATCCATATGTTACCATAATACCCATAGCAAGGGACATCGAGTAGAAGAGTTGTCCCATAGCTGCGAGAATTGTAGTAAATGAGAAGTCTTTAAAGTTTGGTTTGATGTAATATACAACACCGTCCCATGCGCCAGGTCTTGTTACTACAAAGACAGCGATACCTACAGTAAGAATGGCCAAGATTGGCATCATAAACTTACTTACTTTTTCAATTCCCTTTTCTACGCCGAAAAGTACGATGATAGCAGTTAAGGCGATGAACAATGAGAACCAAGCAAGAGGTTCTAATGGTTGTCCAATGAAACCGCCGAAAAATGAATCGTCAGCAGCATTCTTAATTCCGCCAGAAGTGAAGGTTATAAAGTATTTTATTACCCAACCTCCGATAACACTGTAATAAGGAAGAATAATAATTGGGACAAGAGATGTTAGAATACCTACAAATCCAAATCTTTTATCTAAGGCCTTGTAAGCACCAATTGCGCTGAGGCCAGTTTTTCTACCAATAGCAATTTCGGCTACCATAAGGGCAAAGCCAAAAGTAACTGCTAATATTAAATAGGTTAATAAAAAGGTTCCACCACCGTGCTGTGCAGCGAGATAAGGAAAACGCCAAAGGTTTCCAAGTCCTACTGCTGAACCTGCCGCAGCGAGAACAAATCCAATCTTGCTAGTAAAATTACTGCGTTCTTTCATATGTAAAATCCTCCTTATAATGTAAAAACATTACTGCAAGATATTATGCCATAGTGCATATGGAAAGGCAAGCCAAATATTGCGAAAAATAGTAAAAAAAAGGTTGACATAGGAAGAAAGGTGTGATAAAGTCATAGATGCGTAAAGCGGAAAAGAAAGTAGAGTTCCACTCTCACCCCAGCATAATTGGATGACTGGAGGTTGATATTGAAGCATAACTTAAGGCATTTTGTGTGGCTGAGTGTGCAGATGTAGAGTGGATAGTCTGTGACTATTCATTTTTTTTGCGCGAATGCGAGAAACAGTAAAGTAAGTATTATTTTTATGGAGGTGCCTACCATTAGCGAATTAATGATTAATGAGCAAATCAGAGACAAAGAAGTACGTGTCATCGGCGAAGACGGTGAACAATTAGGAATTATGTCAGCGAAAGAAGCGTTAAAGTTAGCGCAGGAAGCTGATTTGGACTTAGTCAAGATTGCTCCAACAGCAAAACCACCTGTTTGCAAAATTATCGATTACGGAAAGTATAGATATGAGCAAGCAAGAAAAGAAAAAGAAGCAAAGAAAAAGCAAAAAACTGTTGACGTGAAGGAAGTGCGTCTTTCACCAAATATTGATACAAACGACTTGAACACAAAAGTAAACAGTGCAAAGAAGTTTATTCAAAAAGGTGATAAGGTAAAAGTTACTTTACGCTTCCGAGGGAGAGAAATGGCTCACATGCAGACAAGTAAACATATCTTAGATGATTTCGCAGATATGATGAAAGAGGTTGCAGTGGTTGAAAAGCCAGCAAAACTCGAAGGAAGAAGCATTAGCATGGTTTTAACTGAAAAACGTTAAAAGAAAACAATATTAAGGAGGAACATATCATGCCAAAATTAAAAACAAATAGAGCTGCTGCAAAGCGCTTCAAAAAAACAGCTACAGGTCAATTAAAAAGAAATAAAGCTTATAAGAGCCATATCTTAACTAAGAAATCTACAAAGAGAAAAAGAAATCTTAGACAAGCAACTATTACAGATGCTACAAATGTAAAGAACATGAAGAAAGTATTACCATACTTATAAGATTTGGAAAAGGAGGATTAGAAGGACATGGCAAGAATTAAAGGTGGCTTAAACGCTAGAAAGAAACACAATAGAGTATTAAAACTAGCTAAAGGTTATAGAGGAGCTAGATCAAAACAATACAGAGTTGCAAAACAGTCAGTTATGAGAGCATTGACATCTTCATACGCTGGTAGAAAAGAACGCAAACGTCAAATGAGACAATTATGGATTGCTCGTATCAACGCAGCAGCAAGAATGAATGGATTGTCTTACAGCAAATTGATGCACGGATTAAAAGTAGCTGGTGTTGAAATCAACAGAAAAATGTTGGCTGAAATGGCAGTAAACGATGCTCAAGGATTTGCAGCATTGGCAGAAGTAGCTAAGAAAGCATTCTAATTAAACAAGAAAGTACAAAGGAACAGGTTTCGAATGACCTGTTCCTTTTTTGTATGGTTATTTTTAAAATGCAGGAGATGGGGCGCAAGACGTCCAGTGGACGTCTGCTTTGCGCCGACCGGAGCAGAGCGTAGACCTTGATCCCTGGGGACAAGTCACGCTCTGCAACAAAATAAGAGACCTAGATTTTTTCTAGGTCTCTTATTTTCCATGCAGGAGATGGGACTTGAACCCACACAAGCGCATTGCTTACAAGATCCTTAGTCTTGCTCGTCTGCCAGTTCCGACACTCCTGCATAACGGCGAATTACCGTACTCGAACATACTACCACGGAGGAACTTTATTGTCAACAGTTTTTTTAAGGAAAATCACGAAAACTTGTATATCGAGGCAAGATGCGATATAATAAACGTATCTATGCAGAACGGAGGAATACGATGACAATCCGAGAACAATTAGAATTGAGAGAATTAGAATATTTAAGTCCATATGCGACAAAAAGCAGAGAAACACTTGGAAGACAAAAAGAAGAGGCAGAGTGTGATTTGAGACCTGCATTTCAAAGAGATAGGGACCGTATCTTACATAGCAAAGCGTTTCGACGTTTGAAACAAAAAACACAGGTGTTTTTATTGCCATGGGGAGATCATTATCGGACAAGATTAACACATACATTAGAAGTTTCACAGAATGCAAGAACGATTGCGAAAGCCCTTCGATTAAATGAAGATTTAGTAGAGGCGATCAGTTTGGGTCATGATTTGGGGCATACCCCGTTTGGGCATGCAGGAGAGCGTGCATTAGATGAAGTGTGTCCTTTGGGATTTAAACACAATGAACAAAGCGTAAGAGTTGTAGAAGTGCTAGAGAAAGATGGACAGGGCTTGAATTTAACCAAAGAAGTATTAGATGGTATTTTGACACATCAGACAGCAAGCAAACCGATGACGCTAGAGGGACAGATTGTGCGTTTGTCAGATAAAATTGCCTATGTTAATCATGATATTGATGATGCGATTCGAGGCGGAATTCTTTCTGAGGCAGATATACCACCTAAATTTAGAATGCTATTAGGTAATTCGACAAAAGACCGATTAAATACGATTACCCATGATGTCATTATCAACAGTATGGACAAACCCAATATTTGTATGTCGCAAGAGGTTGAAGAAGCAATGACAGGTTTGCGAAAATTTATGTTTGACAATGTGTATCGCAATCCGTTAGCGAAGCAAGAAGAGCATAAAGCAGTCGAGATGGTAAAAAATTTATATCATTATTACATGGAATTTCCAGAAAAATTGCCACAGGAATATTTGACAATGATGCAACAAAACGGGGATTCTAAGGAGCAGGTAATTTGTGATTATATTGCAGGTATGACGGATAATTATGCCGTAAAAACATTTCAAGAAATTTTTGTTCCAGAAGCTTGGAAAAATTAAAGGAAATCAAGGATGTTTGTCGAATAATTAAAAAAGAGGGACTTGAAAGGAGGAAGAAGATGTCAGCTCGGGGACAGAATGATTTACCAGTTAGAGGATTTCTCGGTGAAGAATTAATTGAAGAAATTAGAAACAGAAATGATATTGTAGATGTGATATCGAGCTATGTGAAGTTACAGAAAAAGGGCAGTTCTTATTTTGGTCTATGTCCTTTTCATAATGAAAAATCGCCGTCTTTTTCTGTGAGTCGCTCGAAACAAATGTATTATTGCTTTGGCTGCGGAGCAGGTGGAAATGTATTTACCTTCATTATGGAATATGAGAATTATACATTTTTGGAAGCGGCGAGGTTTCTTGCGGAGCGCGCAGGAATTGAGATACCAGAAGTAGAGTATTCGCAGGAAGCGAAAGAACGGGCGAGCTTGAAAGCTACTTTGTTAGAGATAAATAAGATTGCGGCAAAGTATTTCTATGCACAATTGAAATCAGAACAAGGAAAACTTGCGTATTCTTATTTGACCAATCGTGGGTTGAGTGAAGATGTCATTACTGCTTTTGGTTTGGGATACTCGAACAAATATAGTGATGATTTGTATAAATACCTAAAGATGAAAGGGTATTCTGATGAGATCATCTCTAAAGCTGGATTAATCACGGTTAATGAAAAGAATGGTGCCTACGATAAGTTTTGGAATCGTGTAATGTTTCCAATTATGGATGCAAATAATCGAGTGATAGGTTTTGGTGGTCGAGTGATGGGAAAAGGGGAACCAAAGTATTTGAATTCCCCAGAGACAGAAGTGTTTGATAAGAGTCGTAATCTATACGGACTCAATCGAGCGCGAACATCCAGAAAGAATTATTTTCTACTCTGCGAAGGGTATATGGATGTAATTGCACTTCACCAAGCAGGATTTACAAATGCCGTTGCTTCTCTTGGAACAGCATTCACAACGGGACATGCCTCTCTAATCAAACGGTATGTCAATGAAGTGTATCTAACCTTTGATAGTGATGAGGCAGGAACGAAAGCGGCACTTCGAGCTTTGCCAATTTTACGAGCAGCAGGTATTACGGCAAAGATTATTCGAATGGAGCCATATAAGGATCCTGACGAGTTTATCAAGAATCTTGGCGCGGAGGCCTTTGAAGAGCGAATCAATAAGGCACGAAATGGATTTTTGTTTTCGCTGGAGATTTTGGAACGTGATTACGATATGAACTCCCCAGAAGGAAAGACAGATTTCTTTAATGAAGTAGCAAGTAGATTAACACAATTTGAAGAAGAAATAGAGCGTAATAATTACATCGAAGCAGTTGCTGATAAGTATCATGTTGGCTTTGAAAATCTGAGGAAGTTAGTCGGGAAGACAGCGATTAAGATGGGGTTGGCTACACCAGCAACAAAACCGAAGCAACCAGTTGGAAATCAAGGGACAAAGGTGGATGGACATTTACATTCTCAGAAGGCATTGCTTACATGGCTTATTGAAAATGAAAGATTGTTTAGTCAGATAAAAGCATATATTTCGCCAAATGATTTTACCCAAGAGTTGTATCGTGAGGTCGCGAAGCTACTCTACGAACAATATGAACAAGGGGATGTGAATCCGGCGAAAATTATGAATCATTTTATGGATGAAGAGGAACATCGAGAGGTGGCATCTTTGTTTCATACAAAGATTCAACAGCTCTCTACAAGGGATGAGCAGGAGAAAGCGTTAAAAGAAACGATTATACGAGTGAAAACGTATAGTGTTGAGGAAGCCACACGTTCTCTTGAACCGACAGATATTGTTGGCTTGCAGAAACTTATGGCAGAAAAGCGAAATCTGCAGGACTTACAGAAATTGCATATTTCTATTGAATAGGGATAAAATATTAACAAATTATGGAGGATTTTACAGTATGGAAGAACAAGCTATGAAATTTGAGGAAAAACTAAAAACATTGGTAGATATGGGAAAGAAGAAAAAGAACATTCTTGAGCACCATGAAATCAATGACATTTTCTCAGATATGGAGCTCGATGCAGAACAAATGGATAAAGTATTTGAATATTTGGAGGGACAAGGGATTGATATACTCCAAATTCCAAATGACGTAGAAGACGAGATGCCAGATGATATTGACATTATGTTGGTAGAAGAAGAGGCAGAAGTAGAAATTGATGTGGAAAAAATAGACCTTTCAGTTTCAGAAGGAATTAGCATTGAAGACCCAGTTCGTATGTATTTGAAAGAAATTGGTAAGGTACCACTTTTGAGTGCGGATGAGGAAATTGAACTTGCAAAGAGAATGTCTGAGGGGGATGAGGAAGCTAAAAAAAGATTGGCTGAGGCAAACCTTCGTCTTGTTGTTAGTATTGCAAAACGATATGTTGGTCGAGGAATGTTATTCTTGGATTTGATTCAAGAAGGAAACTTAGGGCTTATTAAAGCGGTTGAAAAATTTGATTACCAAAAAGGATTTAAGTTTAGTACGTATGCTACATGGTGGATTCGTCAGGCTATCACAAGAGCCATTGCAGATCAGGCAAGAACTATTCGTATCCCAGTGCATATGGTAGAAACAATTAATAAGTTAATTCGTGTATCAAGACAATTGTTGCAAGAGTTGGGACGTGAACCACTCCCAGAAGAGATTGCAGAAGAGTTGGACATGCCAGTAGAACGTGTGCGTGAGATTTTGAAGATTTCCCAAGAACCAGTTTCATTAGAGACTCCAATTGGTGAGGAAGAAGATAGTCATTTGGGAGATTTCATTCAAGATGATAACGTGCCAGTTCCAGCTGAAGCAGCCGCGGCAACCTTGTTAAAAGAACAATTGAATGAAGTTTTGGATACATTGACAGAAAGAGAACAAAAGGTACTTCGTCTTCGTTTTGGGATGAATGATGGACGCGCAAGAACTTTGGAAGAAGTAGGAAAAGAGTTTGATGTAACTCGTGAGCGTATTCGTCAAATTGAAGCGAAAGCACTTCGCAAACTTCGTCATCCAAGCAGAAGCCGTAAGTTGAAAGACTATTTAGACTAGGTGCATCTATGGAATTATCTAAACGATTACAAGCGGTAGCGAATCTTGTGAGTGATGGGCTTACCGTGGCGGATGTAGGAACAGACCACGGTTACGTTCCAATTCACCTCATACAGACAGGAAAATGTGAGCGAGCCATAGCAATGGATGTAAATAAGGGGCCTTTGCTTCGCGCGAAGAATCATATCGAAGAACAAGGTTTATCTTCCCAAATTGACACGAGACTTTCCGATGGAGTGAATCATTTATCTAGAGGGGAAGTAGAATGTGTTGTCATTGCAGGTATGGGTGGAGCATTAACCGTGCGAATCCTGGAACAGGGAGAGCAGATTTTTCGTGCTCTGAGTGAATTTGTGTTACAACCTCAATCTGAAATATGGAAAGTTCGAGAGTATCTTTGTGAAGCAGGATACTTGATTGTAGATGAAGATATGGTTTTTGAGGATGGCAAGTTCTATCCGATGATGAAAGTTATAAACGGACAAGCACCTGTATATAATAATATAGAATTAAAATATGGGAAGGTGCTTTTAGAGAAAAAACATCCTGTGTTAGCACAGTTTTTGAAAATTGAGCTACAAAAGCAAACCATAGTTTTTGAAAATTTGGAAACGAGACAGGGCGACCATATTGAGCAGAGAAGAAAAGAAATATTAGAAAAACTGGAGGAAATCAAGAATGCTTTGCAAAGATTTGATCCGCATAATTGAAACTACATATCCTTGCGAACAAGCGATGGAATGGGATAATGTTGGACTTTTAGTTGGACGTTATCATAAGGATATTCAAAAGGTATATGTGGCACTGGATGCAACGGACAATGTGATTGAAGCGGCAATTCAAAATGGAGTGGATATGCTGATTACCCATCATCCTGTTTTGTTTTCTCCTGTAAAACAAGTGACAGATAACGATTTGATTGGGCGACGCATTCTTAAGCTAATTCAAAATGATATTTGCTATTACGCAATGCATACCAATTATGATATTTTGAAAATGGCACAGTTATCCAGTGATCTTTTAGGATTAAAGGATGCAGTTGTGCTAGAAGAAAATGGGATTGGAAGAGTCGGGAATCTTGCATCGGAGATGACTCTTTTGGAATGTTGCGAGTTGGTAAAAGAAAAATTCCAATTAGAATCGGTAAAAGTCTATGGGGATTTACAACAACCTGTTCGTCGTATCGCTATTTCACCAGGTTCAGGCAAGCATATGTCAGAGTTAGCAATTGAAAAGGGAGCAGATGCATTTGTTACTGCTGAGATAGATCATCATGAAGCGATTGATTCGAATGCAGCTGGAATGGCGATTGTAGATGCTGGACATTATGGATTAGAGCATATTTTTATTCGAGATATGGTGGAATATTTTAAACAGAATGTCAAACAAATAGAAGTTCTAGGAGCAGAGATTTCACATCCTTTTCATATGATTTAGACAAAAAGGAGGCGTTATATGGAGAAGAAAACATATTGTGTACGTGTAAACGGAAAAGAACTAGTATATGAAGAAGGGACCACGTTTGAACAGATTGCGAATGATGTTCAAGAAGAGTATGCGCATCGAATTGTTTTAGGCTTAGAGAATCACAAATTGTTTGAACTCAAAAAGACTTTGAAAAAGGACTGCGATTTGCAGTTTGTTACACTTAACACCTCCGTAGGAAATAAGACATACAAAAGAAGTATGTGTTTAATGATGGTAAAGGCAATACACGATGTGTGTGGCCATGAAAATCCTTGCAAAGTTCGGATTGATTTTTCGGTAAGTAAGGGATATTATTGCACCGTTTCTGGTGGGATAGAATGCAATCAAGAATTTCTCGATCGTGTAAAAGCTAGAATGATGGAAATGGTAGAGAGCAAAATGCCAATCAAGAAACGAACCATTCACACAGATGAAGCGGTGGCATTGTTCCGTAAACATGGAATGCGAGATAAGGAAAGACTTTTCGAGTATCGCCGTGTTTCAAAAGTGAACATTTACAGTATGAATGAATTTGAAGATTATTATTATGGATATATGGTGCCAGATGCATCCTATCTTCCGTATTTTGAATTGTACTTATATGGGGATGGGTTTGTAATCCAAATGCCGGAAGAAGGGAATCCAACGGTTGTACCGCCATTTGAACCACAGCACAAATTGTTCCATGTCCTGGATGAATCTAGTAAGTGGGGCGAAATGCTTGGGATACAAAGTGTTGCTGATTTGAACGAAGTGATTACAAAGGGCAATATTCAAGAGATGATTTTGGTGCAGGAAGCGCTTCAAGAAAAGAAGATTGGCGATATTGCAAGAATGATTGTGGATCGTGGGAATGTGAAATTCATTTTGATTGCGGGTCCATCTTCATCCGGAAAAACAACGTTTTCACATCGCCTTTCGATACAACTCAGGGCTCATGGTATGATACCACATCCAATTGCGGTAGATAACTATTTTGTGGATCGAGAGAAGACACCAAAAGACAAAGATGGCAAATACAATTATGAATGTTTAGAGGCCATTGAGGTTGAAGATTTTAACAGAGATTTGACAGATCTGTTGGCAGGAAAACCAGTGGAGCTTCCAACGTTCAATTTTAAAACGGGGCGACGTGAATACAAGACTCCGGCAAAAGTCTTAGGTCCAAATGATGTATTAGTGATTGAAGGGATACATTGTTTGAACGATGCATTGACGTATCAATTGCCAAAGGAAAATAAATTCAAAATCTATATCAGTGCATTAACACAGTTAAATATTGATGAGCACAATCGCATTCCAACCACAGATGGGCGACTCCTTCGCCGAATGGTTCGAGATGCTAGAACTCGTGGTACAAGTGCAAAGAATACCATTGCAATGTGGCCTTCTGTACGAAGAGGTGAGGAAGAGAATATTTTCCCATATCAGGAAGAGGCAGACGTCATGTTTAACTCTGCACTCATATACGAATTGGCAGTGTTAAAGCAGTATGCTGAGCCGGTATTGTTTGGAATTGAGAAAGATTGCGAAGAATATATAGAAGCAAAACGATTGCTGAAGTTTTTGGATTATTTTATAGGAGTTGGGAGCGAACAAGTCCCAGCGAATTCCTTGTTAAAAGAATTTATTGGAGGCGGATGCTTCCATATATAAAAGAATAATAGAAAAGGTGGCTACTTTGCCACCTTTTTCGTTTGGAAAATTATTTTCATATCTTCTGGTAACTCTGCTGTAAATGTCATTTCCTCGCCTGTAATAGGATGTTCAAAACTCAGACGATGAGAATGTAATGCTTGTCGATTAATTACCGTATAATCGGGATTGTACAAAAAGTCCCCAGGAAGTGGATGACCAATGTGTTTCATATGGACACGAATTTGGTGTGTGCGCCCAGTCTCCAAGGATAGTTTCACAAGCGAATAGCCGTTTTTCACATCTATAGTCTGGTAGTGAGTACATGCATATTCGCCGTTTGTTTCATCTACTTGTCGCTCGATTGTGGAACCATCTACTCGCCCAATAGGAGCAATAATAGTGCCTTCTGGAGGAACTTCCCCTGTCGCAATGGCTAAGTATTCGCGATGGATTTCACGATGATGAACCATATCGGAAAGAAGAGAAGCACTGTACATATTTTTTGCTACAATCAAAAGACCAGTGGTATCACGGTCCAAACGATTGATGCAGCGGTAGGTAAAAGTTTCTCCTTTTTTTTCAAAATAATGGGCTAATGCATTTGCCAAAGTATTATCATAATTCCCTTGGGAAGGATGAATTGGTCGATTTGCATCTTTGTTAATGACCATAAGGTCTTCGTCCTCATAAACAATATGAAGAGGTAAATCAGTAGGTACAATATTTTCTGAGGATTGCTCCTCGATTAATTGAATGGTCACGATATCATCCGCATGCAATATATCTCGTATGTGTGCCCAAGTGCCGTTTATAAGAATTCCGTTTTCTGTGCGTTTTAAATGAGTCAATATCTGACTGGAATACTTTTGTGCTTTCAGGAATTCTAACAATGTATGATTATGAAATTCTTCTGTTATGGTATAAGAAAAAATGCGCTTCATTATTTTGATTTAATCTCTCTCCAAAGTTTGTTGTAAATTTCATCGTACTTACTTCCAAGGTATTTGTAGGTCTCGCAACGTTCTAGGATGCTTGTGTCTGGGAATGCAATGGTACTATTGCGAATTGCATCGTCTTCAATTAATTCTCTTGCAGCTGTATTAGGAGTAGAGTATGTGATGTAATCAAAGTTCATCTTTGCAATATCAGGTCTACACAGGAAATTGATGAATGCCTCGGCGTTTGCTTTGTTCTTGCAATTCTTTGGAATTACCCAAGAATCAATCCATACGTTGGAACCTTCTTTTGGAACGACATATTCTAAATCAGGATTTTCTGATTGGGTGTAGATTGCTTCTCCAGAATAAATCACACCGATTGCGGCTTCATTTCCAATCATCTTGTCACGCACTTGGTCTACAACATATGCCTGCACCAGTGGTTTTTGTTTTAGAAGAAGATTCTGTGCTTCATAAAGTTCGTCCAAATCTGTAGAGTTTAAAGAATATCCACAGTATTTTAAAGCAATACCAAAAGCATCACGGACACTATTTTGCATCAAAATTTTATCTGCATATTTTTCATTCCAAAGAATTTCCCAACTGTTCACCGGTTCGTCGACCATAGTCTTGTTGTAAAGGATACCAACGGTTCCCCAGCAATAAGGTACAGAGTATTTGTTTTCTGGATCAAACGACCGTGATTGCTCAATATACTGTTTTCCCACGTTTTTAATGTTAGGGATATTGTCAAAGTTAATTTCTGCAAGTAGATTGTTTTCAATCATACGCTGTATCATATAGTCGGAAGGGCATACTACATCGTAGGAAACAGCTCCAGCTTGTACTTTTGGATACATACCTTCGTTCGTTTCGAATTCTTCATATACGACAGCAATTCCCGTTTCTTCTTCGAATTTTTCGAGAACAAGAGGGTCCATATATTCCCCCCAATTGTATACAACAACCTTTTCGCCAGAAGCAGTTTTGTTCTTTGAAGCGTAGAAGAAACCACCGGCAACAATAACGGTAATCATAATAGCAGGAATTACTCGTCGGAAAGTAATGGCACATATTTTTGATAATTTTGAAGGTGCTTTTTTTACTTTCTTTTGTCCTTCTTGTGGTGAAGTATTAATAACAATTAATAAAAATAGAACCGAAACGAATAGCAGTGTAGACAAAGCATACATTTCTGGTTTGATTCCCTTTCGTACCTCACTGTAGATTTTTGTGGAAAGGGTGTGCACGCCAGCACCAGTGGTAAAGTGTGTGATTACAAAATCGTCCAATGACATTGTGAATGCCAAAAGGAACCCAGAACAAACACCTGGAAAAATATCAGGGAACACCACTTTGAAGAAGGCATAGAGAGGCGAAGCGCCAAGGTCTAATGCGGCCTCATAGGTATATTTGTTAGTCTGTTTTAGTTTTGGAATGACACTCAATATTACATAAGGAATATTGAAAGTAATGTGAGCCAGTAACACGGTTAAAAATCCAAAAGATAATTTTGGAAAAATAGTTCTACATGCAATAAATAAAAGCATAAGAGAAATACCAGTTACAATATCGGCGTTTAACATAGGAATATTCGTCACGCCCATCATAAATGTTCGCGATTTGCTACTTAATGCTTGAATGCCGATAGCTCCGGCTGTACCGATTAGGGTAGCAATTAGAGCAGAAAGGAGTGCAATAGTTAAAGTTGTATATAATGCACTCATAATATCTGCATTTTGGAATAGATTTGCATACCATTTTAAAGAGAATCCGCCCCATTTGGCCGAAGTCCTTGATGAGTTAAATGAAAGGACAATCAAGGTGATAATCGGTGCGTATAATAAGAGGAGGATAAGCCCGAGATATATTTTTTGTAATGTTGATTTTATCAAAATGCAGTTCCCTCCCCATCCTTGTCATATTTTGCGATAATTGCCATACTAATTACAATAAATAGCATTAATACAAGAGAAAGCCCAGAGCCGGCATTCCAGTTATAACTTTGTGTGAATTCTTGCTCGATGACATTCCCAATTAGTAAGATTTTGCTTCCGCCTAAGATGTCTGAAATGACAAATGTAGTCAGTGCAGGAACGAAGACCATAGTAATGCCACTGATGATTCCAGGAACGGAGAGTGGCAAGATAATTTTGAAGAATACTTGCACAGGATTTGCGCCCAGGTCACGTGCTGCGTTGAGGACATCTTTATCAATTTTTATTAATACATTGTAAAGTGGTAATACCATAAAAGGTAAAAAGTTATAAACCATACCTAAGATAATTGCGTATGGTGTGTTGATAATATTTAATGTAGGTATATTTAGAAATGAAAGCACCGTGTTGATTACACCGCTTTTTTCTAATAATCTTTGCCATGCTAAGGTACGAAGTAAAAAGTTCATCCACATTGGCAGAATGAAAATGAATACAATAAAGCTAGATTGATTCACGCTGTTTTGTGACAAAATCATTGCTAAAGGATAGGCCAGTAGTAGGCATATAATTGTGCTAATGACTGAAAGAAGCAGGGAAAGTCCCAGAGCTTTCAAGTTTTCCGTAGTTGTGATTTCTGCTAGGTTCATAAATGTAAATTGGTGATTAGCATCTGTCAAACCATAGTAAAAAATCATAACAATCGGAATAATAATAAATGCGATTGCCCAAAAAAGATAAGGGCCTGTTAATAATTTTTTACTCTTCAATTGGGACGGCCTCCTCATCTTCAGATTCTGGTTTGTTCATAATTTGAATATCAAATGGATCCACCTTGATACCGACTTCCGTACCCACAGGGAAGAAATCCGTACTGTGAACTAACCATTCGTAGTTGTTTGCAGTGACTTCCATCTCGTAGTGAACGCCTTTGAAAATCAGGTGTGTTACGACACCATCTAAGATTCCATCCCCAGGTTTTACTAGGTCGATGTCTTCAGGTCGTATAACGGCATCCACCGGTTTGTTTCGACCAAAACCAGTGTCAACACAAGGGAAATTAACGCCAAGTATCTTCACAAGGCGGTCCTCAACCATCGTAGCTGGAAGAATGTTACTATCTCCGATAAAGTCTGCTACAAAGGCATTTTCTGGCTCATTGTATATGTTTTCCGGGGAACCGATTTGCTGGATGTACCCTTGGTTCATAACCACGATGGTATCTGACATAGTCAAGGCTTCTTCTTGGTCGTGAGTTACATATACGAAAGTGATTCCTAATTCGTTTTTTAAGCGAATCAATTCATATTGCATATCTTGGCGCAATTTCAAGTCCAAAGCTCCGAGTGGTTCATCTAAAAGTAAAACTTTTGGCTCATTTACGATGGCGCGAGCGATAGCAATACGCTGCTGTTGTCCACCACTTAATTGATCTGCCATACGGTTCTCATATCCATCTAAGTTCACGAGTTTTAGAGCATATTTTATCTTGTCGTTAATGTATGCTTTTGTATGACCTTTGATTTTTAATCCAAAAGCAATGTTTTCTGCAATTGTCATATGGGTAAATAACGCATATTTTTGAAAAACAGTGTTTAATTGTCGTTTGTTCGGTGCGAGATTTGTGATGTCTACACCGTCAAAAATGATATTTCCACTGTCCGGCGTTTCGAAACCACCAAGAATACGAAGAAGAGTTGTCTTTCCGCATCCACTTGGACCGAGAAGAGTCAAAAATTTATTTTCATTGATATAGAGATTCAAATCATCGAGCACGAGATTGTCTCCGTATGATTTTGAAATATGTGAAATGTCGATTAATTTTCTTGCCATTTGTATTCCTCCTAAAAACTTGGCGGCGTGCTTACCCAAATGATTTTTGCGCCAGTCTTTTTATTTGCTGTAATGTAGTGTTCAGAATGGGGAGTGAAATAGAAAGATTCTCCCTTTTGTGCAGTGTAAATCTTGTTGCCTATATGGATTTTTATGCTACCTTGTAACACGTATCCAAATTCTTCGCCCTCGTGGGGGATGTCACGGTATGTAGAACCACCGGGTTCTAGTGTGAGTCGAATGGGCTCCATCATATTTTTTTGAGCATTAGGGATAATCCATTCAACCGTGTTTTTTAATTCGGCATCTTCTTTTATAAAAAAGTCTTCTTCATGGAAGACAATCTGTTCATCGGTTTCTTCAGAAAAAAAGTCATTTAAGTTGGTACCAAGACATTGCAAAATGTCAATCAAGGTTGCGATAGAAGGAGAGGTTAAATCTCGTTCTACTTGTGAAATAAAGCCTTTGGAAAGCTCTGCACGGTCTGCAAGTTCTTCTTGAGTTAAGTTTTTTGCGATACGCAATTCTTTGATTTTGTTACCGATATTCATAGATGCATTCTCCTTGAAAGTGTAAAGTTAAAAATAAACAAAAAGTTTAGTATTTGTGAACTTTGCCTGCACATACAATTATACTCTTTTTTTATAAAAGTGCAATAATAAATTACTGTACTTTTGAAATACTTCGTATTATAATATACGGGATATTGGAAAGGGAGTTTTACTATGCAAAGTGAGGAGCATATTGTAGAAGAAACGCTGGTTGAAGAAACACCAGTAGAGGAGACACCAGCGGAAGAAACACCAGTAGAAGAGACACCAGCGGAAGAAACACCAGTGGAAGAAACACCAGTGGAAGAAACGATACAGGAAGAAAACGTGGTGGAAGAGACGAAAAATAAAAAAGGTTGGAAAATAGCAGGTATTATTTGTGCATCAATAGCTGCATGTGTTCTTTTTGTGTATTTTGCTGGCGTGTTTTATTATAGTAATCATTTGTTTATGAGAACATCCGTGAATTATGCAAAGTGTTCGAATATGACAATGGAAGAAGTAAAAAAAGCACTTCAAAGTAGTGCGAAATCTTACGAATTAAACATTGTATGCGTGGATGGAGAAGAAGAACTTATTAAGGGATCGGATTTTAATTTAACGTACGAAGGCACGAAAAACATTGAGGAGTTATTTGAAAAGCAAAACCCATTTGTATGGCCAAAATCAATGTTTGTAGATTCGAAAAAGACGGTAAGTTTAAAACTTCAATATAACAAGGATGCTCTATGTATACTTCTGAGTCAACTGAATTGTATGAAAGAGGAAAGACAAGTTGGCCCAATTGCGGCGACGGTTGTTTTGGAAAATGGAACCTTTGTAATTCGGGAAGAGAAAAAAGGGACAGAAATCAATTTTGAAAAACTAGTACAGGTTTCCAATCAAAGAGTGAGGGAATTACGTTCTGATATTGATTTGATAAAAGAAGAATGTTATGTAGAACCAAAGTTTTTGAAAGATTCACCAAGCGTGCTGGAAGCACAAAAAGAAATGAACCAATATTTGAATGCTCAAATCACATATCAGATGGATTCACAAGAAGTTACTTTGAGTTCAGAGGATTTTTCAACATGGATTACGCTGACGGAGGATATGAAACCAGGGATCAATCAGCAAGAAATCCGAAATTTTGTGAAGAATTTGAGCACAACATATAATACGCCGAATCGAAGCGGGATCCTAGTTACTCCAACGGGAAAAGAAGTAAATATTTCGAATGCATCTTTAGGAAGAGTGGTAGATACAGAAGGCGAAGTTGCACAAATCACAGAAGATATAAAAAGTGGTGAAAAAGTAGAACGAGAACCGTTGTTTTCTAGATACGAGATGGCTGATGGTGAATATGTGTGGGGCAACACGTATATAGAGGTTGATATTTCAGAACAATATATGTGGTATATTGTGAATGGAGATATACGATTGGAGACGCCGGTAGTAACAGGTATGAAAGGAAAAATGGACACACCTGCAGGCATTTTCAAAGTGTTAGAGAAAAAAAGAAACAAAACATTAATTGGACAGATGGTAAATGGCAAACCGTTATATCGTCAACCAGTTAGTTTTTGGATGCGCATTACATGGAGTGGAGTTGGATTCCATGATGCTTCTTGGCAAGCATCATTTGGTGGAGACCGCTATGTGACACATGGCTCACACGGTTGCATCAATATGCCTTGGGGCAAGGCAAGGGAATTATACAATATGCTTTCGAATGGGACTTCGGTAGTGATTCATTATTAAGTAGAGAGGGATAATATGTACAAGTTATTAAAACAAGACGGTCGGGCAAAAAGAGGAGAACTACATACGGTTCATGGAGTGATTCAAACACCAGTGTTTATGAATGTAGGGACGATTGCGGCGATTAAAGGAGCAGTATCGACAGAAGACTTGCAGGGGATTAAGACGCAAGTACAATTATCGAATACGTATCATTTACATGTAAGACCTGGCGATGAAGTGGTAAAAAAACTCGGTGGTTTGCATAAGTTTATGGTGTGGGACAAGCCAATCCTTACAGACTCGGGTGGATTCCAGGTGTTTTCATTAGCTGGACTTCGAAAAATTAAAGAAGAGGGCGTTTATTTTAATTCTCACATTGATGGGAAGAAAATCTTTATGGGACCAGAAGAGAGTATGCAGATTCAATCCAATCTTGCATCCACCATTGCTATGGCCTTTGATGAATGCCCGTCCAGCGTTGCAAGTAGAGAGTATATGGAGCAATCAGTAGCGAGAACTACAAGATGGCTTGTGAGATGTAAGGAAGAAATGGCACGTCTTAACTCATTGCCAGATACGATTAATAAGAATCAAATGCTATTTGGGATTAACCAAGGTGGGATTTATGAAGATATCCGAATTGCCCATGCCAAAGAGATTGCAAAACTAGATTTGGATGGATATGCAGTAGGTGGATTGGCGGTTGGAGAATCTCATGAAGATATGTATCGTATTTTAGATGCGGTAGTTCCACATTTGCCAGTGGATAAGCCTACTTATTTGATGGGTGTTGGAACGCCAGCTAACATCCTAGAAGCCGTGGATCGCGGAGTGGATTTCTTTGACTGTGTATATCCAAGTAGAAACGGAAGACACGGACATGTGTATACAAATCAAGGAAAAATCAATCTATTCAATGCAAAATATGAATTGGATGATTCACCAATTGAAGAGGGATGTCAGTGTCCAGCATGTCAGAAGTATAGCAGAGCGTATATTCGCCATTTGTTAAAAGCAAAAGAAATGCTTGGTATGAGATTATGCGTATTGCACAATTTATATTTCTACAATACTATGATGGAAGAAATCCGAGAAGCGATTGATGCGGGATGCTATAAGGAATATAAAGCGGCAAAACTTGCAGGAATGGCAGGAGAAAATCTAAAAAAATAATAAAATGGATAAAATTACTTGATGAAAAAACATTCATTGTGTATGATATCAGTAGTGTTTAAATTTTTAGGAGGAATTGATGATGATTAATTTAGCTGCAGCAGCACAACCAACTGCAAATCCACTTATTATGATTGTTGTTTGGATTGCAGTCATCGGTCTTATGTGGTTTTTTATGATGCGCCCACAAAAGAAGGAGCAAAAGAGAATTCAATTAATGTTATCTGAGATGCAAGTAGGAGATACAGTTTTGACAACAAGTGGATTCTACGGTGTAGTAATTGATATCTCAGAAGATGACGTAATTGTTGAATTTGGAAACAATAAAAACTGTCGTATTCCAATGCAAAAATCAGCAATTATTCAAGTTGAAAAACCAGATGTAGAATAATTTCAAGAAAGATGTGCGTTTGCACATCTTTTTTTGTGCCGAAATACTTGCTACAAAAGGGAAAATGCGATATTATAAAGATTAAACATAAACAAAGTGGATACATATTTTTATTTTTATATAGGAGGATAAGGGAATGAGAAGTGATACGGTTACAAAGGGGATGTCACAAGCACCACATCGGTCTTTGTTTAATGCTTTAGGGTATACAGAAGAAGAGCGTCAAAGACCATTAGTTGGTATTGTGTGTTCGTATAATGAAATTGTACCAGGTCATATGAATTTAGATAAAATTTGTGATGCTGTAAAAATGGGAGTTGCTATGGCAGGTGGAACACCAATCATGTTCCCAGCAATTGCTGTTTGCGATGGCATTGCAATGGGACATGTAGGGATGAAATATTCCTTGGTTACCAGAGATTTGATTGCGGATTCTACAGAAGCAATGGCGATGGCACACCAATTTGATGCGTTGGTTATGATTCCAAACTGTGATAAGAATGTGCCAGGTTTATTGATGGCAGCAGCAAGAATCAATGTTCCAACTGTATTTGTAAGTGGTGGACCAATGCTTGCAGGGAAAGTAAAAGGATGCAAAAGAAGTCTTTCTAGTATGTTTGAAGCTGTTGGTTCCTATGCAGCGGGTACAATGACAGAAGAAGATGTTGTGGAATTTGAAGAAAAGGTTTGTCCAACTTGTGGTTCTTGTTCTGGTATGTATACTGCAAATAGTATGAACTGTTTAACAGAAGTTTTGGGTATGGGACTTGGTGGAAATGGTACAATTCCAGCGGTATACTCCGAGAGAATTCGTCTTGCAAAACATGCAGGTATGAAGGTTATGGAATTGTTAGAAAAGAATATTAGACCAAGAGATATCATGACAGAAAAGGCAATTCTAAATGCTTTGACAGTGGATATGGCACTTGGTTGTTCCACAAACAGTATGCTTCATTTACCAGCAATCGCACATGAGATTGGAATGGACTTTGATATTACATTTGCGAATGAAATCAGTGAAAAGACTCCAAACCTTTGTCATTTGGCGCCAGCTGGTCCTACATATATGGAAGATTTGAATGAAGCAGGCGGTGTATATGCCGTTATGAATGAGTTGAACAAGAAGAATTTATTGTATACAGACTGTATGACAGTGACAGGTAAAACGGTTGGAGAAAATATTGCAAATGCATATAACCGCAACCCAGAAGTTATTAGACCAATTGAAAATCCGTATAGTGAGACAGGTGGATTGGCAGTTCTTACTGGTAACTTGGCTCCATATGGAGGTGTAGTAAAACGTTCTGCAGTTGTAGAAGAAATGATGGTGCATGAAGGTCCAGCAAGAGTATTTGACTGTGAAGAAGATGCAATCGATGCAATCAAAGGCGGAAAGATTGTTGCTGGCGATGTAGTGGTTATTCGCTATGAAGGACCAAAGGGTGGACCTGGTATGCGTGAAATGTTAAATCCTACATCTGCAATCGCAGGTATGGGACTTGGTTCCACAGTTGCACTGATCACAGATGGTCGTTTCAGCGGCGCATCTAGAGGTGCATCCATTGGACACGTTTCTCCAGAAGCAGCAGTTGGCGGCCCAATTGCACTGGTAGAAGAAGGAGATATCATCCGCATTAACATTCCAGAGACAAAGATGGAACTTTTAGTTTCGGATGAAGTGTTAGAAGAAAGAAGAAAGAATTGGGTTCCAAGAGAACCAAAAGTAACGACAGGATATTTGGCAAGATATGCATCTATGGTTACTTCAGGAAATCGTGGGGCAATTTTAGAAATACCAAGATAAAGAAGGAGAGACAGCATGCAATTAACAGGAGCAGAAATTGTAATCGAATGTTTGAAAGAGCAAGGTGTGGATACCGTTTTTGGTTATCCGGGCGGAGCGATTTTGAACGTTTACGATGCATTATATAAGCATAGCGACGAGATTCGACATATTTTGACATCTCACGAGCAAGGAGCGTCTCACGCAGCAGACGGATATGCAAGAGCTACAGGAAAGGTAGGAGTGTGCTTTGCGACGAGTGGACCTGGCGCAACCAATTTGGTTACAGGAATCGCAACCGCATATATGGATTCCATTCCAATCGTAGCGATTACTTGTAACGTAGGTGTTTCGCTTTTGGGCAAGGATAGTTTCCAAGAAATCGATATCGCTGGTGTCACAATGCCGATTACAAAACATAATTATATTGTAAAAGATGTGAAGGATTTGGCAAATACGATCCGCAAGGCATTTGAGATTGCTAGAACAGGAAGACCTGGACCAGTTCTTGTGGATATTCCAAAAGATGTTACTGCAAATATATGTGAATACAAGTCTGTAGAGGTAAATACAGAAAAGAATGTTGCTACAGAGATTTGCGAGGAAGATATCGATGTCGCAATCAAGATGATACAAAAAGCAAAGAAACCATATATTTTTGTAGGCGGTGGAGCCGTTCTCTCGGGAGCAAGCGAATCTATACAAGAATTTGCACACAAATTAGATGCACCGGTTGCAGATACATTGATGGGAAAAGGTGCTTTCCCTGGAACAGATGATTTGTATACAGGGATGCTTGGAATGCACGGAACAAAGCCATCCAATTTAGGAGTTAGTAAATGTGACTTATTAGTTGTACTTGGCGCGAGATTTAGTGACCGTGTTACAGGAAATGCAAGCAAGTTTGCAACGAAAGCAAAAATTTTGCAAATCGATATTGACCCAACGGAAATTGATAAGAATGTGATGACACATGCAAGCATTCAAGGGGATATCGATACGGTACTTCGAATTCTGAACGCGAAATTAGAACAACAAGATCATTCAGAATGGAAAGAACAAATCAGAGAGTATAAAGAAAAATATCCACTTACATATCATAAAGACCATTTAACTGGACCGTTTATTGTAGAAGAAGTGTATAGACAGACCAAGGGAGATGCGATTATTACCACAGAGGTAGGTCAACATCAAATGTGGGCGGCGCAGTTCTATCGCTATTCAAAGCCAAGAACTTTCTTGACATCAGGTGGACTTGGAACAATGGGATATGGACTTGGAGCATCTATCGGAGCAAAAGTTGGTATGCCAGAAAAAACGGTTGTAAATATTGCAGGTGATGGATGTTTTAGAATGAATATGAACGAGATTGCGACAGCTGCAAGACACAATGTTCCAATCATTCAAGTTGTAATCAATAATCATGTACTTGGTATGGTTCGCCAATGGCAAACATTGTTCTATGAGAAACGTTACTCGGCAACCGTGCTGAATGATGCTGTTGATTTTGTAAAATTAGCAGAGGCATTGGGCGCGGTAGGTATTAGAGTTACAACTCAAGAAGAATTTAAAGAAGCATTTGAAAAGGCTATGACACTTGGAAGACCAGTTGTGATTGACTGTCAGATTGACAGTGATGATAAAGTATGGCCAATGGTTGCACCGGGAGCTGCAATCAGCGAAGTGTTTAGTGAAGAGGACTTACAAGCAAAATAAAGGAGGCATTAAAATGAGTAGAGTGTATAATTTTTCAGCAGGACCAGCAGTTTTGCCAGAAAGTGTTTTGAAGGAAGCAGCAGATGAGATGCTTAATTATAGAGGAACAGGAATGTCTGTGATGGAAATGAGTCATCGCTCTAAGGCGTATGATGAGATTATCAAGACTGCAGAAGCAGACCTTCGTGAACTTATGAATATTCCGGATAATTACAAAGTATTGTTCTTACAAGGCGGTGCTTCACAACAGTTTGCAATGATTCCAATGAACCTAATGAAGAACAAAGTTGCAGACTATATTGTAACAGGACAATGGGCAAAGAAAGCATATCAAGAAGCTCAAAAATATGGAAAGGCAAATAAGATTGCAACATCTGAAGATAAGACATTCTCTTATATTCCAGATTGTTCAGATTTGCCGATTTCTGAAGATGCAGACTATGTATATATCTGCGAAAACAATACAATTTATGGAACAAAGTTTAAGGAACTTCCAAATACAAAAGGAAAACTTTTGGTATCTGATGTTTCTTCCTGCTTCTTGTCAGAGCCAGTAGATGTAAGCAAGTATGGCATCATTTACGGTGGAGTACAAAAGAATATTGGACCTGCAGGTGTAGTTATTGTCATTATTCGTGAAGATTTAATCACAGAGGATGTTCTTCCAGGGACACCAACAATGTTGACATATAAGATTCATGCGGATGCGGATTCTCTTTATAATACGCCACCGGCATATGGAATCTATATTTGTGGAAAGGTATTCAAATGGCTCAAAGAGATGGGTGGACTTGAGGCAATCAAAGAATACAACGAAAAGAAAGCAAAGATTCTTTATGATTTCTTAGATGAAAGTAAATTGTTCAAGGGAACTGTTGAAAAGAAAGACCGTTCACTTATGAATGTACCATTTGTGACAGGGGATGCAGATCTTGATGCGAAATTTGTTAAAGAAGCAAAAGCAGCAGGACTTGAAAACTTGAAAGGCCACAGAAGTGTTGGTGGTATGAGAGCAAGTATCTACAATGCAATGCCAATCGAAGGCGTAGAAGCATTGGTTGCATTTATGAAAAAATTTGAGGAGGAGAATCTGTAATATGTATAAATATCATTGTTTGAATCCGATTGCGAACATAGGATTGTCACAGTTTGACAGCCAATATGAAGCGACAGATGTTATGGCAGATGCGGATGCAATTCTTGTCAGAAGTGCAGCTATGCATGATTTAGAGTTTGATGAAAATGTAAAGGTAATTGCAAGAGCTGGAGCAGGTGTGAACAACATTCCATTAGACCGCTGTGCGGAAGAAGGTATTGTTGTATTTAATACCCCAGGTGCCAATGCAAATGGTGTGAAAGAAATGGTTCTAGCAGGACTTCTTTTAGCATCTAGAGATATCGTTGGCGGTATTGATTGGGTAAAAGAGCACAAAGATGAAGCAGATGTTGCGAAATTAGCAGAAAAGGCAAAAAAAGCTTATGCTGGATGTGAGATTGAAGGAAAGAAATTAGGTGTTATTGGTCTTGGTGCAATCGGTGTATTAGTGGCAAATGCAGCAGTACATCTTGGTATGGAAGTATACGGATATGATCCATATCTTTCAGTAGATGCAGCATGGAAATTGTCACGAAATATTCAACACGCAAAGACATTAGAAGAGATTTACAAAGAGTGTGACTATATTACCATTCACGTACCGGCATTGGAGTCTACAAAAGGAATGATTAGTAAAGAAGCAATCGATCTTATGAAAGACGGTGTGGTTGTACTTAATTTTGCTAGAGATGTATTGGTAAATGAAGTGGCACTTTTAGAAGCGTTAGAAGCAGGAAAAGTGAAAAAATATGTTACTGATTTTGCAAATCCAACAGTTGCAGGAAAGAAAAATGTCATTGTGACACCACATCTTGCAGCTTCAACGGAAGAATCAGAAGATAACTGTGCAAAGATGGCAGTAAAAGAGATTATTGAATTTTTAGAAAATGGAAATATCAAAAATTCAGTGAATTATCCGAATTGTGAAATGGGACTTCGTGGAGAATGTATAAGAATTACAATTATGCACCGCAATGTGCCAAATATGATCGGTCAATTTTCGGCAATCTTAGCTGAAGATGGTGTGAATATTGCTAATATGACAAACAAGAGTAGAAATGCATATGCATACACAATTATTGACGTAGAGAACGACATTACAGATGAGATTGTCGATGATCTCAAGAAAATAAATGACGTATTAAGAGTACGCATTATTAAATAAAACACTTAGGAGGATAAATAAATGGATTTGAATTTTTTGGTTGAAGGATTAAAATACTTCGTTACTGAACCAGATGGTTGGAAATGTTTAGTTATGTATGCTATTGGGATTGTGCTTATTTGGCTCGCTATTAAGAAAGAGTATGAACCTTCTTTATTGCTTCCAATGGGATTTGGCGCAATTTTAGTAAACATTCCTTATACAGGTGTATTAGATACAATTGTAGAAGGTAATGAAGTTGGCGGTATTATTCAATGGTTATTTGATGTAGGTATTGAAGCTTCAGAGGCGATGCCATTGTTGTTATTTATTGGTATCGGAGCGATGATTGATTTTGGACCATTGCTTTCACAACCTTACATGTTCCTTTTCGGTGCAGCTTCACAATTTGGTATCTTCGCAGCGATTCTGTTTGCATCTCTTTTCTTCGATATTAAAGATGCGGCAGCTATTGGTACTATCGGTGCAGCGGATGGCCCAACTGCAATTTTAGTTGCAAATGCGTTAAAAACAGATTTCTTACCAGCGATTACAGTGGCGGCTTATTCATATATGGCCTTGGTTCCAATTATTCAACCAATTGCTATTAAGATGGTTACAACAAAGAAAGAAAGATGTATCCACATGGATTATAATCCAAAGGGTGTATCAAAGACGATGCGTATCGTATTCCCAATCGCCGTTACATTGATTGTAGGTTTGATTTCACCACAATCTGTTGCATTGGTAGGTTTCTTAATGTTTGGTAACTTGCTTCGCGAATGTGGTGTACTTGGAACAATGTCTGAAACAGCACAAAATCAGTTGGCAAATTTAGTAACATTATTATTAGGTATCACAATTTCATTTACAATGCAGGCAGATAAGTTTATTAGATGGGAAACAATCATGGTTATGGCTATTGGATTATTCGCATTTGTAATGGATACGATTGGTGGAGTTATGTTTGCAAAATTCCTCAATTTATTCATGAAAAAGAAAATCAATCCAATGGTGGGTGGTTCTGGTATCTCGGCATTCCCAATGTCTTCTCGTGTAATTCAAAAGCTCGCATTGGAAGAAGATCCTTCCAATATTCTTATTATGCAATCAGCGGGTGCTAACGTTGCAGGGCAGATTGCATCTGTAGTAGCAGGCGGTCTTATATTAGGACACTTTATTGGTTAAGAAAGGGAGGATAAAAGATATGGCAAAGTTTTTTACGAATCTTTTTGCAGAACAAAAAGATGTGATTCTTGAAGCATTACAACTCATGGGAAAAGGAATGGTTGGTATTTTCGTTGCATTAATCATTATTATGATTTTTGTATGGGTAATGGCAATCTTAGGAAAGAAAAAAGATTAAGAAGAAAAAAGAAAAGCAGTTGTGGAAATTTAGTTCCGCAACTGCTTATTTTTATTTGTTCAAGTTTGCATTATGTTTTTCTAAAAGTTTATGAATCTTATCTGATGGATCAAGAACGGTACCGATTGGAGTATCGTGGTTTAATGAATCGATAATTAGAGCGATGAACTTACTCATATCTGCACAGGTGAAATAAGGTTTTTCCAAGATTTCTTGTGGAAGATAGGTTAAGTTGGTTGTAATGATGCGGTCGATATAGCCTTTTTCATAGTATTCATCGAATTTTGCCATACCTTCTGTAAAAAGACCAAAAGTAGTGCATACAAACACGCGATTTGCACCACGTTCTTTGATTTTTTTCGCAACATCTAACATACTTTCTCCAGATGAAATCATATCGTCTACGATAATAGCATTCTTGCCTTTTAAATCGTCCCCTAAGAATTCGTGAGCAACGATTGGGTTCTTACCATTTACAATTGTCGAATAATCGCGACGTTTGTAGAACATACCCATATCTACGCCTAAGACATTTGATAAGTATACAGCTCGGTGCATAGCTCCTTCATCTGGGCTGATAATCATTAAGTGATCTTTATCTACATTTAATTCTGGTTCAGCTTTTAAAAGTGCTTTCATAAATTGATAATTTGGTGAGAAATTATCAAAGCCCTTCAACGGAATTGCATTTTGGACACGAGGGTCGTGAGCATCAAATGTGATAATATTTGTTACGCCCATGGAAACCAATTCATCCAAAGCAAGTGCGCAGTCTAGTGATTCACGTTTTGTGCGCTTGTGTTGGCGACTTTCGTACAAGAATGGCATAATGACGTTGATTCGTCTTGCTTTTCCTGTAGCAGCAGAGATAATACGTTTTAAATCTTGGTAGTGATCATCTGGCGACATGTGGTTCAAGTGTCCGTTTACACTGTAAGTCAAACTATAGTTGCACACGTCTACCATAATATACATATCGGCACCGCGGATAGATTCTTTCAACATACCTTTGGCTTCGCCGGAACCAAAACGTGGACAAGAATTCTCCACAAGGTAATTGTCGCAATGGTAATTTGCAATAGTAGCTAATTCAGAATTATCTTGCGCAGAAGATGTTCTGAATGAAACAATGTAATCATTTACCTTTTGTCCAAGGTCTTTACAACTTTCCAATACAGCGATTTTTAAAGGAGCTGTTGGAAGCGTTTTTTCTAATTGTGTTATGTTTGACATAATGCCCTCCTAATCATAGGTCTATTTAACGTGTTTATTTTACCAAAATTTAAGAAATGCTTCAATATTTTTAGAGTATGAAAATTGCTTTTTTTAAGAAAATTTAGTATGATATGAGTGATTATAAATGATTCGAGGAAATGACAATGAAACACGAGCATATAGTAAAGGCGGTAGAAGCTGGAAGTATTGCAGAGGAAATGGGAATAGAAGCAGGCGACAAATTGATTTCGATCAACGACACTGCAATTGAGGATGTCTTTGATTATCATTTTTTGGTGAATGACGAGGAGATTATTCTTTTGATTCAGAAACCGGATGGAGAAGAATGGGAATTAGAAATCGAAAAAGATTATGACGAAGATTTGGGCATCGAGTTTGAGCAAGGACTTATGGACGAGTATCGCTCTTGTAGGAATAAATGTATTTTTTGCTTTATCGACCAGATGCCAAAGGGAATGAGAGAAACTCTATATTTTAAAGATGATGACTCTAGACTCTCGTTTTTACAAGGGAATTATATTACCCTGACAAATATGAGTGATCATGATATCGATCGAATTGTCAGATATCATTTGGAGCCTATCAATATTTCTTTTCATACAACGAATCCAGAACTTCGATGTGAAATGCTCCATAATCGTTTCGCGGGAGATGCATTAAAAAAAGTGGATACGCTTTTTGAACATGGTATTCAGATGAACGGTCAGATTGTGTTGTGTAAAGGGATTAATGATGGGGAAGAACTAGAGAGAAGTATTCACGATTTAACGAAATATCTTCCGTATTTGCAGAGTGTTTCCGTGGTTCCAGTTGGACTGACAAAATACAGAGATGGGCTATGTCAGTTAGAACCATTTGAGAAAGAGGATGCAGTTAAAGTATTAGATGTCATTGAAAAATGGCAAAAAATTATTTACGATGCCTATGGCACACATTTTATTCACGCAGGAGATGAGTGGTATATCCTTGCAGAACGAGAGATTCCGGAAGAGGATACTTATGATGGGTATTTGCAATTAGAAAATGGCGTGGGTATGTTGCGACTATTAAAAGAGGAGTTTGAAGAAACGTACCATGACATTGAAGGAGATGCGAAAGAGAGAGAAGTTTCACTAGCAACCGGGAAGTTGGCATATCCATACTTGCAAGAATTGTTAGGAAGATTGCAGGACAAGTTTTCGAATTTAAAGGTCCACTTGTATCCAATCCAAAATGATTTCTTTGGAGAAAAGATTACGGTTTCGGGCTTGATTACAGGACGAGATTTAATAGAACAATTAAAGGGAAAGCCGCTTGGAACAAAATTGTTACTTCCTTGCAATATGTTCCGTGATGGAGAAGAAGTATTTTTGGATGATGTCACCTTGAGTGAGGTAAAAGAATCTTTACAAGTAGAGGTAGATATTGTAAAATCAAGCGGACAAGATTTTATAGAGTCAATAATAGGAGAAAAGTATGAGTAAACCAGTAGTAGCGATAGTGGGGCGACCAAATGTTGGAAAATCCACACTGTTTAACGCATTGGCAGGAGAGATGATTTCCATTGTAAAAGATACGCCAGGTGTTACAAGAGATAGAATTTATGCAGAAATCACATGGTTAAATAAAGAATTTACGATGATTGATACTGGAGGTATTGAGCCAGACAGTAAAGATATCATTCTTTCGCAGATGCGAGAACAAGCACAGATAGCAATTGATACTGCAGATGTCATTATCTTTTTGACAGATGTAAGACAAGGTCTTCAAGATGCGGATTCCAAAGTTGCTGATATGTTAAGACGTTCTGGGAAACCAGTAGTTTTGGTTGTAAATAAGGTGGATAGTTTTGAGAAATTTATGCCAGACGTCTATGAGTTTTATAACTTGGGTATCGGCGATCCAATGCCAATTTCGGCATCTTCAAGACTTGGTATCGGAGATATGCTAGACGAAGTGACGAAGCACTTCCCAGATGGAAAAGGGGAAGAGGAAGAAGATGACAGACCTAGAATTGCCATTGTCGGAAAGCCAAATGTAGGGAAATCCTCTATTGTAAACAAACTTCTTGGAAAGAATCGAGTGATTGTGTCTGATATTGCGGGTACCACAAGAGATGCAATTGACACAGCCATTAAGCACAATGGAAAAGAATATGTGTTTATTGATACAGCGGGACTTCGAAGAAAGAATAAGATTAAAGAAGAACTGGAGCGCTATAGTATCATTCGTACCGTGACGGCAGTTGAACGTGCGGATGTGGTCCTTATGGTGATTGATGCCACAGAGGGAATTACGGAGCAAGATGCTAAGATTGCTGGTATTGCCCATGAGAGAGGTAAAGAGATTATTATCGTTGTAAATAAGTGGGATGCCATTGAAAAGAACGATAAGACGATGAACGAATTTGAAAAAGAGATTCGTGAGACGTTAGCGTATATGCCATATGCAGAGATTATGTATGTTTCTGCGCAAACAGGGCAAAGATTAAATAAGTTATATGATATGATTGATATGGTTATGGAGAACCAGACCTTGCGTGTGGCAACGGGGGTTTTGAACGAGATTATGGCGGAAGCGGTTGCACTTCAGCAGCCACCTTCAGACAAGGGAAAACGTTTGAAACTGTACTATATCACACAGGTATCTGTAAAACCACCAACCTTTGTTATTTTTGTTAATGATAAGGAATTGATGCATTTTTCATATACAAGATATTTGGAAAATAAGATACGAGAGGCCTTTGGCTTCCGTGGAACCTCGTTGAAATTCTTTATCCGTGAAAGGAAAGAAAAGGAGCAATAAGATGGAGCGACTGCTTTGTGTTTTGATTGGATATGTGTTTGGCTTGTTTCAAACAGGATACATTTATGGAAAAATTCAAAAGATAGATATTCGAAAGCATGGAAGTGGAAATGCAGGGACGACAAATGTGTTACGTACGTTGGGATGGAAAGCAGGAGCGATTACCTTCGTAGGTGACTCTTTAAAATGCATTTTGGCCATTTTGTTAGTTCGTTATATATTTAAAGACAGTGACAACGTAGCTTTGTGGTCTATATATGCAGGATTGGGCGCAGTTTTAGGACATAATTTTCCATTCTACTTAAAGTTTAAAGGCGGAAAAGGAATTGCGGCTACAACGGGGCTAATTTTAGCGTTTCATCCAGTATTATTTGCGATTGTGGCTGTAGTATTTTTGATTATCTTTCTTATAACAAGATATGTTTCGTTAGGATCAATTGTGATTATGCTTGTATTTGTAGCAGAGGTTATCATTTATGGTCAAATGGGTGGATTTGGAATGACAGGATTCCATTTATATGAGTTGTATACAGTTACCGTGTTTTTAGCAGTGATGGCGATTTTCCAACATCGTGCAAATATCAAACGTTTACTAAGCGGAACAGAAAATAAGATTGATTTTTCTTCTGTAGGGAAGAAAAAATAGGAGGTATAAGAATATGAAGGCAGGAATTTTAGGAGCAGGAAGTTGGGGAACAGCCCTTGCAAAATTGTTGCACAAGAATGGACATCAAGTTGCAGTCTGGTCTATTGATAAAAACGAAGTACAAATGCTTCAGACAGAGAGAGAACATAAAAGTAAATTGCCGGGTGTGAAATTGCCAGAAGATATTCTTTTCACTAACTGTATAGAAGAGGCTATGAAGGACAAAGATTTTCTTGTTTTGGCTGTGCCGTCTGTATTTACGAGAAGTACAGCAAGAAGTATGAAACCCTACATCAAGCCTGGACAAGTGATTGTGAACGTGGCAAAGGGAATCGAAGAAACAACACTTAAGACTTTGACGGAGCAGATTGAAGAAGAATTACCAGAAGCAGATGTAGCAGTGCTTTCTGGACCAAGTCATGCAGAAGAAGTTGGAAGAGAGTTGCCAACCATTTGTGTTGTTGGTGCAAAGACAAAAGAGACAGCAAAGTGCTTGCAACAAGCCTTTATGAACGATGTATTTCGTATCTATATCAGCTCTGATATTTTGGGAATTGAAATAGGAGGAGCACTAAAGAATGTCATCGCCTTGGCTGCAGGTATTGCGGATGGATTGGGATATGGTGACAATACAAAAGCTGCACTCATTACAAGAGGAATTGCGGAAATCACAAGACTTGGAGTTGCTATGGGTGGAAAACCAGAAAGCTTTTCGGGACTTACAGGTATCGGTGATTTGATTGTTACTTGTGCCAGTGTACACAGCCGTAATCGAAAGGCAGGATATCTCATTGGGCAAGGAAGAACAATGAAAGAGGCAATGGACGAAGTACAGATGGTTGTAGAAGGTGTGTATTCTGCAAAAGCTGGACTTGCCCTTGCGCAGAAATATGGAGAGTCGGTGCCGATTATAGAGCAGATCAATTTGGTACTGTTTGAGGATAAGGATCCAAAAGAAGCGGTAAATGAGTTGATGACTCGTAATCCTAGATTAGAGAATATGGAATTAAATTGGTAATTAGAAAAGGTCTTTGAAGATAATCTCTTCGAGGACCTTTATTTTGTCATATTTGGGAAAACCTCCACATAGATTGTAGAAGAAAATGTAGGAGGATTGCTATGGACGTATACGATGTATATAAAGACATAAATGCTAGAACTAACGGTGCGATTTATTTGGGGGTTGTAGGGCCAGTGCGAAC
>JAZOWZ010000042.1:0-1966 GCA_045659485.1 Faecalimonas sp. | reverse complement strand
TTAATGTATTTTTAAGGCTTACAAGAAGCGTTCACACCAATTATTGAAACGGATTACCCCATCTTCTCCATATTTAGATATACTTTTGAGCGCCTTCTCGATAGTCTTTTCACTATCAAGACGGGTCTTGGAAAAGAATTTGTCTGCAAAACAGATGACTTGTTCTTCCAACGATACCGGTACCATCTCACGATGTGGGACGGGTAAATTTTGTTCAAGAATACTTTGCAAGGACATTCCGGCTCCCGTATGTCGTTCACATACCAAAGCATGGCGCAAAAAACCTTCTTGCTGCAACAATTGTGATCCTAAGTATCCATGACAGATATAAGGATGTGTTCCATAACAATGAATACCCGGTGCATCAGTCAGAAAAACACCGATATCATGCAACAAAGCCGCTTCTTCCAAAAATTGTTTGTCAAGTTCCAACTCCGGATGAGTTTCAGCAATCCAAAGCGCCTTATCAGCTACCGATCTGCTATGCGTAACTAAAATCCGTTTTAACTCATTATCCTCAGGATAATATTTATCAATGATAGCAAGTGCATCCATCTTCAATCGTTTATTTTTTGCAATAATACGAAATAATCTTCAAACAAAATCACAAAGATTCAGATTTCTCTAACGTTTCGGTATTTTGCATCAGACATCAAAGTATTTGCACTTTTCTATTTTTCGGGTTTTCACATCATTTTCGTCTTAAATCCGGAAAACTTCAGAACATCTGCCCTATTTTCATTAAAAATGGCTAACTTTGCACCTTATAAATATGATAATGAACAGAAGTTACATAATAATTCTCTTGTGTACCCTTTGGTCGGTACTTCCCTTTGTCAGAGCACAAGCGGGAAACAGGAATTTTATAGTAGTTATTGACCCTGGTCATGGTGGTCGTGACCCTGGTGCCATCGGCAAGCGAGGCAAAGAAAAGAACATCAATCTGAACGTTGCCTTGAAACTAGGTAAACTTATCCAAAGTAATTGCAATGATGTAAGTATCGTCTATACCCGAGACAAAGACACTTTCGTAGGACTGGACAGACGTGCCCAAATTGCCAACAATGCTAAAGCCGACTTGTTCATTTCCATCCATACCAATTCCGTTGCACGCGGAAGAACCGTACGTGGAACTGAAACTTACACATTAGGGCTTCACCGTACAGAAGACAATTTGGAAGTTGCTAAAAAAGAAAATGCCGTAATCTTGATCGAGAACGACTACGAACAAAGATACGCTGGCTTTAACCCGAATTCTTCTGAAAGTTATATTATCTTTGAATTCTTGCAAGACAAAAATATGGAAAAGAGTGTCCAATTGGCCACACAAATCCAACGTCAATTCAAGAATACAGCCAAACGTATCGATAAAGGAGTACATCAGGCCGGATTTCTCGTTCTCCGGGAAACAACCATGCCAGGGGTATTGGTAGAATTGGGCTATATCTCCACACCGGACGAAGAAAGATATTTGCTATCCGAAGCCGGAACCGATGCTTTAGCACAAAGCATCTATCGCGCTTTCATGAAATACAAGGAACAGAACGGCTCCCCTATTGCCAGAAGAAATGAGCCTCCGACAAAACCTAAAGTTATTTCCCAAGCGGATAAAAAGCCTTCGGCTACCCCTAAGAAGCAAACGGTTACTAGCGACAAGCCGATATTCAAGATTCAGATATTGACATCTGACAAAAAATTATCAGCAAACCATAAACAGTTCAAGGGACTTTCCCCTGTAAGTCATTATCAAGAAAAAGGTATATACAAGTATACTTATGGCGAAAGTACCGACTACAACAAAGTATTACGGACCAAACGCCAGATTGAAACCAAATTCAAGGGAGCATTCATCATTGCTTTCAAGAATGGCAAGAAGATGGACGTAAACCAAGCAATCAAAGAATTCAAGAACAATAGATAATTAACTAAATGTACAATTGAGAATATGAAGAAAGAAGTTAAAATA
>JAZOWZ010000041.1:0-1996 GCA_045659485.1 Faecalimonas sp. | reverse complement strand
ATTTGTTGGTTCAATCATTTTACGTATCTCCTTTATATACAAAGACTTTTGGTTTTTAATTTAAGTTTTTGGTGGTCTGTCCTCCTTCTTCTTTTTTGTTATTTTTCATTTATCTTTTGTTTATACTGTCATTATATCATTATTTTTATATTTGTCAATACATTTTGTGAAATTATTTTTAAATTGTCTGACAGTTTATCGTACATTGTCTTGCAAACATATAATTTCTCTACTTTTCCTTATTCTACTGTTACCACCTTCGCAAGATTTCTCGGTTTATCCACATCGAAGCCTTTGTCCGATGAAACATAGTATGCCAACAGTTGTAGTGCAACCGCTGCCGGAAATACCATGAATTTATCTTCCAAATCTGGAAGAAGAACAAGTTCGTAATCTTCTTTTAATTGCTCTGCCAGCGATTGTTTTATAAAAAGCACGACACTGGCACCACGTGCTTTCACTTCCTTGATATTAGACAATTCCTTTGACATCAATTGTTCTTGCGTAACCAACGCAACCACCGGAACGCCCTGCGCTATTAATGCTATCGGCCCATGCTTTAATTCACCGGCTGCGTATGCTTCGGAATGAATATATGACACTTCTTTTAGCTTCAAGGAACCTTCCAGCAAGGTAGAGTAATCCATGCCACGTCCAATCATAAATAAATCTTTGGCTTCCAGTACATTTTTAGCAACCACATGGATTTCTTTTCGTTGTTCCAAAACCTTGGAAATCGCTTCCGGAACCCGCTGAAATTCTTCCATGTAATGGCGAGTTTCCTCTACTGTATATTCTCCTCTGAGAAGTGCCATCTTTGCTACCAAAAGATACATAACAGCCAGTTGAGTAGTATATGCCTTTGTACTTGCCACTGCAATTTCAGGACCTGCTTCTGTATAAAGCACGTAATCACTTTCACGGGCAATAGAAGAACCTCGTACATTTAAAACAGCCAGACATTTTGCACCTTTTTGTTTTGCATATTTCACTGCTTCTAATGTATCTACCGTTTCCCCTGATTGTGATACCGCAATAAGCAAGGTATTCTCGTTAATGACTGGGTCCGAATACATGAATTCCGATGCCAGCTCCACATCGATATGCATGTGTAATACGGACTTCACCAACGCTTGCAGCATCAATCCTGCATGCCATGCTGTTCCACAAGCCACAACACAGATTCTCTTACAGGAAGTCAACGCCTCATCTAACACACCGTCTGCCGTAAAATCAGGTAATCCATTCACAATTCGGTTCTTAACAGTAGCCATAAATGTATCTGGTTGCTCCATGATTTCTTTTTCCATATAGAATGGGTAACCATTTTTCCCAAGGCTCTGTATTTCCCAATCAAGGATTAAGAATTCCGGCTCCATCACATTCCCATCAAAACCAACTAACGTCATCTGGTTCGCTTCCATCTTTAAAACAGCTCTTTCCGGCATTACAAAGTATTGCTTTGTAAATTGCCCAAGGGCTGTCAAATCAGATGCCAACATCATCCCTTCTTCACACTCTGCAACAACGATAGGGCTGACGTTTCGAATGGCATAAATCACCCTTGGTTGGTCCTCAAACATCATAACAAGGGCGTATGTCCCTTTTAATTTACCTGCCACCTTTTGAATTGTTTTCTGTGCATCGCCATGATAATAATGATCTAACAAAGCAGCTACTACCTCTGTATCCGTCTCTGAAACCAATTGTTCCTGCAGCTCATAATCTTCAATTAATTGGCGATAGTTTTCCACAATCCCATTGTGAACGATGGTTACTTTTCCACAACGATGTGGATGCGCATTCTTTTTTAACACGCCTCCATGAGTTGCCCATCTGGTATGTCCAATACCACAGGTAGAAAGAATGTTTTCCTTCTCACATTCCGTTCTCAAAACACGCACTCTTCCTACACATTTATCAATACGCACATTGTCTGTCACGCTCTCTATACGAGCGATTCCTACGCTGTCGTACCCCCTATGCTCTAACAATT
>JAZOWZ010000040.1:0-2820 GCA_045659485.1 Faecalimonas sp. | reverse complement strand
CATGTCATGAAACCGATGAGTGGGTTCTTACCAAGAGCCATTTCTCCGTTTGCCGTAGAAGGACCGTCTGCAATAACTTGTCCTTTTTCTACTTTTTCGCCTTTTACAACGATTGGTTTTTGGTTATAGCAGTTGCTTTGGTTACTACGTAAGAATTTGGTCAACTTGTAGACTTTCTTATTGCCATCTTCTTCTTTGATAATAATCTCAGTTGATGTAGCACGTTCAACAACACCTGCTTCTTCAGCAACTACACACACACCTGAGTCTACAGCAGCAATTGTCTCGATACCTGTACCTACAACTGGTGCCTCTGTAATCATAAGAGGTACTGCCTGACGTTGCATGTTTGATCCCATAAGCGCACGAGTCGGGTCATCGTTTTCAAGGAAAGGAATGAGCGCTGTTGCCACAGAGAATACCATCTTAGGTGATACGTCCATGTAGTCAAATGCTGTTCTTTCATATTCTTGAGTCTCTTCACGATAACGACCTGATACATTCTTGTGAATGAAGTGTCCTTCTTCATCTAATGGCTCACTCGCTTGTGCTACGTGATAGTTATCTTCTTCATCTGCTGTCATATATACAACTTCCTCAGTAACCACTGGGTTCTTTGGATCTGTTTTGTCAATCTTACGATATGGTGCTTCTACAAAACCATACTCGTTAATTCTTGCATAAGTTGCAAGAGAGTTGATAAGACCGATGTTTGGACCTTCAGGAGTCTCGATTGGACACATTCTTCCATAGTGAGAATAGTGAACGTCACGAACCTCGAATCCGGCTCTATCTCTCGATAAACCACCAGGACCAAGTGCTGACAAACGTCTCTTATGTGTCAACTCACCAAGAGGGTTATTTTGATCCATGAACTGTGACAACTGTGAAGAACCGAAGAATTCTTTTACAGCTGCAGTTACTGGTTTGATGTTAATCAATGTCTGAGGTGTAATTCCTTCTTGGTCTTGTGTTGTCATTCTTTCACGAATAACTCTTTCCAATCTCGCCAAACCAATGCGGTATTGATTTTGCAACAATTCACCCACTGCACGGATACGTCTATTTCCCAAATGATCGATATCATCATCTGTTCCCATGCCATATTCCAAATGAATATTGTAGTTGATTGAAGCAAAAATATCTTCTTTTGTAATATGTTTTGGAATCAATTCGTTAATGTTCTTGCGGATTGCTTCTTTTAACTCATCGATATCTCCTGCTGTTTCTTCCAAAAGTTCGGCAAGTACTGGATAATATACTGCTTCTGTGACACCAACTTCTTTTGGATCAATATCAACAACTGCAGAAAGTTCTACCATCATATTAGAAAGAACTTTAATATTGCGTTCTTCGCCTTCTACCCAAACAAAAGGAACTGCTGCATTCTGGATTGCATCTGCTTTTTCCTTTGTTAACTTTTCGCCTTTTTCAGCAATCACTTCGCCTGTCACTGCGCTCACAACATCTTCTGCTAAAACGCGACCTGCAATACGATATCTAAAAGCTAATTTCTTGTTAAATTTGTAACGTCCAACCTTTGCAAGGTCATATCTTCTTGCATCAAAGAACATCGCATTCAACAAGCTCTTTGCATTTTCCTCTGCAAGTGGCTCACCTGGACGGATCTTTTTATACAATTCCAAAAGACCTTCCACATAACTTTCAGCAACGTCTTTTCCAAAACTTGCTCTGATTTTTGGCTCATCACCAAACATTTCAAGAATCTGCGCATTTGTTCCAACACCAAGTGCACGAATTAATACAGTAATTGGAACTTTTCTTGTTCTATCTACACGAACCCAGAATACGTCATTGGAATCTGTTTCGTACTCCAACCATGCTCCACGATTAGGAATTACTGTAGAAGAATATAATTCTTTTCCTACCTTGTCGTGTCCAATTGCATAATAAATTCCAGGAGAACGAACCAACTGGCTTACGATAACACGCTCAGCGCCGTTAATCACAAAAGTTCCAGTCTTTGTCATAAGTGGCAAATCTCCCATGAAAATTTCATGCTCATTAATTTCGTCTGTTTCTTTATTGTAAAGTCGTACTTTCACCTTCAAAGGTGCAGCGTATGTTGCATCGCGTTCTTTACATTCTTCGATTGTGTACTTCACATCGTTTTCGCATAATGTAAAATCTACAAATTCCAAACTCAAATGACCGCTGTAGTCAGCGATTGGCGAAATATCTGCAAATACTTCTCTTAATCCAGTATCAAGAAACCATTGATACGAATCTTTCTGCACTTCGATCAAATTTGGCATCTGCAAAACTTCTTTTTGTCTGGAATAACTCATACGCGAACTTTTTCCGTTTTTAATAGGATGAATTCTGTTTTTCTCCATTGACGTTTCACTCCTCGTACATATTAATTTTAGAGAAATTGTGCATGATATTGCACAATACTCCACAATAGTGCAACCTAAAATGTACCATACATTTGTCAAGGTGTCAACAGCATTTTAACATTTTTTGTCAAAAAAATTACAAAAACAAAAAAGCGTTGTACAATCCTATGTACAACGCTTTGTGTTTGCATCTTTTCGACAAATTATTTCAATGTAACTTGTGCGCCTTCAGCTTCTAATTTAGCTTTGATTTCTTCAGCTTCTGCTTTAGAGCAAGCTTCTTTGATTACTTTTGGAGCTCCGTCTACAACATCTTTAGCTTCTTTTAATCCAAGTCCTGTGATTTCACGAACAACTTTGATTACTTTAACTTTTGATGCTCCAGCTGATGTTAATTCAACATCAAATTCATCTTTTTCTTCAGCTGCTGCTGCTTCTCCAGCACCTGCTGCTGCAACTA
>JAZOWZ010000039.1:0-1841 GCA_045659485.1 Faecalimonas sp. | reverse complement strand
TGTGGAATTCCACGTGGAGCCGGTGCAATACCGTCAAGTCTGAACTGACCTAATGTCTTGTTGTCTTTTGCAAACTGTCTTTCACCTTGTACTACGTGAATATCTACTGCTGATTGATTGTCCGCTGCTGTAGAGAAGATTTGGCTCTTCTTTGCAGGAATTGTTGTATTTCTTTCAATCAATCTTGTTGCGATTCCACCCATAGTTTCAATAGAAAGAGAAAGTGGTGTTACGTCAAGTAATAAAATGTCACCTGCGCCTGCATCTCCTGCTAATTTACCACCTTGAACAGATGCTCCTAAAGCAACACATTCATCTGGGTTTAATGTTTTACTTGGTTCTTTACCTGTTAATTGTTTTACCTTGTCTTGTACTGCTGGAATACGTGTTGAACCACCAACCAATAATACTTGACCAAGTTCTGAAGCAGAAAGTCCTGCATCTGAAAGTGCTCTCTTTACAGGTTCTGCTGTTCTTTCTACCAAATCATTTGTCAATTCATCAAATTTTGCTCTTGTAAGGTTCATATCTAAGTGAAGTGGACCTGAAGCATTCATGCTGATGAATGGAAGGTTAATGTTTGTTGTTGTAGCAGTTGACAATTCTTTTTTCGCTTTTTCTGCTGCTTCTTTTACTCTCTGAAGAGCCATTTTATCAGCTGATAAATCCACACCGTTAGCACCCTTGAAATCAGCTACGATATAGTCAACGATTTTTTGGTCAAAGTCATCTCCACCAAGTCTGTTGTCACCTGCTGTAGATAATACTTCGATAACGCCATCACCGATTTCGATAATAGATACGTCGAATGTACCACCACCTAAGTCGTATACCATGATTTTTTGTTCTTTTTCGTTGTCAAGACCATATGCAAGAGCTGCTGCTGTTGGTTCGTTGATAATACGTTTTACATCAAGACCTGCAATTTTACCAGCATCCTTTGTAGCCTGACGTTGAGCATCATTAAAGTAAGCAGGTACTGTGATAACAGCTTCTGTTACTTTTTCTCCAAGATATCCTTCTGCATCTGCTTTTAATTTCTGAAGAATCATTGCAGAAATCTCTTGTGGAGAGTATTTTTTGTCATCAATTGCTACTTTGTAATCTCTACCCATTTCTCTCTTAATAGAAGAAATTGTCTTGTCAGCATTTGTTACTGCCTGACGTTTTGCAGGTTCACCTACTAAACGTTCTCCTGTTTTTGTAAATGCAACTACAGATGGAGTTGTTCTAGCACCTTCTGTGTTCGCGATAACTGTTGGCTGTCCACCTTCCATAACGGCTACACAGCTGTTTGTTGTACCTAAGTCAATACCAATAATTTTTCCCATTTTTAAATCCTCCTAAAATTAGTTTGCCACTTTTACCATGCTGTATCTCACTACAGAGTCACGGTATGTGTATCCTTTTTGAAATTCTTCGACAATGATGTTTTCCCCAACTGTTTCGTCTTCCACATGCATTACTGCGTTGTGAAGGTCCGGATTGAATTCCTGACCAACTGCCTCAATTGGTTTCACGCCTACGCCTTCTAACATTGTCATGAGTTGCTTATATACCATTTCCATTCCTGTCACAAAAGCATCTTCCTTATCTTCCTCTGCAACTGTAGTGAAACCTCTTTCGAAGTTATCTACAACCGGCAGTAATTTCTCGATGATGTCTTTTGCTCCAATTTCGTACATTGCAGATTTCTCTTTCTCAGTACGTTTACGGAAATTATCGAACTCAGCCATCTGTCTTAACAGTTTGTCTGAGAGTTCTTCAATCTTCTCATCTTTTGGATCTTTTTTCTTTTTAAATAATTTTGCCTTCTCTTTTGTAGGTTGTTCTGTGCCTTC
>JAZOWZ010000038.1:0-46026 GCA_045659485.1 Faecalimonas sp. | reverse complement strand
CACCAGAATAAGCCGTATGCTGTGAATGCTGTACCTGCAAATGTGTTGCCCTGGCAAAGTTCACGAATACCTGCAATAATCTGTGCAAGACCACCAAGTGCAATACCCATAGCAACGATTGCGATGGAAAGTGGAAGAAGTCCTGCGTTATGTAAGTTTAAAAGTACTGTTGTCATACCAAATCCTAAAAGACCAAGTGGGCCTGGATTCGCGTGTTTTGTTGTCATATAAAATCCCTCCATAAATTAACAAATAATTTCCTTATTTCGAGCTTATTATACGGATATCCTGTCGGAAAAGCAAGTAAAATAAAGGTTTTTAAAACAATAAAAAAGGATGAACCGACAAGCGATTCATCCCTTTCATCTTAAGAGGCTATTATGTGTTTTCTTGAATGTATCTCAAGAAATATATCTTCTCAAATGTTAGTAATTTGAGAACGTTTACATATTAAACTTGGGGTTTAATATGGGTGGACCAATTCTTAGCCAAAGTATCTTTCTAAGAGACCCTGGAAAGCTTTACCATGTCTAGCTTCGTCGCGAGCCATTTCATGAACTGTGTCATGGATAGCGTCTAAGTTGAGATCTTTTGCTCTCTTAGCAAGATCGAATTTACCAGCTGTAGCACCGTTTTCTGCTGCAACTCTCATTTCGAGGTTTTTCTTTGTGCTTGCTGTAACAACTTCACCTAATAATTCAGCGAATTTTGCTGCGTGTTCAGCTTCTTCCCAAGCTGCTTTTTCCCAGTATAAACCGATTTCTGGATATCCTTCTCTGTGAGCAACTCTTGCCATTGCAAGGTACATACCAACTTCTGAACATTCGCCTTCGAAGTTTGCTCTAAGATCCATAATGATATCTTCGCGAACACCTTGAGCTACACCTACAACGTGTTCTGCTGCCCAAGTCTTTTCTCCACCTTGTTCTTTAAATTTAATAGAAGGAACATTACATACTGGGCACTTCTCTGGTGCAGCTTCTCCTTCGTGAACATAACCACATACTGTACAAACAAATTTTTTCATAATTTTTTTCTCCTTTTCATATATATAATTTTTTAATTTTTTTCTTTGCAACTAAATCAGTAATAGTTACTAATATTAATTTAGCATATGTTTTTTTATTTGTCAATCACTTTTTATACAATTTTCGCAAGTTCCGTAAAACATCATGGAATGACTTTCTATCACGCCTTTAAAGTTCTCTCCGGCTGCTTCATTAATAAATTGTAGTTCCTCAAGATTGAGGTCGATTACTTCGCCACATTTATTACAACAGAAGTGATAATGCGGCTCTGTGCGTCCGTCGAAATGGACACCCCCATTCGGGGTAGTGATTTTAATGGCATCTCCCAAATCAGCCAGCAGATTCAGATTTCGATATACAGTACCAAGACTAATATTCGGAAATTCTTGTCTTACACTCATATATACGTTGTCGGCAGTTGGATGATTACATGAACTCAATAGAAAATCTTTAATGGATTCTCTTTGTCTACTATATTTTAATGTTGCCACTGGAACCTCCTTTCTTTAATAACGATAATAGTTACTATAATTATAATATAGCGGACAATTTACCAGATGTCAATAGAAAAATCAAAATGTAATAATTATGTTAAAATATTACGAAAATGTTACAAAAGTGGTTGACACACATAGGAACTATTGTTATAATGACAAACGTGTCACGCGTAATATTTGCGTAACATTTTAAAGAAACAATATGGAGGTCTTTATGAATTCAAAATTCATAAGAAAAGGAATTGCCATTACTTCATTAATTATAGCAACAGTTGTTCCAGTTCAGTCTATTATTGCCACAGAGGCATTTCGCCCTGCGGGGATGATGGAAGAAAAGAAGACAGATGCGAGCAAGAATAGCTTGATTAATGTATCGGCAGGAATTCAAAAACAAAAGAATAGCGAAAAAAGCTTTCAGATATTAAGTAGTAAAGAAATCGCATTTAATCAGAGATTGTTAAATTATATTTTTGTAATGACAGAAAATAATGAGGCGATCGTTTATACAGAACCAAAAGATGAAAGTGAATGGATTGGAAAAGTATTTCAAGATTCATCTGTAAATGTAGTTGAGATGAATGAAGAATGGACACAGATTCAATCTGGCAATGTAGAAGGTTATGTAAAGACTGAGAAATTGCTTGTTGGAAATGAAGCTACCCAACATGCAAAAAATATTTTAAATATGGTTTATGCAGGTGTAGATATTCTTGAATTGAGCGACGAAGAGATTCGAGAGGCTTTTTCTTGCGGGGAGACGAAAGAAGAGGAAGCAGCGCGTCTTGCAATCGAAGCAGAAGAAAGAAGAATTGCTGCTGAGGTTGCTCGCAAACAAAAGAGACAAGATGTTGTGGCATATGCAAAACTTTTTCTCGGGAATCCATATGTATATGGAGGAACAAGTTTAACAAATGGAACAGATTGTTCTGGTTTTGTAAGAGGGGTTTATCGACACTTTGGAATATCTCTTCCAAGAACGTCATATGCAATGAGAAGAGTTGGATATCGCGTAAGTGTGAATGATATGCAACCGGGAGATATCGTATGTTATAATGGACATGTAGGTATCTATGCAGGAAACGGAAAGATTGTTGATGCGGTGAATGAATCAAAGGGAATTTGTATATCGAATGCTTTTGGAGCACCAATTATCACAGTAAGAAGAATCTTTTAGGAATACTCAAAACAGGCATTTGTACAATTTGTACAAATACCTGTTTTTTTGTAGAAAAATGAAAGACCGGCAAAAAATAGTTTTCCACATTGAGAAAAGGAAAAAACGCGATAAAACGGAGTTTTACACAGAGTTATCCACATTATCCACAAAAAAAGGGGCTAAAAATGTGGAATACTACCCCGAAAAAAAGAACGCACGTTTTGTGAATAAATAATAAAAATATGTTTTTGTCGAAAAAAATTGTAAAAAAAAGTTGACTTTTGAGTAGTCAAAATACAGTTGAAAGCATAAAAATTTGTCTGAAAATTTAAAACACTTTTCATATTTATGAAATTATTGTATAGTTGTATAGAGGTGATAAGAGAATGAAAAAAATAAGCATAAAAAATATAGTTCTGAATGTCTTGCTAATTTTCATAGTGGTGATAGGTATTATCGGTTGCACAATGCTTGCGGAATATAACAGCAAGGGAGAAGGCACAGGTGAGATGGTCACTGTGGAGATCGAACAGGGAGAAGGCAGCTGGCAGATAGCTAGTAAGCTTCAAAAGCAAGGATTAATTAAATATAGAATTGTTTTCCTATTAAAAACAAAAATGATGGGCGCATCAGCAAAGCTTCGCTATGGCGTATTTTCCATTGAAAAGGGAGCTGGCCTAGAAAATGTTATTGATGATTTGATTAATGGGGGAGCGCAGAAAGCCCAAGTAATGTTTACTGTGCCGGAAGGTTACACCATTGAATTGATTGCGAGAAAGTTGGAAACTGAAGGAATTTGTTCAGAAAGCGAATTTTTACAAGCGGTAGAGCAAGATTATGATTACTGGTTTTTGGATTCCATTCCATTTAATGCCCAGGTGAAATACCGTTTGCAAGGATTTTTGTATCCAGAGACCTATGCAATCAGCGAAGATATGGATGCAGCGGATATTGTAAATGTTATGTTGCAGCAGTTCGACAAGATATTTACAGAAGAAATGAAGTCCAAAGCCGACCGATTAGGAAAAAGCGTATTTGAAGTGGTGACAGAAGCTTCTATTATAGAAAGGGAAACGATGAAAAGCTCCGAAAAAGCTACTGTTGCTGGAGTAATTAAGAATCGTTTGAAACGCGGAATGCGCCTGCAAATGTGTCCAACAGCCCTTTATCCAATCACCAATGGAATCTATGACAAAAATACGGTGACAAAAGCGGACACGAAAGTGGATTCTCCGTATAACACCTATCAAAATAAAGGACTTCCGGTGGGACCGATTTCTAGCCCGGATGTTGTGTCGTTGAATGCGGTATTGGAGCCAGAAAGTCACGACTATCTGTATTATCACACAGATCCAAATAAGAATGATGGCAGTCATATTTTCACAAAAACTTATCAAGAGCATTTAGATACGCAATAGAAATGATTGCTTATTTGTAAAAAGAGTATTATAATAAAGAGACGAAAAAAGAAGGAGGAGTAAAAATGGTAACAAAAGAAATGACAATTGGTCAACTTCTTATGGAACATCCAAATGTAGCACCAGTTTTAATGGAAATAGGAATGCACTGCCTTGGATGCCCATCAGCACAAGCAGAATCTTTGGAAGATGCTGCAATGGTACATGGGTTAGATGCAGATTTATTAGTAGAAAAAATCAATGCATTTTTGAATGCATAAAGAAAAAAGGATTTTCGCAAGAAAATCCTTTTTTGTGCTCTTTTTTAAATGTTACTTAACTTTTGTAATGCATTTTCTGCAATCATCACTTCGCAATGTTCTTCCAGATATGCGAGAACAGAAGATGGTGCTTTCTCCAAGCAACCATATTCAGAAAGCATATTGCAAATCTTATGGAATTCTGTAGTAGTCAGCGAAGACTGTGTCAAAGCTAATACATAAATTCCATTTCCGGGATCTTTGTATAAAGTATTAGCCCCATCGTATAAACCTTTTAGAAGTTGGCTGGATAAAATCACAGAATCTAATGTGGCAAATGAAAACAGTCGTACTTTCTGCATATGATCTTTTTCTGCAATTTCAGAAAATTCTTTTGCAGACTCTACCACGGCGTCCTTCACTTTGTTGATTAAATCGAGAATCTCGTCGGCGCCTTCTAATTTATCCAAATCAAGATTTTTCTTGTGTCCTGCATTTGCAATTGAACCACCAAATTTGGAAAACTTGTGATCTAATTCTTCTGGATCATCAACTTTGGTAATGATGAGCACAATAGAATCGGAAGAGGCAGGAACTGCTTCTATCATAAGCGGCATATCTTCTGTCTCAAATCCAAATTGGGAAGAAGCTTGTTGCATCATATCTTGGAAAAGTGATTTTGCTTTTTCTGTTCCACATACCAATTCGCTGAGCTTTAGTTCACGGTCAGCCAAATCAGCACGTGTTAAAGTACAGCGTATCTGATTGTCATTTAATTTTTCAATCTTCACATTTATCACTTCCTATCTTATATATTATATCTATTTATTTGTATTAGTATAAACAAAAACCGAAAATATGTAAAGAAAATTTCTATAAACAATCAATGACTTTTGTGGAAAATTATGTGAATAAAATGTGGATAAAATTTAGAAATATCGGACAGTTCGTGCATAAACCTGTGGAAAAGTTATAAACAAAATAGTGCTTGAAAAAAGAAGAAAAAGTTGTATATAATTTTTGTACAAGAAGATAGTATGTTGCGGCAATGTTTATGATGTAAGGAGGGACGTATTATCTAGTACAGAATTTTCTATTCTCAATGTAAGTCTAAAATGTTCATTTATTTTCAAGAATCATTTCGAATAAAGATTTAGTCAAATCAAATATTCCAAGATAATTTGAATGAAACACATCTTCTTGTTAGCGGAAGCAATTATAATATATCACTTTTGCAACCTTAAGGAATAAAATTGTGGATGCCATTGCTGCTTTAATTGGTGGGAGGAAACTTATGAAAGTAGAAAGTTACAAAGAGTTTTTTGCAGAACTCGAAAAGTATGAAAACGAAGGTGTTCAAATGAAGTTAAACGATATTCCAGCAAGTCCTATGCAAATCGTAACCGCACATATGGTTAAAGAAGAATCATCTTATATGCGGGATTATGTGTGGGATGAAAAGGGACATGTTCGTGAATTGACATTTCATAATATTTTAGAAAGTTAGTATATAGAACCCCTCTATGCACAATTGAAAAAAATGTCGAAATAGTTAATGACGGACATTAAAAATATGTTATAATGGGCTTATGTAGGAGGTGTGGTATGGAAGAAAGAAACAGACCATCGACTCAAAAACGCAGAGATAGCAGAAGAGCGTATATAAAGAAAAAAAGACAGAAAGAATTAATCATAAAAGCAGCAACGTTTTTGGCAATTATAGTAGGTGTTATTGTAGGTGCGGTTTGTATTAAGAAATTTAGCTCCTCAAAAGAACGAGCGGATCTGAATAAATATTATGGGATAAAAACAGAGAATCAGCTTGCTATTGTTGTAGATAATGAAGTTGTGGGCGCAAAAGGTATATTGGTTGACGGTGTGCCTTATGTGGATTATGTGGTTGTTCGAGATTATCTGAATGAAAGATTTTATGTAGATATGAAGGAAAACCTTCTGCTTTACACTTTGCCACAAGGAACCATAAGTGCCAGAGTTGGAAGTAACGAATATACACTTCAAAAAGAAACCAAAGAAAAAGAGTATGCACTTTTAAAAATGGATGGTGCCAATGCATACATAGCACTTGATTTTGTGCAAGAATACACAGACATAGAATTTTCGGTATACGAAGAGCCGAGTCGCGTTATGATTGTAAGCGATTGGGAAAAAACTAACGTAGCAACGGTAAGAAGAAATACACAGGTTAGAGTTAGTGATGATCGAAAAAGCGACATTCTAACAGATGTATCAAAGAAGAGTATAGTTACAATCATAGAATCAAAAGGCAGTTGGAAAAAGGTTCGTACAGAGGATGGAGTTATCGGCTTTATCAAAGCAAGTACTTTGAAGAAAGAAGAAGAGTTGGTAATTTCCAGAGACTTTAAAGAACAAGTATATCAGAATATCTCGAAAGATTACACCATCAATATGGCTTGGCACGTGGTAACAAACGGGGCAGCCAACAGTGCAGTTTTAGAGACAATTGCCAATACGAAGGATTTAACCACGATATCTCCAACATGGTTTACCATAAGAGATACCAAAGGAAATATTCGTTCCTTGGCAAATTCCCAATATGTAAATTATGCACACCAAACAAAGGTTGACGTGTGGGCGATGGTAAAAGATTTTGATGGCGGAATTGGTTCTCCGGAAGAAACTTTGGAATTACTTAGTCGCACATCAAACCGAGAAAGATTAATCAGTCAGTTGATTTCAGAAGTATTAAAGTATCATATCGATGGAATTAACGTGGATTTTGAGAATGTTTCAAAAGAGTGTGGTGAGCATTACTTGCAGTTCTTGCGAGAATTGTCATTGAAATGTAGACAGAATGAGATTGTTCTATCTGTAGACAATCCGGTACCGAGTCAATATAGTACGCAGTACAACTTAGAAGAACAAGGAAAGATTGTGGATTATGTCATTATCATGGGATATGATGAACACCACAGTACATCTTATGAAAGTGGTCCAGTGGCATCGCCAGCATTTGTGGAAAAAGGAATTCAAGATGCGCTTGAAGTTGTTCCTTCCGAGAAGCTTATCAATGCGATACCATTCTATACAAGAGTTTGGAGAGAGACACTCAAGACACAAGAAGAGTTGGATGCGCAAGAAGGAACGGATGCGGCGGAATATCCGTATAAAGTGACAAGTAAAGCATACGGAATCAAGAGTATTCAAGTAGCGATTGACAATGCGGGCGCAAAAGTCAAATATGATGATAACACGGAGATGAATTATGCCGAGTGGAAAGAGGGAGAGACCATTTGCAAGGTTTGGCTTGAAGATGCGGACTCTCTAAGAACGAAGCTTGAGATGATGAAGGAGTACAAATTGGCCGGAGTTGCGGCATGGCGACTTGGGTTTGAGAATGCAAGTACTTGGGAATTGATTTCAAAATATGTAAATTAGGAAGAAGGGCAGAATGAACTGCCCTTCTTTTGCATATATTTATACAAAAACTCTCGGAGTATATGCGTGAAACGAAAAATTGAGTTATTTATGGTATTCTTCCTTCTCATAGGGGCAATTGTGGTAAGTTGGAAGCTTAGCGAGCTGACAGCCAATGTATCAAAGGAGACAAAAAGTAATAAAAATAAAACGGTAATTGTCATCGATCCAGGACACGGAGGCGAAGACCCAGGAAAAGTGGGAAGTAACGATGTCTTAGAAAAGGATCTGAACCTGCAGATTGCAAAGAAAGTAATCAAGCGATTAAAGAAACAGGGAATTACCATTGTCACGACGAGGGAAGACGACAACGTACCAACTGCCAAGAAGAAAGATTTGGAGGAGCGAATTCAATTAATCAATGACACCAATCCGAAACTTACTGTGTGCATTCACCAGAATAGTTTCCCAGAGCCAAGTGTAAAGGGAGCGCAAGTTTTCTATTACACACCAGACGAGACGGCAAAAGAAGTGGCGGGAATTGTACAGGAAGAGCTTCGAACAGTGGATCCTGAAAATCAAAGACAAATCAAAGCAAATGATACCTACTATATGTTGAAGTATACGAATGTGCCGACAATCATTGTAGAATGTGGATTTTTAACCAATCCAGAAGAAGCCGAAAAGCTCACGAAAGAGGAGTATCAAAATCAGTTAGCAGATGCAATCTGCGCTGGTATCATAAAATGGCTAGAAAAATAATACAAACAATGTTATAATAAAATTTATGAGAACTATAATCGAAAAAATGGACGAAAATCGAATAGAGGAATATGTGATAGCAAGAGCTGGAGAAATCCTTAAGCAGGGCGGCTTAGTTGCATTTCCAACGGAGACGGTATATGGTTTGGGGGCCAATGCCTTAGATGAAAAAGCTGCAGAACGGACATACGCAGCCAAAGGGCGCCCATCGGATAATCCGTTGATTGTACATATTGCGGATGCAGATGCGTTGGAAGCGATTGTAAAAAATGTTCCAGAGAAAGCCTATGCTGTGATTGAGAAATTCTGGCCGGGACCGCTGACACTTATTTTTGAAAAGGATGACAAAGTACCGTATGGAACCACGGGCGGTTTAGATACCGTTGCCGTTCGTATGCCGGTAAATGAAATTGCAAGACAGCTCATTCGAGCAGGTGGCGGTTATGTGTCTGCGCCGAGTGCAAATACATCGGGGAGACCAAGCCCAACGAGCGCGCAGCATGTGGCAGAGGATTTAGAGGGAAAGATAGAGATGATTCTTGACGGCGGAAGTGTCGATATTGGTGTGGAATCTACCATTCTTGATATGACCATAGAACCACCGATGATTTTAAGGCCAGGCGCTATTACCAAGGAAATGATAGAGGAAGCCATTGGAGAAATCACAATCGATCATGCACTCTTGGATGATAATGGGGACCAAGCTCCGAAGGCACCGGGGATGAAGTATCGACATTATGCCCCGAAGGCACAGCTTATTCTTGTAGAAGGAGAACCGGAGGAGGCAGTGAAAGCGATTCGGCAGATTGCTTACGAGCAAACCCGATTGGGATATCAAGTGGGCATCATAGCCACGAATGAAACGATGGATGCCTATACGACAGGGATTGTAAAAAATATTGGAACAAGAAATAGTGAGAAATCCATTGCCAAGAATCTGTACCGTATACTACGCGAATTTGACGAGGAAGAAGTCAGTTATATTTATAGTGAATCGTTTGGAAAAGATGGCTTGGGAGATGCGATTATGAATCGCTTGGAAAAAGCAGCCGGACACCATACGATTGAAGCGAAAGATATTACACGCCTTCAAAAGTACAGAAGAATTCTATTTGTAAGTGGTAGTGATAGTTGTCGAGGACCAATGGCAGCAGAACTTTTACTACATGCAGAACTTACGAAAGAATACAAGATTGGTTCGAGAGGGTTAGTAGTGTTATTCCCTGAACCAGCGAATCCAAAAGCCGAAGCTATTATGAGAAGTCAGCAGATGACCTTGGAAAAGCATGAAGCTACACAGTTGACAGAGGAAGATTTAGATGAAGATACATTGATTCTTACTATGGAGGATTCTTATAAGTGGAAGATTGTTTCTGATTATGAGAATGTGAAGAATGTGTACAACTTAGGAGAATTTGTTGATGATGAGAGGGAAGTTTCCTCCGCACATGGACAACCATTAGTTTCTTATGGCGAAAACTTTGAACTCTTAAAAGAACTGATAGAAAAATTAGCGAGAAAATTAAACGAGGAGGAATAAGAGATATGATAGCAATCGGATGTGACCATGGAGGATACGAATTAAAGCTAGAGATTTTAAAATATCTAGAGAAGAAAGGTTTGGAATACAAAGATTTTGGATGCGATAGTTTAGATAGTGTGGATTATCCAATCTATGCAAGAAAAGTAGGACAAGCTATTTTAGATGGAGAATGTGACAAAGGAATTCTAATATGTGGAACAGGCATTGGAATTTCAATTGCGGCAAACAAGATGAAAGGGATACGTTGTGCGCTTTGTTCAGACTGCTTCTCGGCAGAAGCAACAAGATTGCATAACGATACCAATATTGTTGCATTAGGTGGTCGTGTGGTTGGACCAGAATTAGCGATTAAGATTGTAGACACCTTTTTACACACACCATTTTCTGGGGATGAAAGGCATGCACGTCGCATTTCTATGATTGAGTAATATTTACGGAGGATAAAAAGATGTCAAGTAAGAGAAAAGATTATATCTCTTGGGATGAATATTTTATGGGAGTTGCGATTCTTTCGGGAATGCGTTCGAAAGACCCGAATTCGCAAGTAGGATGCTGTATCGTAAGTCAGGACAATAAGATTTTGTCTATGGGGTACAACGGTTTTCCAAAAGGATGCTCCGATGATACTTTCCCATGGGAGAGAGAGGGAGAACCATTAGATACGAAATATCTCTATGTAGCACATAGTGAATTGAATGCGATTTTAAATTATAGCGGGGGAAGTCTCGCGGGGGCGAAACTGTATGTTTCTTTATTCCCATGTAATGAATGTGCAAAAGCCATCATTCAATGCGGAATCAAGGAAGTCATCTATGACAGTGATAAATATGCAGATACACCAGCAACCATTGCATCAAAGAGAATGATGGAAGCTGCGGGAGTGAACTACAGACAATACCGAAGAACTGGAAGAGAAATTAAATTCACAATCTAGTAAAACGAAAGAGCTGAGGCAAACAAATTGCCTCAGCTTTTATAATGATTTTGCTTGTTTCAAAAGAAAACTGTATTTTTTCCATGCCGCGTTTCTCTCAAAGATATAACAGTCGATCAAATCAGGGTCCATAGCATTTTGAAAGTTGCAATCGGCATTTTCCATTTGTCTTTTTACGCGTTTGATTTCTTCGTAAAGTATTTCGTTTTGGATATCTTTTGGGAGGGGTTTTTGAAAGAAATGCATATGAACCTCCTAGATATAAGTTTGTCTTTTTAATAGTATAGACGAAAATGCACGCGCATAGACTATAAAAAAAGGAAAATTATATGAAAAATAAAAAATTAATTTTGTTAAATTTTCTGGTTCGTGCAGTATTGGGACTTGTGCTTATTTCCTGCGTGAACTGGTTCTTTGATTGGAGAGAAATCCCCGTAAATGTAGGCATCAACGCGATTTCTTTTTTTGTTTCTGGTGCCCTTGGTGTCCCAGGAGTTGCCATGCTCTACGGCATCGTCGCTTGCCCACTTTTATAGACATTGCACAAAAATAAATATTTTAAAGAAAACCTATAGACAAGCAAAAAAAGTAAGAATATAATACGTGATACAAGTTGGTTATTCTAGAATTCAAACTTTCAAAACGCCGTTTCTGGCGAAAAAATCCAATGACAAAAAATGAATAAAGGACAAGGGGGATGCGATTGAATGAGTGTAATCTTGTAATCTGTGATGCGGAATTTCAATATGCGAATCAACTGGCAAATAACATTCGAAGACGTGAAGAGTTAGCGATTAAGGTTTTTGTTTGTACCGATGTGGATTATGTTTTGCTACTAATGCGAGAAAAACCAATACATATTTTGGTGATGGATGAAAAATGTTTTGGTAAGAAAACAATGGAGCTTACGGCAAATCAAATTTTCATACTAGGGAAAGATGTGAAACATACAAATAATGTGGAAAGAGTGATTCAAAAATATCAAAATGCAGATGAGATTATTCGGATCATTTTTGAAACTTATACGGAGAAAACAAAGGAAAACCTGGTTCGAATTACGAGAAAGGAGTTTCCGAAGATTCTCGCAGTATACTCACCAATTCATCGAATTGGTAAGACCACATTTGCCATTGCACTGGGAGAAGAATGCGCAAAGGTTCGAAAAACGCTTTATATCAATATGGAGGAGTATGCAGGTTTTTTAGAATCATTTGGAGAGGGAATGAATCTGGGAGATTTATTGTACTATGCAAAGCAAGGGAATGGAAATCTTGGGATTCGTCTGCAGAGTGCAATTCACAAAAAGCGAGAGTTAGATTTTCTGTTACCCATACCGATTGCGCAGGATTTGCGGGATGTTTCCTTTGCAGAGTGGAAGCTTTTATTGGAGCAGATTGTGGAAAACAGTTCTTATGAGCGCATTATTTTAGACATAGGAGATAGCGTTCGGGATTTATTTCAGGTGTTAGAACTGTGTGATCGCATATATATGCCGATTCATAGCGATGAAATATCAGAGAGAAAAATGCAAAGGTATGAGCAAAATGTTGCTTGCTTAGGTTTGGAGAAGTTGCAACGGATAACAAGCAGGTTTGTCATGCCAGAGAATGTAAAAGAGTATGCAAAATTGCGAGCAAAGGAGGAGTGCTAGGTGGTTCGCGTAGAAGAATTGCAGGAAAAAGTCCTGCAGAAATTAGATATGTCCAAGGAGATTGCGGATGATGAATTGATGGATGTGATTCATAAAGTTTTAGAAGAAAATGATAAGTCACAATACATTACTTTAAAACAAAAAGTAGGGATTGGAAAAGAATTATTTAATACGTTCCGCAAATTGGATATTTTGCAAGAATTGTTAGAAGATGATGATATTACGGAGATTATGATCAATGGGACAGAGTATATTTTCATCGAAAAAGAAGGGCAATTAATAAAAATGGAGAAGCGATTTGTAGACCGAAAGAAATTGGAGGACATCGTGCAGCAGATTGTTGCAGGTTCGAATCGTATTGTAAATGAGGCCTCGCCCATTGTGGATGCCAGGTTGGCGGATGGTTCGAGAGTCAATATTGTTCTTTATCCCGTGGCACTGAACGGGCCGATTGTAACGATTCGTAAGTTCCCAAAAGAAGCTATGACGATGGGAGAATTAATTGTCAGGGGAGCCCTAAACGATGAAATCGAAGAGTTCTTAAAGAAACTGATGATTGCTAGGTACAATATCTTTATCAGTGGGGGAACGGGCTCTGGGTAAAACCACTTTTTTGAATGCGCTTTCGGATTACATTCCGAAGGACGAACGCATCGTAACCATTGAAGATAACGCAGAACTTCGAATCCAAAATGTTCCGAATCTTGTGCGATTAGAGGCAAGAAACGCCAATGTGGAAGGTGTAGGAGAGATTACCCTTCGCCAACTATTAAAGGCATCTCTTCGTATGCGCCCATCCCGTATTATTGTGGGAGAAGTGCGGGGAAGTGAAGCGATTGATATGTTGCAGAGTTTAAATACTGGGCATTGCGGTGCGAGCACAGGACATTCCAATAGTCCCATGGATATGTTAAGTAGATTGGAAACGATGGTACTGATGGGGATGGATATACCGCTATCGGCTGTCCAAAGGCAGATTGCATCGGCGATTGACATTATTGTCCATTTGGGGCGGCTTCGTGACAAAAGCCGAAAGGTCTTACAGATTGTGGAAGTTCTTGGTTATGAAAATGGAGAAATCAAGCTCCAGACATTATATGAGTTTCGAGAAAAACAAATGAAAGAAGGAAGGATTGAAGGGGAATGGGTTAAAGTTCATGAAATACAAAAGAAAGAAAAGCTATTGGCAGCAGGATATTCGCAAATTTGAGTATGCGAAAGCATTTCTTCAAGGCCTTGCTGTGATTCTTACAATTTCTTATTTATTCTATGGGAATTTGCTTTATGCAATTCTAATTTCGCCATACCTAATCTGGTATATCAAATCATGGGAAACACACACAATTAAAAAGAGAAAAGAGAAATTTCGTCTGCACTTCAAGGAAGCAATTCAAACGCTAGCTGCGGGCTTGAACGTGGGATATTCTGTGGAAAATGCGATGAATGAAGCGTTAAAGGAATTGAAAAAGGTCTATAAAAAAGACGATATCATTGTCAAAGAATTATCCTATATGATCCGTCAGTTGCAAATGAATGTTTCGGCAGAAAACGCGCTAAAAGAATTCTCTATGCGAATGGAAGATGAGGATGTGCACACGTTTGTATCCGCGTTTGCTATGGCAAAGCGAAGTGGTGGAGACAGTATGGAAATTATCAGAAATGTGGTTCGCCAAATGGGGGAAAAGATTGATGTGGAAAGAGAGGTTCAAACTTTGATGGCAGGAAAACGCTTAGAACTTCGGGTTATGACCATAATCCCCTTGGGTATGATCGCCTATTTAAAGATTAGTTTTCCAGAGTTTTTAGACGTTCTTTATGGGAATGTGGTTGGAGTAATCATTATGAGCGTTTGCCTAGCCATTTATGCCATCTCGTATGCGATGGGAAAAAGAATGGTGGAAATAGAGGTGTAGAGATGAAAAGAGTGTTGATTGTTTTAACCATTGTGCTCACGCTCGGAGTATTTGTGTGGGAAACTTTTTTCGATTCTTTTGAACCGGTGATTGTTCGAAATGATTATGGAGAGGGGAAAAAGACAGAAACTTACGAAGTGATTGTGGATGGAGAAAAAAATGAGATCCAGCTAGAGGTCTCAGAGAAAGAGTATACGTCGCAGGAAGTGGAACGTTTGTTTCAAAAAGTAGAAGAGAAGTTAGACCAAATCATACTGGGAGAAAATCAATCTTTTGACAGGGTAGAAAAGGATTTAAATCTTGTGACACATTTGGAAGATTATCCAGTGGAAATTCAGTGGGAGCTAAGTTCTTACAAGGTGTTGGGTCTAGATGGAACCATTCTTTCTGAGGACTTGGACAAGAAGGGAACGCTGGTGGAGCTTCGTGGAACTATTTTCTATAAGGAAAAGAGTATGGTATATATCAGAAATGCTATGGTATATCCCCTTACGAGAACTGGGACGGAAAAGCTACTGTATGATGTGGAAACAGAATTAAAAAAGGTGGAGAAGAGTACAAGAGAAAAAGGGACATTTTCATTGCCACAGAAAGTGGGCAATTATCAGCTGACTTGGAAGAAGGCACAGGAAATCCATTGGCCTTATATTTTAATCGGCGGCTTTGGCCTTGTGGCGTATCTGGTCTATCGCGAACGAGAAAAAGAAAGAAAAAAAGAAAAGGACAGAAAGACTAGGTTTCTTCGAGAATATCCGAATGTTATTAGTAAACTTACGATGCTTCTCAGTACAGGAATTACGGCGAAAAATGCTTGGACAAGGATTGTGCAAAATTATGAGGAACGGAAGGAAACGTTGGGAGAAAACCAAGTATATGAAGAGATGAAAATAACGCTTCGGGAAATGCAAAGTGGCGTTTCTGAGGCGGAAGCGTATGAAAGATTTGGGAAACGCTGTGAGGTGGCAAATTATAGGAAACTGGGGACGATGCTTTCTCAAAATCTAAGAAAGGGAAGCAGTGGAATTTTGGATATCCTACGTATGGAAGCGATCCAATCTTTTGAAAACCGGAAAAGTATGGCAAGGCGCCAAGGAGAAGAAGTGGGAACAAAACTACTACTGCCTATGATAGGAATGTTGGGAGTGGTGTTGGTTATGGTTCTGGTGCCAGCCTTTTTAACAATGCAAATATAGGAGGGATACATATGAAACGAATAAAGACTTATTGGATGAATATCAGAAAGAAACGCTCAAAGGGATCGATGATGGTGGAAGCCATATTGATTCTAGTGGTTTTGATTGCAATGGTGGCAATCTTTAAGGCGCAGCTTCTTGGTTTGGTTGGTGAGATTTTTGAGAAAATCACGCGGACAGGCATGGGAATTTAAAGGGCATATTACGGCCCTTATGGCTCTGGTATTTGTGCTTATGCTTTCTCTTGTGGGAGCGTTGTTTGAGAGTGCTTCCATTCAGATTCAAAAAAATAATCTGCGCATAAGAACGATGCTTGCTACGGAAAGTGTGTTTGCTGAGTATGATAGAGATTTACTAGAAACCTACGATATCTTTGCTAGATATGGGAAGGAAGAAGATGGATTTTCAAAGCGCCTCCTTTATTATGGCGCAAGTGGGGCAGAGCATGCTCTGGAAGAAATACAACTTTTGAGTGATTCTGGTGGGAAACCATTTTATGAGCAGGGGGTCAAATATTCGAAAGCTTGGATGGGAATCGAAGACTTTTCCTATGGAGACGATTATGTGCTAGAAGACAAAGAAACCATTCGGGATCAGGGGAATGTGGCATATAAAGAGCTGGAGAGTGTGCTAGAAAAAGAACAAGTGACACTTCCTGCAGAAAATAATCCGTTCTCAATTATGGAAGATCTGAAAACTATGGATTTACTTACCCTGTTGCTTGCGGATGCTTCAAAACTTTCTAGTCGAAGCATCCAAACCCACGACCTTCCTTCAAGGAGGAGTTTAGAAGAGGGGAATTTCAGGGAAGTGGATGCGACAGATGCAATGGACCAATCATTTTTTGTGTTCTATTTAGCAGAACACTTTTCCAGTAAGCAAGACGAGAAGAATGAGAGACCGCTTCTTTATGAACTGGAATATTTGCTGCAAGGAAATGCCAGTGACCGAGAAAATCTAACAGCAGTGTGTCACGAATTGATGCAAATTCGTATGCTTGCAAATTATGTGTATTTACTGACAGATACAGGGAAGCAAAATGAGGCGGGAGTTGTGGCTACAGCTTTATGCACTTTGATTTCTGTTCCCGAGATTGCAGAGGTCGTAAAGCAAGGGATTCTGTTTGCCTGGGCTTATGGAGAAAGTGTTGTGGATGTGCGAGGACTTTTAAGGGGAAATAAAGTTCCGATTGTGAAGAGTTCTGCTACTTGGTGTTTGTCACTCAATCAACTAAGTCGGGTAGCATCGAGTGAAGTGGTAGGTGGTGTTGGGTCCAATGGAGAAGGAATGGCTTACCAAGATTATCTTACGGCACTATTATTACTGGAAGATCGAGAAAACCTATGTATGCGAGGGTTAGATTTGATCGAGAGAAATTTGGATTTGCGTGTGGATTGTTGCATGACAAAAGTGAAGTTAGAAAGCAGGGCTGTTTTGCGCCGAGGAATCGAAGAACGTTTTACAACGAAATATGGATATCAATAAAAGAAAAGAGGTGAACACAGATGTCCTTTCAAAAAAGTACCACATATAAAATAGATTCAAACAGAAAGGAGCGAGACTCTCTTAGGGCTAAAATAAAACATTTCCATCATATCTTTCGTAAAAATAGAGGAAGGGCATCTGTGTTCACCTCTAAAGGGGGACTTTCTTTAGAAGCGGCCCTCGTGATTCCGATTTTCTTCTTTGCAGTTCTGTGCTTTGTGTTTTTGTTTGAGATGATGGCGATACGGATTTCCATTAAAAATGGATTATACAGTACGGGGAGGGAACTTTCCGAGCAGGCATATACCTCGACGATGATTTCTACCCCGGCGATTCGCCAACACATCGTGAACTATGTGGGAGAAGAACGGCTCAATAGAAGTATGATTGTGGGAGGGGCAGCAGGGATTTATTGCGGGGACTCGGTATCGAACTGGCAGACCGGTGTTTTGAACTTATCTGTGCGGTATACCATAGAAATCCCAGTACTGATGTTTCGCATCCCAGCAATTTTGTGTGAGGAAACATTGCGTGTGAAGGGATGGACGGGCTATGCCAAGTTGACGGACGTGGCAGCGGATGATGTGGTATATGTTACAGATTGGGGCGAAGTGTACCATCGAGATATGGCATGTACTTATTTAGACGTTGACGTGCGAGGAATCATTGCAAATACCATACAGGATGCCAGAAATGATTCTGGCGGAAAGTATTACCCCTGTGAGTCGTGCAAAAAGCAGGCGCACTGCGGCATTTTGTATGTTACCAATTATGGAAATCGGTATCATACGTCTTTAAATTGTAAGAAGATTAAGCGGAACATCTATGCAATTTCCAAGCAGGATGTTCTGGGGATGGGAGGTTGTTCAAAATGCGTGAAATAATGAATTGGTCGTTGGGAGGATTCCTTTTAGTCTGCGGAATTCGAGACATTTGGAAAAGAGAAATCCCGACTTGGTGGTTGGGAGCTATGAGTGTAATCATCGCCGTTTTTGTCCTAGCAGTTGATAGAAAAATGTTTCTCTCACGGTTGGTTGGTGGATTTTTGGGGGTATTCTTCTTTTTTATAAGTAAATGGACCAAGGAAGCCATTGGATATGGAGATAGTTGGCTGATCTTAGCGCTGGGAATTTATTTGGGAAGTTATGAGGCGTTGCAGGTATTGTTTTGGGCAACCGTGATTGCTGCAGGCGGAGCGCTATTTTGGCTGTGGAGGAGAAGATGGAAAAAGAATATTACGATTCCGTTCGTGCCTTATCTGGCCGTGGCATATATAGGTGTGATATGCATATGAGGAAATGGGTCAAAGGAAGTCTTACAATTGAAGCGGCTATCATTATTCCCCTTGCCATATTTGTAGTGGGGGTCCTTATGTACAGTTTGTTTTATTATCACGATAAAATTGTACTGAATGCGGCAGCCAGTGAAACTGCAATCTATGGAAGTTACGCGAAAGAACCGAGGGAAGAAGAGTTAGAAGAGCATATGGATAGTCGTATTTGGGGACGGTTGCTTCTGTTTGCCGAAGCGCATCATCAGATAGAAATAAAAAAAGATGAAATACAAGTTATCTCGGAGACGAAAAAAGGCCCGATGTCTCTAAGAGTCTGCGGGATGGCAAGGAGAACCAAGCCAGAACAATATATTCGAACGATTCAAAAGATCAAAAAAATAGGAGAAAAGGAATAAACGCGTGAAAACATATATAGAAAAGAATTTAAACAAAACATATCTTGTGTTAGAAGGTGCCGAGGGCGAGGCGGAAGATTATCAGACAGTTATGCTAAAGGAAAATGAAATTCCAGGAATTTTGCCCACGGACATTCATTATCTAGACAATCAAATGTACTATCATTACGACATTAGTGGAAAGCAAACTTTTATGGGGATGTGTGATAAGGGAAAACTTCGATGTGAGGATATGAAAACATTAGTATTAGAATTGGTAGATGTCATTCAAAATCTACAAAAATATATGCTGGATGGGAATGGAATCTTATTGGAACCAGAATATATCTTCTGCGAAGATGGACATTTTTATTTTTGTTATTATCCTTCCCAGAGGGAGGGGGCAAAAGAAGCATTCCATCGTCTGACAGAGTTTTTTGTGCGAGAAGTGAACTACCACGATGAGGAAGGTGTGCGATTTGCGTATACTTTTCATAAGGCTACGATGGAAGAACATTATAGTATTGAAAAGATCTTGCGAAGTGTCATCCCGGAGGACAATCCGCAAGAGGAAGAACTAGAAGAAGTCACATTTGCCACCTACACCGAAGAGCTAGAAAAAGCACAAGAGGATGAATTGGTGGCAGAAGAATTCAACTTTTGGGATAGAGCCAAAGGTTTTTGGAAAAAAGTACGGACAAACTTGTAAAAGCCACTAAAATTTCCTATAATAATGATAGATTTAGTGGCAGTACGATTTTGAACATAGTCCCCTCGTTTGGAGTGGATTTGACGGAGATATTTCCGCCGTGGGCAGTTACGATTTTCTTTGTGATGGCAAGTCCTAGACCAGTCCCGTGCTTTTTATATGTAACAAAAGGTTCGAAGATGGTTTGGAGCTGTTCTTTGGTCATACCACAACCAGTGTCACGGATAGTAAGGAAGAGCTCGTTTTCTCTTACGAACGCACTGAGATAGATGGTTTTATCTGGAAGTGCAGCATCATAGGCGTTCTGTAAAAGATTGCGAAGAACCTCTTGCAATTTAGTGCGGTCAGCCGTCATTTGGTCAATGGAAGGGTCTATTCTAGATGTATATTCGACTTCTGAGTCTGCAATGGTGGCAGCAAAAGATAGACACACTTCCTCTAGCAATGTGCGCAGAGAAAATGTAGTTGGATTCAAAGTATCTGATTTTGAAAAATTAGAAAAATCATCCAATAGACTTTGAATGTATTTGACATCACCATTTAAACTTGTCCAATATTTAAAATCCCGTACTTCTGGATGCTGTGATTCGATTAATTGAATCGAACTATGTAATGAAGTGAGGGGATTGCGAATTTCGTGAGAAAGCTTACTAAACATATAATCCATAATAATTCCACCTTTCGATGTTAGTGTAACACTAACTGGGGTGTGATACAAATATTATTCTTCGACAAAAGGTGACAGAAGGAAAAGGTAGGGAAAGAAAATGAAAAATGAGAACTGTATTTTTTGTAAAATCGCAGCAGGGGAGATTCCATCTGCAACCATCTATGAGGATGAGGATTTTCGTGTCATTCTCGACATTGAGCCAGCATCCAAAGGGCATGCATTGATTCTTCCAAAGGAGCATTATGCAAATCTTTATGAATTGCCAGAAGAACTTGCTTCCAAAGTACTTGTTGTGGCAAAGAAGGTTGTGACTGCGATGACAGAAGTCCTTGGTTGCGACGGATATAATGTACTTCAAAATAATGGAGAAGCAGCAGGACAGACTGTATTCCACTTCCATATGCACTTAATTCCACGTTACAATAAGGATCAAGTGAATATCAAATGGAAACCAGGCACTTTAAAAGAAGAATGGAAAGAAGAAATCCTAGCAAAGATGAATGAAAAATAAGGAGTCGCTCGCGACTCCTTGGATTACTTTGCAGCGTTTTCAATCAAATCTAAGATGGTATTGATTGGATCTTGTTGCGGAGATTGATTCATTGCTTCTATGTATGAATCTTTTTCTTTGTATAGTTTGTGAATCGATTCTAATAAGAGGGTGTCGTTTAATTCCTCTTCTTCTAATACCATGCTAAAGCCTTGGCGTTCAAAGGAACGTGCATTGAGAATCTGGTCTCCACGGCTAGCATTTGCAGAAAGTGGAATTAAGAGGTTTGGTTTTCGAAGTGCCAAAATCTCACAGATGGCATTTGCACCAGCTCTTGAAATCACGATATCGGTCAGCGCAAATAAGTCTTTTAGTTCTTGATTCACATATTCAAATTGAACATAACCTTTGAGGTCTTTGTGTTCTTCGGAGAACTTTCCTTGTCCGCAAAGATGGATAACTTGGAAATCTTTCAAAAGTTCTGGGAGAATCGCTCGAACTGCATTGTTTACAGCTATTGAGCCGAGACTGCCGCCGACAATTAAAATCACAGGTTTATCTTCGGTAAGGCCAGTAAGTTCCAAAGCAGCTTTGCGGTCGCCAGTAAGTAATTCTTGACGAATTGGAGAACCAGTTAAGACAGCTTTTCCTTTTGGAAGGAAGGTCAATGTCTCAGGGAAGTTACAACATACCTTCTTGGCAGAAGGGATAGATAACTTATTCGCCAATCCAGGTGTTATATCTGACTCGTGAATGATGGTTGGAACGTGGCATTGCTTTCCAGCAATTACCACAGGTACTGATACGAAACCGCCTTTTGAAAAGATGACGTCAGGTTTTAATGATTTAATTAGTTTTTTTGCTTCGCCAAAGCCCTTTAATACACGGAAAGGATCCGTGAAATTCTGGGTGCTAAAGTAGCGACGAAGTTTTCCAGAAGAAATTCCGTGATAAGGAATTCCAAATTGTTCAATTAGTTCTTTTTCGATGCCGTTGTAAGAACCGATATAGTGAATATCATATCCGAGTTCTTTTAGTCCAGGCAATAACGCAATATTCGGTGTTACGTGCCCAGCAGTACCACCGCCAGTTAAGATAATACGTTTCATAATATGCCTCCAATAATTTGGGATTCTATTTTATTATATTAAACAGTATTCCAAGAAAGGTCAAGTGGAAGCAAAATGATAAAGAGAAAGGAGCCCACGCAAAATGAGAAAAAAGTGGAAAACAATGTTCCAACAGGAACTCAAAGAGGATGCGAATCGCATTATGGAAGAAGTTAATAGTGATCCGAACTTAAAAGATGTGGAAGCTCCGGAGGAAATCCACACGAAACTGATGCAACAGATTCGCGAATATGAGGATGCGAAGAATCCGGTGGATGAGCGCTTGACTGTGGAAGAACGTGAACTTATCAGACTTGGTATGGTCTACAAGAGAACCCGCAGATGGACTCGTTATGTAGTAATCGCAGCAGCAGTTGTTACGATGCTTGCGGTTGGCATTACCAGTGTGGGTGGACCGAAGAAGGTAATAGAAGTAGTGCGACAGGTTGTGAGTGAACGTGATTGGCTAAAAGTTAATGTTGATAAAGAAAGAATTGATAAGGGGCAAATGGGTAACGAGCATGAGGCGTATCTAGAAATTGAAGAAACTTTTAAAACGAGTACGGTTTTCCCTGCGTATAAACCAGATAAGATGAAGTTTGTGGAGAGCAATGTGGATGAAGAAATTCAAAATGCACAATTGTATTACAATGCTGGAAAAGACAAGATATTTATGTATAATATTTTGTTTAATTATCGCTCGACATCAATAGGTGTGGATGTGGAGGATGAGTTGATTCAAGAGTATGTGATAGATGTAGAAGGGCATAATATCTTGATTAAGCAATATAAAGTAGAAGAGGGTACTGAGCTACGTTGGAGAGCAGAGTTTGAACATCAAAAAGTGTATTATTTTATGGTTATGAACGGTTTGAATCAGCAGGAAGTTGAAAAAATTGTAAAAAATTTACATTTTTATTAAAAATCGCGTCAAAAGTTGTCTCCTTGTGTGTCTATATAACAGAAAGACCGAGAGGAGAGGATACAAATGAGAAAAAAATTAATCGCATTCTTAATGGTTGCAGCCTTTGTTGTTGCGGGATTTTATGTAGGTCAGATGGAAGTAAAAGCAGCAGAAGATTATGATGTTTCTTACTTATCGTTAGAAAATGCCTTAGTTGGATATATGGAGAATCAGACAAGAGGCGTTTACTTGCTGGATGGATATTCAGTTATAAACGATGCTGGAAATGGACGAATTGGTTGTGGTGGTCAAACGAATGCTGCGAAGCGCTGTACGGTAACGGCGATTGTTACTGTGGAACAAAAGGTAAATGGTAGCTGGTTAAATGTATCTAATTTTTCAAAAACAAGCGAAAATGCGCTGACAGTTACAGCAAGTAAATATTTATACGTCGCAGGTGGTTATTATTATCGCGCGAGAACGATGCATTATGCAGGTTCTGATTCAAGCGCATCTTGCACAGACGCACTTTGGATGTACTAATTTTAAAAATTACCGGGCGAAAGTATTGCAACCACCGTAGATTATAACATAGGTATCAAACAATTTAATTATTATAAAAAACAAAAAAAATAAGAGAAAAGTGGACGTACCTTACATTGAGACGACCTCTGCTTGCGGAAGCTATAATCCGACTTCTATGTTGGTTGTAATACTTTCACCCGGTGAAAAAAATATAGTATGTGTAACGTATTCGAAGGCGAATATGGCAAAAAACCTTCCTGGCTGGTCACTGGGAAGGTTTTTTGTGTCTGAAAATATTTTTTATTGTTCTTTCAATGCTTGTTTTAAGGCAGTTGCCAATTGATCAGGGCAAGAGGTTGGTCTCATGCCACAGCGGATACCGTCGATTCTAGAGATTGCTTCATTCACATCCATTCCTTCAATCAAACGAGCCACACCCTGTGTGTTTCCAGAACATCCCCCGATGAACTGAACATTGCGAACCTTGTTATCTTCGATTTCAAATCGGATTGCTTGCGAGCAAGTGCCCTTTGTTCTATATGTGTAATTCATAATAGCCTCCCCATGTGTAAATTTATCGTTCCTCATTATAACAAAGTAATTGTCTAAAATCTACAATGATGATATATTTTATACAGAAAACATACGAAATGAGGAAAAGCTATGAGAATCGGAATTATCGGTGCAATGGATGAAGAAGTTGCAGTATTAAAAGAAGAGATGAAGATTGATTCTGTGACAGAATACGCATCTATGCAGTTTTATCAAGGAGAACTTTGCGGGAAAGATGTAGTAATTGTTCGAAGCGGGATTGGGAAAGTAAACGCTGCAATCTGTACACAGATTTTAGCGGATAAATTTGATGTAGAAGTGTTGATTAACACAGGAATTGCAGGCTCTTTAGATGCTGCAATTGATATTGGAGATATGGTTATCTCTACAGACTTAGTAGAACACGATATGGATGCGACCATTTTCGGCGATCCGTTGGGACAAGTTCCAAGAATGGATACCTTCTCGTTCCCAGCAGATCCAGCGCTTGTCAAAAAAGCAGTAGAAGCAAATGAGGAAGCGAATCCAGATATCAAGACATTTACAGGTCGCGTTGTCAGCGGAGACCAATTTGTGTCGTCTTCGGAAGTGAAAGAAAGAATTGTGAGCAATTTCGGTGCGAAATGTACAGAGATGGAAGGCGCTGCAATCGCCCATGCAGCATACCTAAACCATATTTCGTGTGTCATTATCCGAGCAATTTCGGACAAAGCCGACAATAGTGCGACGATGGATTATCCGGCCTTTGAAAAGAAGGCAATTGAGCATTCCACACGACTTATGCGCAATTTATTGCCAAGAATTTAATAGAGAAAAACGACAAAATTTCAAGGGCATCGTAAGATGCTTGTAGATTTTTGTAGAATGAATTTTAAACCCCGATTCTGGTTTTGCTGTATAATTCCCATAGAGCAAAATAGGAAAGGGGTTTTTATGATGCTAGAAATTATCGTAAAACAAAACATTATGATTTATGTAATGGGAGCGTTGTTTGTCTTGGGAATTTTGGCAAAATTAGTTTCCCTATGTACCGCAAGAAGATTAGTCCGAGAAGCAAAAGATATACATAACAGTAATCATCGACTGATGAAATTGGTGAAAGCAAAGTTTGAGCATGCGAGTATGGTAAGTGATCGTGTGCAGAATGTCAGTGCATTTGTAAATAAATTCATGTACGAATATAAGATTTTGGGAATGCGAATTCATTCTCTTCAGACACTGCCGACCAAAATGATGTGGGGGATTGGTGTGCTAGGTATCGTTGCCATATTTGAGAGTTATCAAATGATTCGTTTTGGAGAGATCACGATTCTGCATATCCAGTGGACAAGCATTTTCTTTTTCGTGCTTGGGATTTTACAATTGAATAAAGAAGAACAGACATGTTTGGAAGCGACTAACAATTATATGGTCGAATATTTAGAAAATGTTTGCACGCATCGATACCAGAAGAAGCTTCAAGTAGAAGAGGTTCCAGAACCAGAAGTAATGAAAGTGGAAGAAATTCCGCAGATAGAAGAAGTCAAAATAGAGCAAGTAGAAGAGGACGAAGAATTGAAAAAAAGTGAGCAAGAAATGAGAATTCGTGCCATTTTAGAGGAGTTTTTGGCTTGATTGTAAGGAGTATATTTGCTAAAATGTAGGTATCTATGAAAACAAGAGATGAAAGGAAGTATTACTATGAACAATAAAGTAACTTTTGGCTACTCAAAAGCAGGCGAATTTATTCGTGAGCACGAAGTAGAATTTATGAAAAAAATCGCAGAAGATGCGAAAGACGTACTTGTAAGCAAAAGCGGTGCAGGAAATGATTTCCTTGGATGGATTGACCTTCCAGTAGATTATGATAAGGAAGAGTTTGCACGTATTAAAAAAGCAGCTGAAAAGATTAAAAATGATTCAGAAGTATTATTGGTAATTGGAATCGGTGGTTCTTACCTTGGAGCAAGAGCAGCAATCGAATTCTTAAGACACAGCTTCTACAATATCGTATCAAAAGAAGTGCGCAAGACACCTGAGATTTATTTCGTAGGAAATAGCATCAGCAGTACATATATCAAGCACTTAATTGATGTAATTGGAGACAGAGATTTCTCAATCAATATGATTTCAAAATCAGGTACAACAACTGAGCCAGCAATCGCTTTCCGTGTATTCAAAGAATTGTTGGAAAACAAATATGGAAAAGAAGCTGCTGCAAGCAGAATCTATGCTACAACAGATAAGGCAAGAGGAGCTCTTAAGAATCTTGCTACAGAAGAAGGATATGAATCATTCATCGTTCCAGATGATGTAGGAGGACGTTTCTCAGTTCTTACAGCAGTAGGTCTTCTTCCAATCGCAGTAAGTGGCGCAGACATCGATTTATTGATGGAAGGTGCAGCTTCAGCTAGAAAGAATGCGTTGGAAGCTCCATTTGAAGAAAACGATGCAGTAAAATATGCTGCAATTCGTAACATTTTATTCCGCAAAGGAAAATCAATCGAAGTATTAGCAAACTATGAGCCATCATTACACTTCATTTCTGAATGGTGGAAACAATTATACGGAGAAAGTGAAGGAAAGGACCAAAAAGGTATTTTCCCAGCATCTGTTGATTTGACAACAGACCTTCACTCAATGGGACAATTCATTCAAGATGGTAACCGTATTTTATTCGAAACTGTTTTGAATGTGGAAACATCACAAGAAGAAATCTTGATGAAAGAAGAACCAGTAGATTTGGATGGTCTTAACTACCTTGCAGGTAAGTCTGTAGACTTTATCAACAAGAGTGCTATGAACGGAACGATTCTTGCTCATACAGATGGTAAGACACCAAACATTATGATTAACATTCCAGAGCAGAACGAGTATTACCTCGGTCAATTGTTCTATCTTTTCGAATTTGCATGTGGTGTAAGTGGATATATCTTAGGTGTAAATCCATTTAACCAACCAGGTGTAGAAGACTACAAGAGAAACATGTTTGCTCTTCTTGGAAAACCTGGATATGAGAAAGAAAGAGAAGAATTGTTAAAGAGATTATAAGAGGTAAAGAAAATTGTTGATGAATCAAGTGTTATATACAATCGTTGACGATATCAAGCGTATCATCAAAGTAGATTGTTCGATTTGGAATTTTCGTGGAAGATGTATAGCATCCACAAGTAAGGATGTTAGTGTTGTAGAAAAAAATGTGGAAGCTCTTTTAACTTTGAATGAAGTAGAGGATGCATATGTGACAGCGGATACCGCGTGCTTTTTGGTACGGGAAGAAGGAGAAGATGTTCTCATTTTTGCGATGCACGAGATGGTCGATAATGTAATGGTTGTAGGGAATCTGTGTGTAAATCAGATTGTTTCTATGAACCGTTTGCATGAAAAACGCGTGGACCGCAATCGTTTTGCCCAGCAGCTGTTGCTCGATAATCTGTTGTTAGTGGATATTTATGGACAAGCCAGAAAAATGAATCTCAACACGGAAGAGCACCGCGTTGTCTACGTGATAGAACCAAAACGTCAACGAGATGATATTGTTTTTGAAATTATTAAAGGTATGTATGAAGAAGCGAAAGATTTTGTTACTTCCGTAGAAGAAGGGCGATTTGTGCTTATTAAGACATTGCAACCAGAGGATGACTATGAGCAAGTGCAGGAAGAAGCTCTTGCGATTGTGGATGTGCTTCAGACAGAGGCGATGGTGGATGCAAATGTTGCTTATGGAACGATTGTCACAGAATTGAAAGATGCTTCAAAAAGTTATAAGGAAGCGAGCGTCGCATTAGATGTTGGACGTATTTTCTATAAGGAAAAGCATATTTTGGCTTATAACGAACTTGGAATTGGACGTTTGATTCATCAATTACCTATTTCTCTCTGTGAAATGTTCTTAGAAGAAGTGTTTAAAGGAAATGCATTGGAACAGTTTGATGAGGAAACGCTTGCGACTGTTAATGCATTCTTTGAGAACAATTTGAATATTTCTGAGACAGCAAGACAAATGTATTTGCATAGAAATACATTGGGCTATCGATTGGATAAAATTATGAAAACGACGGGGTTAGATGTAAAGAAATTTGAGGATGCACTTACATTTAAAATCGCACTTATGGTGTCTGACCATATGAAGTTTATCAAATCGAGATAATAGAGCAACTAGGGAGGAACTAGCATGATAAAGCTATATGACAAGGGCGCATTCCTTGTAAATGGAACAGAACTTGTGGAAGATATAGATGTTTGCCAAGGAGTGACGAAAGAGGAAGCTGCCAAGCAAACGATTGCATATGGGATTTTAAAAGACCATAATACGGCACCAAATATGGACCGTTTAAAAATCAAGTTTGACAAGTTGACATCTCATGATATTACGTTCGTTGGAATTATTCAGACCGCGAGAGCATCTGGCTTGGAGAAATTCCCGATTCCGTATGTGCTTACCAACTGCCACAACAGTCTCTGCGCAGTAGGAGGAACAATCAATGAAGATGACCACATGTTTGGTCTTACCTGTGCAAAGAAATACGGTGGTGTCTATGTGCCACCGCATCAAGCCGTTATTCATCAGTTTGCGAGAGAGATGCTCGCAGGTGGTGGCAAGATGATTCTTGGTTCGGACAGCCATACACGCTATGGAGCACTCGGTACGATGGCTATGGGCGAAGGTGGTCCAGAACTTGTAAAACAATTATTGAATAAGACTTATGATATTAAAATGCCAGGTGTGGTAGCGATTTACTTAGATGGAGAACCATCGATTGGAGTGGGACCACAGGACGTTGCGCTTGCTTTGATTGGTGCAACATTTGCAAATGGCTATGTGAATAATAAGGTTATGGAGTTCGTGGGACCTGGTGTATCCAAATTAAGCGCAGATTTCCGTATCGGCATCGATGTTATGACAACAGAGACGACTTGTCTTTCATCGATTTGGAGAACAGACGAAACCGTTAAAGAATTCTACGAAACTCATGGAAGAGTGGAAGATTATAAAGAGTTAAATCCAGGACCAGTTGCTTACTACGATGGAGTTGTATATGTAGATCTTAGCAAAATCAAACCGATGATTGCAATGCCATTCCATCCAAGCAACACCTACACGATTGATGAAGTAAATGCCAACTTAAAAGACATTCTTCACGATGTAGAGCAGAGAGCACTTGTAAGCTTAGACGGCGCAGTGGAGTACTCATTGCAAGATAAGATTCGCGATGGCAAACTTTATGTAGAACAGGGAATCATTGCAGGATGTGCAGGTGGTGGATTTGAAAATATCTGTGCAGCGGCAGAGATTATGAGAGGAAAAAATATCGGAGCTGACGCATTTACCTTAAGTGTATATCCAGCAAGTACACCAGTTTATATGGAATTAGTAAGAAATGGTGCAGTGGCTGATTTGATGGCAGCAGGTACGATTGTAAAGACCGCATTCTGCGGACCTTGCTTTGGCGCAGGAGATACACCGGCAAACAATGCATTTAGTATTCGCCACTCTACGAGAAACTTCCCGAACCGCGAAGGTTCTAAGTTGCAAAGTGGACAGATTTCTTCTGTGGCTCTTATGGATGCACGTTCGATTGCAGCAACAGCAGCAAATAAAGGTTATTTAACATCCGCAGCAGACGTGATGGATATCGAATATAAAGCACCAAAATATCACTTTGATGCAAGTATCTACGCAAACCGTGTGTTTGATAGCAAAGGGGTGGCAAATCCAGAAGTGGGAATCCAATTTGGACCAAACATTAAGGATTGGCCTGCAATGTCAGCATTGCCAGAAAACTTATTGCTAAAAGTAGTGTCAGAGATTCATGACCCAGTTACAACAACTGACGAATTGATACCATCGGGTGAGACGTCTTCTTACCGCTCAAATCCTTTGGGACTTGCAGAGTTTGCATTGTCTAGAAAAGACCCTGCATATGTAGGTCGCGCAAAAGAAGTGCAAAAGGCACAAAAAGCCATTGAGGCACAGACTTGTCCGTTGGAAGTGTTGGATGAATTGAAAACAGTGATGGAAGTGATTCAAGGAACATATCCAGAAGTAGGAAAAGGAAACCTTGGTATTGGAAGTACCATTTTTGCAGTAAAACCAGGAGATGGATCTGCTCGTGAGCAAGCAGCATCTTGTCAAAAAGTTCTTGGTGGTTGGGCGAACATTGCCAATGAATATGCAACAAAGCGTTATCGCTCAAATTTGATTAACTGGGGTATGCTTCCATTTATCACCGAGGAAGATCATACAGCACTTAGCTTCAAGAATGACGACTACATCTTTGTTCCAAGCGTGAGAACCGCAGTGGAAGAAAAATGGGATGTTGTAAAGGCATATGTTGTAGGTACAGAGCTCAAAGAAGTTGAGTTTAAATTGGGTGATCTAACAGATAATGAAAGAGAAATCATTCTAAAAGGATGCTTGATTAATTATTATAAAGGTTAGAATATGAGGCTGGTATGACACCAGCCGTATTATTTTGAATTTTTACAATATTCAGACAATTTGAACAAAAAGAGATAATAGAAAAATAATTCAAAGAATATTTACAAATAGTATTGACAAATGAGTTTTTAGATGTTAACATAAACACAACAAAACAAACCACTTAAGGAAAGAAATCTTTCCTTTAAGAATAAAAAAGAAAGTGAGGGCAAGAATCCAGTGGACAATTCAGAGTGCATAATTCAATATGTTAGTGGTATGGCAAATGTAACGACCTGTGAAGACGGCCTTTTGCATAGATTATAATTCCAGACAAATATGAAAATGAAAAAGGAATTTGGGGAGAAAGATAAATCTGGATGAAAGAAAAAAGATGATATATTTGCAAACATATTGAAAAGATATACCACATAATATTAAAGTTATAAAAAGATGTGTAAAGAAACATCAAAAAAAGAAGCAGAAGAAAATTCGAATAACTTTAATAAAAAAAGACAAGGCGACAGGTTTATATCACAAGATCCTCCAAATAAAGAGAAAATAAATAAATGAATAAGGAAAATTATTAAAGGGTAGTCATTATAGAAAGTATGATGGCTACCCTTTTTGTATGTATTATATTTTAAATATCTAATTGGTCGAAACCAGCTAACAATTCTTTTACAATCGCAAGCATCTTTTCGCAATCTCCAGGACGAACACCTTCCAAGTTCATTGGCATTAATGGGTCGTGAAGAGACATACGAAGTAACAACCAACCTTGCACGTCTTCGCTGTTAAATGATAAGCGAACACCCTCGAAAGAGTTTGGCGCCACGTTGAAACCTGCTTCTTTCGCGCGAGATTCAAATGCGGCTAATACTTCTTTTCCGTAAGAAGCGAAATCTTCTGCGAAAATCTTCATACGACGTTCTCTTTCATCAAAGCCCTTTGCTAATTTTTCAATAAATGAACCAACTTGTTTCCCTTCCTTTGCGGCAAGAGCAGCGGCGATCAAAAGTTTGACTGCCATATAAGCGCCGTCGTCTAAGAAGTAGTTTTCGCTCAAAGCGCCGTGACCAGAAGTCTCGATAGCAAGAGGAGAAACGATTCCTTCTTTATTTAAACGGATAGATTCGTTGATTACATTTTTATAACCACGTTTGAAGCGGTGATGTTTCAACTTTAATTCGTTTTCCAAGAAGTCCGTTAAACGATCAGATGTTACAGAGTCAGTTACAATCGTGCTTCCTGGGTAATCTTTTGCCAAGATGGCTGCCATCATGGCGATGATAGCATCGCGGTTTACTGCGGAACCATCTGGAAGAACTGCTGCCATACGGTCAACATCTGTGTCGAAGATAATACCAAGGTCCGCTTGGTTTTTAACAACCGCTGATTTAATAGCTTCCATTGCCACTTTGTCTTCTGGATTTGGAATGTGATTTGGGAACATTCCGTCTGGTTCTAAGAATTGGCTTCCGGTTGTGTCTGCGCCGAGTGGTGCAAGTACTTGTTCTACGAAGAATCCGCCGGCACCGTTTCCAGCATCTACGACAATGCGAAGTCCAGCGAGTGGCTTTTCATAGTTTTCTGCGTTAACACCGGCTTTAATCTTTTCGCGTAAGCTTGCAGTGTAAACACTCAAACTATCGCAAGCAATCGCTTCTTTGTCGCAGGAAGCAAGTTCCAATGTTTTTGCTATTGTCAAGATTTCTTTGATATCTGCCTTTTCCAATCCGCCGTCTGGATTAAAGAATTTTAGTCCATTGCGGTTGAACGGGAGATGACTTGCAGTAATCATAACTGAGCCATCAAATTGGAACTCAGGAAATACCACAGTCATAAACATCGATGGGGTTGAAACCAATCCACAGTAGTAAAGTGTAGCGCCTGCTGCACTAGCGCCTGTGATGAAAGCATCTTTCATTAAGTCTTTTGTAATACGTGAGTCATGCCCAACTCCGATTTTTAATTCGGAAGCAGGTTTTCCTAATTTATCGGATAACCATTTTACAAATGCTTGTCCAATAAGGTTTACAGCATCTGGAGTTAAAGTAACTGGTTCGTCTGCAATTCCTTCTGCAGCCACACCACGGATATCACTTCCGTTTTGTAATTTTAATAAGTCAATCATGGATGCTCCTCCGATTATTTATTTAATCTCTTACCTACAGCTCCGCCTGGATGAATGAGAGCGAATTGCTCATTCTTATATCCTGTTTCTTCGATAACAGCTGTTTGAAGTGCATCAAATACAGCAGCTAAAGCTGTGAAGCTAGATGTACCTTGGCTGTTGTAGCGGTCTGTTTCTGAAGTTACTTTCATAGGGATAACAATATCTGACATTTCTGCTAATGGTGAAGCTAAGTTTTCAGTAACACCGATAACTGTTACTTTCTTTACATGGCAAATGTCAAGAATCTTAAATAATTCGTCTGTTTTACCACCGCGAGAAGCCCATACCATAACGTCACCCTCTTGAAGGTAACCAGTTGCTCCGTGGATTGCTTCTGCCGGAGAAATGAAACGAGCTGGGCGTTCTACACAGCACATAGAATGTGCAAAATGCATACATGCGATACCTGAGTGTCCGCAACCTGCTGTTCCAATACGTTCTGCTTTTGATAATGCCTCTACTGCCTTTGCAAATGCTTCCATATCCATTGCATCTCTAGTTGCAAGAATAGAATCACTTTCGATTGTAAAAGCGGCGAGTGCTCTTTCCATTGTTTCTGCTTTCATGAGAAATCCTCCTTTTTCAAGTCCGTGCTTTTCTAGTCAAATTTTAAACATTAAAAAGGATTGTGTCAAGGAAAGTTTGGGGAGATTTACTTTGACAAACGTAAACGCATCGTGCTACACTCATTAAACAAGCAGTTCTAATTATTCTTTGGCTTATGCCAATCTATCAATTCTAAATCAAATCAAAAGTATCTGCTTGAAATTCACTATTATTTACAACTTAAGAAGGAGGTATTGCGATGGCTAATACGCTACAACTGTATTTTCCGCAGCTTCGGACTCGTCAGCGGGTGCTTGAAGAGATTTATGCTAAGGAAAGTATGACCACAATTTATGAAGAATGGAAAAAGGAGGAACGAGAGTATTTTCTGGATGTCTGTACAGGGGCACGAGGTGTTAAGATGTTGTATGACGGATTTTTTAAGACAATCTTTGATCCAGATGTTGTACCAGAAAGATTGGAGGAACTCTTATCACTGTTGTTGAAACAGAAGGTGAAGATATTAAAGGTTCTGCCAAATGATTCTCCACGAATTGCAGAAGAAAGTTCGCTTCTTATTATGGATATCGTTGTGGAACTGGAAGATGGCAGCATTGCAAATGTGGAATGTCAGAAAATAGGATATGCATTTCCAGGAGCGAGAGCAGCATGTTATTCTGCAGATTTATTACTCCGCCAGTATAGAAGAGTCCGCGGAGAAAAAGGCAAAAAATTCAGTTACAAAGATATCAAAAAAGTCTACAGCATTATTTTCTATGAACAAAGTCCAAATCTATTTCATTCATATTCTCAACATTATATCCATCGAAGCAAACAACAAACAGACACAGGTATTGAAATCGACCTTTTGCAAGAGTTTCTCTTTATTCCACTTGACATTGTACGAAGTCTTTGCAAGAATAAAGGTATAAGAAATCAGTTGGAAGCATGGCTTATGTTTCTATCAGATGACAGTCCGGAGATGATTCTAGAATTAATAGATACATATCCAGAATTTCGTCCGTTTTATGATGAAATCTACAATCTGTGCTTGAATATGGAGAGGGTGATGAATATGTTTTCAAAGGAACTTTTGGAATTGGATAAAAATACGGTTCAATATATGATTGATGAGATGCAGGATGAGATTAATGCGCAGAAAGTGACGATAGAGGAAGATAAACAGATAATCCAGGAGCAAACGCAGACTATCCAAAAGAGGGATGCAGAAATTGCACTTACAAAAAAGGTATTCAAATTAGAGCGTAGTGGAAAGACTGTTACAGAGATTGCAAAGGAATGCAATGTTTCTGTTGAAGAGGTAAATGAAATATTTAAGTGATGAAACGGCGACCGAAAGGTTGCTGTTTTTTATTGCCAATATTGAAAAAACCTATGTTTTTCGATAAAATAAATATAAAGAAGAAACGCTATTAGATGATAATTACTGAAAGGTGAAAACGATGTTTCAATACGTATCAAACGCAGGAATTGTACTTGATATAGAAGGAAGGAACATAGGCATCGACTGTCTATGTAGAGATTCTTCTATGTTATATCAAGACACCCCGTTAGAAATCCGAGAGAACTTAATATTTGACATTCTTATCTTCACTCATGAGCACGAAGACCATTTTTGCGAGGAGTATGTGAAAGAAGCATGGGAGAAGAATCCAAATCTCCTAATATATGCAGGGGAGAATGTAATCGCAATGTTACAGAATGTTAATATCCCAACAGGCCAATTGCAGGAAGTGAAAGATGGAGATGCTCTTGCGATAGGAGATTCGAAGATTCGATTTGTCCAAACATTGCACGAAGGGGAACAATATTCAAATGTTCAAAACCTAACACTTCTTATTAATATAGAAGACAAGCATCTTATTGTCACGGGCGATGCAATGCCGTGCGAGGAATTGTTTGAGAAAATTCGTGCATGGTCACCGAATATCGATTGGCTCTTTGCACCATTTCCATATGTAGGACTTCGTTCTACAAGGCGAAGATTAGCAGAGAATCTTCATATTAAAAATATATTTGCATTTCATCAGCCACGCCTGGAAGCGGATGTGCAGAATTGGATAAAAAATACCAAAAAGGTGTGTGAGCAAGCCAACGATGGACTACCAAAACCAATATTTCCAGAAAAGCTTGGAGAATGGTATGAAATATGAAAAAACGCTTGACAAATGTAAGGAAAAGTTATATGTTTGTTACGCAATGTTATAAACGTAACAAAATTTAACATAAACTCAAAAAGGAGGAACTAAACATGGCAGAAGGCGTATTAATGCCAAAAGCAGGTATCACCGTTGAAGAATGTGTGATTACCGAATGGTTAAAGAAACCAGGAGACAGTGTAGCAGTAGGCGATATTCTTTTCACTTATGAAACGGATAAGGCAACATTTGAATGTGAGTCTACAGCAGCAGGAACATTACTCGAAATCTTCTATAACGATGGAGATGAAGTTCCAGTGTTAGTAAATGTGTGTGCAATTGGAAATCCAGGAGAGGATGTATCCGCTTTAAGAGGTGGAGATGCAGCACCAGCAGAGGCACCAGTGGTAGAGGCAGCAACACCAGTAGAGGCTCCGGCACCAGCAGCTCCTACAGGACCAGTAGCGCAAGGTGTGTTGATGCCAAAAGCAGGAATCACTGTAGAAGAATGTATCATTACAGAGTGGCTTAAAAAACCAGGTGACCAAATCGCAGTAGGCGATATCCTCTTTACATATGAAACAGACAAAGCAACATTTGAGTGCGAGTCTACAGCAGCAGGAACATTGCTTGAAATCTTCTATAATGATGGAGATGAAGTTCCAGTATTGGTAAATGTGTGTGCAGTAGGTAACCCAGGAGACAGCACAGTAGGATTAAAAGCAGGAGAAGAAGCACCAGCAGCGCCAGTTGCAGAAGCAGCGCCTGCAAAAGTAGAAGCTCCAGTAGCGGCAGCACCAGTTGCAGCAGCTGCGGTGACAGCAAATCCAGACGCTAAGGTTTCACCAAGAGCAAAGATGATTGCTGAAACATTGGGTGTTGATGCAACACAAGCAGCTCCAACAGGACCTTACGGAAGAGTAATCGAAAGAGATGTTAGAGCATTGGCAGCTAGCCAAGCACTTTCACCAGCAGCGGCTCCAGTGGTAGAAGCAGCACCTGCAAAAGAAGAAGCTCCAGTGGTAGCACCAGTTGCAGCAGCGGAAGCACCAGAATATGTAGATGAAAAATTCTCTGCAATCAGAAAAGCAACTGCAAAAGCAATGGTTCGCTCACTTAGCACAATGGCTCAGCTTACACATCAACATTCATTTGATGCAAGCACAATCTTAAATCTTAGAAAACAACTTAAGGCAAACGGCGAAGCTATGGGAATGCCAAACATCACAATCAATGACCTTGTTATGTTTGCAGTGACAAGAGTTCTTATGAACCACCCACAACTCAACGCAACAATGCCAGAAGAAAATATGATTCGTAAATACACAAACGTACATCTTGGTATGGCAGTAGATACACCAAAGGGACTTATGGTTCCAACAATCTTCAATGCAAACAAGATGTCACTTGCGGAACTTTCAATGGAAGCAAAACGTCTTGCAAAACTTTGTCAAGAAGGAAAAGCAACACCAGATATGTTATCAGGAGCAAGCTTTACAGTTTCTAACGTTGGTTCACTCGGCGTTGAAGTATTTACACCAGTTGTAAATCCACCACAAGTAGGTATCCTTGGTGTATGTGGAACTACAACACGTATTAGAGAAGTAAATGGAGAAATCAAAACATATCCAGCTATGAACTTGTGCTTGTCATATGATCATAGAGCACTTGATGGAACTCCAGCATCTAAGTTCATGAAAGAACTTTGTCAGGCACTTGAAAACTTTTCATTATTAATGATGAAATAAGGAGAATGAAATCATGGTTAAATCAGATGTATTAGTACTCGGCGGAGGCCCAGGTGGATATCTTGCTGCGGAGCGTGCTGCACAAGGTGGAAAGAAAGTAACTTTGATTGAAAAGAGAGCACTTGGAGGAACATGTCTTAACGAAGGATGTATTCCATCAAAAGCGCTTCTCAACTCAGGAAAGTTATACGAACACGCAAAAGAAAGCGAAGTATTCGGTGTAACAGCTGAAAATGTAAAAATTGACCACGCAAAAGTTGTAGAACGTAAAGATAAAGTAGTAAAAATGCTTGTATCTGGTGTAGGTGCTACAATGAAAGCTCACAGCGTAAATGTTGTGATGGCAGAAGGCGTAGTAAAAGGAAAAACAGAAGACGGATTTGTGGTAACAGCAGGTGGAGAAGATTACGCAGCAGACAAATTGATTCTTGCTTGCGGTTCTGTAGCAGTTGTTCCTCCAATTCCAGGACTTCGTGAAGGATTAGAAGCTGGCTTTGTTATGACAAACCAAGAAATCCTTGATATGAAGACAGTACCAAACCACTTGACAGTTATCGGTGGTGGCGTGATCGGTCTTGAACTTGCATCTTACTTCAATATGATTGGTGTAAATGTTGCAGTTATCGAAATGTTAGATAAGATTGCAGGACCTACAGAAAAAGAAATTTCTGCAGCACTCCTTAAAGAATACAAGAAAAAAGGAATCGATTTCAAACTTGCTTGTAAAGTAACAGAAGTTGGAAAAGACTGTGTTGTTTACGAAGAAGCAGGAGAAATCAAGAAAATCCAAACAGATGCTGTTCTTTGTGCAATTGGAAGACGTGCCCTTACTCAAAACATGGGTATTGAAAACTTGGGTGTATATATGGAAAGAGGAGCGATTGTTACAGATGACAATATGCAGACAAATGTTCCAGGTGTATACGCAGTTGGTGATGTGAACGGAAAAGTTATGTTAGCACATACAGCTTACCGTGAAGCAGAAGTTGCAGTAAATCATATCTTAGGAAAGAAAGATTACATGCGTTACAATGCAATTCCTTCTGTTATCTATACTCAACCTGAAATTGCAAGTGTTGGTGAGACAGAAGAAAGTGCAAAAGCAAAAGGCATGGAAGTGAAGACTGTAAAAGCAACAATGAAAATGTCGGGACGTTACTTGGCAGAAGTTGAAAAGGGTGACGGATTCTGCAAACTTGTAATTGATACAAAGAAAAATTGTTTGGTAGGATGTCATATGATTGGAAGCTACACATCAGAAATGATTTATGGTGCAGCTCTTATGATTGAAAAGCAAATGCCAATCGAACAGATTAAAGAATTGGTATTCCCCCATCCAACAGTTTCAGAAGTTATTCGTGAGGCGTTGTTCTTATAAGAACAGACCTCTAACAAATAAAAAATAAAAGGAGATTAAAGTTATGCCAAAATCATTATACATTGATCCAAATAAGATGCGTGCTGAAGGTAAAATCGAATTTAAAGATATCCCAGTAAACGTATACAAAAAATCAGTAAAAGATGAATTGAAAGAAGGAAACTTCACAAAAGAAGATTTGATTCGTATTTTCCGTGATATGACAATTTGTCGTGAATTTGAAGATATGTTAAATCAAATCAAAGTTCAAGCAAAATATGCAGATGTTGAAACTACATATCCAGGACCAGCTCACTTGTCTCTTGGACAAGAAGCTGCAGCAGTAGGTCAAGCGTACTTACTAGGGAAAGAAGACTTCACATTTGGTAGCCACAGAAGCCATAGTGAAATTCTTGCAAAGAGTTTGTCATGTATTGAAAAACTTAGCGATGAAGAATTGATGGAAGATATGAAAAACTTCTTCGATGGAGCTACATTAAATGGTATTCTTCAAGACAGCAAAGCTGGAGATGATGTGAAAGAATTAGCAATCGAATTCATCCTTTACGGAGCACTTTCAGAGTTATTTGCTCGTGAAAATGGTTTCCACAAAGGTCTTGGTGGTTCAATGCATGCATTCTTCCTTCCATTCGGTGTTTATCCAAACAACGCATTGGTTGGTGGATCTGCAACAATCACAACAGGTGCAGCTCTCTTCAAGAAAGTAAATGATAAAGAAGGCGTTTGTATCGCAAACTTAGGTGATGGTTCTATGGCTCGTGGTCCTGTATGGGAAGCACTTTCATTTGCAACTATGGACCAATACAAAACACTTTGGGAAGAAAGCAAAAACGGTGGACTTCCACTTATCTTCCACATCAACAACAACAGTTACGGTATGGGTGGACAAACATACGGTGAAACAATGGGTTACGGTGAACTTGCTCGTATGGGTGCTGGTGTTACACCAAGTCAATTACATGCTGAAAGAATTGATGGTTACAACCCACTTGCAGTTATCGATGCTTACCGTCGTAAATTGCCACTTGCTAAGACAGGAGAAGGTCCAGTGTTCTTAGATGTTGTAACATATCGTTTACTTGGACACTCTACATCTGACCAAAACGCATACAGAACAAAAGAAGAAATCGATGCTTGGAAAGAACAAGATCCATTGGTAACATACAGAAAAGCTCTTGTAGAAGCTGGTGTTGCTGATGATAGCGTATTTGAAGAAATTTGGGCTAAGACAAAAGAAAGAATGGCTCGTATTTGCCGCTTAGCAGCTGATACAGAAAAGACACCATATCTTGATTTTGTAAAAGATCCAGCAATCGTTGAACGTATGATGTACAACAACGGAAAACAACGCAGCATGGATACAACAAGAGAAGCAGCTGTGACAGGACCAAAGGAAAGTTGTAAACGTTACACAGATATCCTTAAGAAAGTTCGTACACACTACGATGCAAACGGAAAAGAAGTAAGTGCTATGAAGCGTTATAACATCCGTGATGCTATCTTTGTACCAATGTTCAATAAATATTATGAAGACCCAACCCTTATCTCTTATGGTGAAGATGTTCGTGATTGGGGCGGTGCATTTGCTGTTTACCGTGGATTTACAGATGTAATTCCTTATTCAAGATTATTCAACTCACCAATCGCTGAAACAGCGATCGTTGGTACAGCAGTTGGTTACACAATGTGTGGTGGACGTGCAGTTGTAGAATTAATGTACGGTGACTTCATCGGATGTTGTGGAGATGAAATCTTCAACCAAATGGCAAAATGGCAAGCAATGAGTGCTGGTATCCTTAAAATGCCATTAGTACTTCGTGTATCAGTTGGTTCTAAATACGGTGCACAACACTCTCAAGACTGGACAGCAATGTGTGCTCACGTACCAGGACTTAAAGTTTGCTTCCCAGCAACACCATACGAAGCAAAAGGTTTGATGCAAGCGGCTCTTAATGGAACAGACCCAGTTGTATTCTTTGAAAGCCAAAGAATCTACGATATCGGTGAAAAATTCCATGAAGGTGGAGTTCCAGCAGAAGAATATGAAATCGAAATTGGTGATGTAAACATCGTAAAACCAGGTTCAGATATCACAATGATTACAATCGGTGCAACACTTTATCGTGCATACGAAGCTGCAAAAGAGTTGGAAGAAAAATACGGAGTATCTGTAGAATTAATCAACTTACACAGCTTGGCACCACTCGATTACACAAAGATTATCGAATCAGTGAAGAAGACTGGAAAAGTTGTTATGGCATCTGATGCTTGCGCAAGAGGTTCATTCCTTGATGACGTAGCTAAGAACATTACAGAACTTGCATTTGATTACTTAGATGCACCTCCTGTAATCGTAGGAGCTCAAAACTGGATTACTCCTCCATTCGAGTATGATGAGTTCTTCTTCCCACAAAAAGAGTGGATTATGGATGCAATCAACGAAAAGATTATGCCTTTAGAAGGATATAAACCATTAACAAATGTAACACCTGTTGAACAAATGAGAAAGTTGAAAATGGGAGTATAGAAATGAATCAGATTCGAAGAGAAAGAATTCGAAAGTATATTCAAGAAAAAGGTGCAGTGTCGGTGAAAGAGCTTAATGCTCTTTTTCCCGACGTTAGTGTTATGACAGTTCATCGTGATTTGGCCAAATTGGAAGAAGAAAGATTGATTATTCGAACCAGAGGCGGTGCGATGGCAATGAATTTCCATGGCATGACGGAAGGTAAATTGGAAACCAGAATGCAGAGTAATGTATTGGAAAAAAGAGAGATCGCCCAAAAGGCACTTGGACTTATTCATACAGACAGCACGGTATTTCTTGATGCAGGAACATCATGCTTTGCGATGGCACAGATGTTACCTGATATTGCAATCAATATTTTTACAACAGCACCGAATATAGCCGTAGAATTATCTCGACTTGTCAATCCAGCTATTCATATGTGTGGAGGGACGTTGAATCGTTCGAATCAAGCAGTTTCTGGAGCAAGTACACTTGCGATGTTAGAACATATTAATATCGCAACTGCATTTATTGGAGTTTCAGGATACACTTTGGATAGCGGTTTTACTTGCGGAAAAGAAGATGAGATGCAAGTGAAGCGGTTGATTATGAAAAAAGCAGCTCACAAAGTAATTCTTATGGACAACTCAAAATATGGAAAGATTTTCCCATATCAATTTGGTGATTTAGCAGATGTAGATTATGTGATTAGTGATGGGCTTTTGCCTGAAGAATTTGTTCAAAGGGCAGAGGCGGAGAATGTGATTATATTATGATGAATTATTTATTTGAAAGTAATAGTTATAATCCATGGAAAAATCTTGCAGTGGAAAAACACCTGGCTGATAAAGTGCGGCCAGGTGATTTCTTATTATATTTATGGCAAAACGAACATACAGTTGTGATAGGAAGAAATCAGAATGCACTTCGCGAGTGTCGCGTGCAACTACTGGAAGAGGAAGGTGGATTTTTGGCACGGAGAACGACGGGTGGTGGTGCAGTATATCATGACTTGGGCAATCTTTGTTTTACATTCATTGCTTCTCCTGAGAGATACGATTTGGAAAAACAGATGAAAATGATAGGGATGGCCTGTCAAAAGTTTGGGATTGAAACGGAGTTTTCTGGACGAAATGATATTATAACGAAAGATGGTTATAAGTTTTCTGGAAATGCTTTTTCAGTGACGGCCAGATGTAAGATTCAGCATGGAACTCTACTCATTGATGTAAATAAAGAAAAATTGGCAAGATATTTAACCCCGTCGGAAGAAAAGATGAAAGCCAAGGGCGTAAAATCTGTGGAATCTAGGGTGCGAAATCTAAAGGAATTGAATTCCGAAATAACTGTAGAAGATATGAAGGCTGCTCTTAGAGAAGCTTTTGAAGAAGTTTACGGTTCTTATGAAGTGATTTCAGAAGCAGAGATTGTTGCGGAAGATGTGCAAAAAACCTATGAGCATTATGCATCGTGGGATTGGCGGATGGGTAAATCTCCAGAGTGTGAACTTGTACAGCAAAAACGTTTTTCTTGGGGTGAGATTGAAGTACATATGAAATTGACAAAACTTCACATTGAAGAATGTAAAGTTTATTCAGATGCATTAGATATTTTATTGCCAGAAAAAATAGAAGAATTGATTTTAAATCAGCGTTATGATTTAAAAGATGTTCAAACAGAAGATGAACAATTAAAAGAAGTAATTGAATGGTTAGCACAGGAGTAATTCTGTGCTATTTTCTATATATTGGCTATTTTTATTTTGGACTAGAATATGGTATAATATAAACAATTTTATAAATATTATGGAGGGCTCTATGAAACTAAATTATAAGAGAACCGTATTAATTGGGATGGTATTCTTAACCATCAGCGCCTTTTGGCAAATGTATGATAATGTGGTGCCGTTGATTTTGAAGAACACATTTAATATGGGTGAAACTGTAACGGGCGCAATTATGGCTGCAGACAATGTATTTGCATTGTTCCTATTACCGATTTTCGGGGCGTTTTCTGATAAGGTAAAGACGCCAATCGGAAGAAGAATGCCGTTCATTTTGATGGGAACAGGAGTTGCATTCTTGTTTTTACTTGCTCTGCCGTATGCAGACCGCACGGAAAATTTAATTTTATTTGTAGGAGGATTATTCCTCTTGTTGGTAAGTATGGGAACTTATCGTTCTCCAGCAGTAGCGTTAATGCCTGACTTGACCCCAAAGCCACTTCGCAGTAAAGCAAATGCGATTATCAACTTGATGGGAGCTGTTGGTGGTGTTTACACATTAATTATGATTAAATTCCTTGTTGGAAAGGGAGACAGACCGAATTATTACCCGTTGTTTTTGGCAGTGGGAATTTTAATGGTAGTAGGGGTGCTTTTGACTTTTGCAACAATTCGAGAAAACAAGTTGCGCAAAGAAGTTGGTGTAGAGAGCGAAGCAGAAGAAACCCAGGAAGATGGATTAAAGACATCCGGACCACTTCCGAAAGACGTGAAGAGGAGTTTGATTTTCATTCTCTTATCCGTAGCATTTTGGTTTATTGCATATAATGCAGTGACAACAGCATTTTCAAGATATGTATCAGAAGTATGGGGATTAGAAGGTGGCGGCTATGCTGATTGTCTGATGATTGCGACGGTTGCAGCGATTATTAGTTATATTCCGATTGGTATGATTTCAAGTAAAATTGGACGTAAGAAAACGATTTTGATTGGTATCGTTCTTTTAGGTTCTTGTTTTGGCGTGGCAGGTATCTATCCTACATATCATTGGACAATGGTAATCTTTTTTGCGATTATTGGATTTGCTTGGGCGGCGATTGGTGTAAATTCTTACCCAATGGTTGTGGAAATGAGTAAGGCTGGCGATGTTGGAAAGTATACAGGATACTATTATACATTTTCTATGGCAGCACAAGTCATTACGCCGATTCTTTCGGGAGTTTTATTGGAACACGTAAGTTATAGAACCTTATTCCCATATTCAGTTACATTTTGTGTTCTCGCATTTATCACGATGAGTATGGTAAAACACGGGGATACGAAGCCACTACAAAAGAAAGATATTTTGGAAAATTTAGATGTAGATGATTAATGTTAGAAGGTGATTTTATGTGGTATATAGTTGCTGGAGTTCTCTTGGGGTTGATTGCACTATATCTTTTCTTGGTTGCACCAAGAATGGTAAATAAGCCAGACCGAACACCACTTATGGGAGTGCATTATGCGCACAGAGGGTTATTCAATAATGAAACAGATGCACCAGAAAACTCTTTGAAGGCATTTCGTAAAGCTGTGGCAGCAGGGTATGGAATGGAGTTTGATGTGCAACTTAGCAAGGATGATATCCCGGTGGTATTTCACGATGCAACGCTGAAACGGATGTGTGGTGTAGAAGGCAATGTCTGGGATTATACATTAGAAGAATTGCAACGAATGAAGTTGGCTCAATCGGATGAAACGATACCAACATTGGTGCAAGTACTTGAGGTGGTTGGGGGAAAGGTTCCTCTGATTATAGAGTATAAGATGGATCGAGCAGATAACAAGGTATGCGAGCTTGGAAATGAAATATTAAAAGTGTATAAAGGTACATATTGTATTGAATCGTTCCACCCGCTTGCAGTACAATGGTATCGAAAAAACCGACCAGATATTGTGCGGGGGCAGTTGAGCCAAAATTATAGAAAACATGGAAAGAAGAAATTTGTCTTTTGGCTTATGACCAATCTTTTCAGCAATGTTCTGACAAGACCGGATTTCATCGCATATCATCACGCGGATGCCAGCGATTTGTCTCGAAATGTTTGTAAAGCGATGGGTGCATTATCGGTTGCTTATACTATTAAAAATAGGGAACAATATCAAAAAGCGAAAAAGCATTTTGATTTGTTTATTTTTGACAGTTTTGAATTATAACGGAGGAAATTAAAATGAGTGACGTAAAGATTACAGATTCTATTAAATATATTGGGGTGGATGATAAGACGATTGATTTGTTTGAAAGCCAATATGTGGTTCCAAACGGAGTTTCTTATAATTCTTACGTAATCTTGGATGAAAAGGTTGCGGTAATGGATACTGTAGATGCCAGAAAAACAGATGAGTGGTTGGCAAATTTAGAAGTGGCATTGGATGGAAGAGATGTGGACTATTTGGTGGTTTCTCATATGGAGCCAGACCATGCTTCGAATATCCAACGTTTGGCAGAAAAGTATCCAAATGTAAAGGTGGTAGGTAATGCAAAGACATTTGCAATGATTCCACAATTTTTTGATATCGACCTTTCAGATAGAAGTGTTGTGGTAAAAGAAGGAGATACACTAAACCTTGGAGCACATACATTACAGTTCTTTATGGCGCCGATGGTTCATTGGCCAGAAGTTATGGTTGCATATGAACAGTCTGAAAAGATTTTGTTCTCAGCAGATGGATTTGGTAAATTTGGTGCATTAGATGCGGATGAGGCGTGGACTTGTGAAGCGAGACGTTATTACTTTAATATTGTAGGGAAATATGGTGCGCAGGTTCAAGCATTACTTAAAAAAGCGGCAACTTTAGATATTCAAATGATTTGCCCGCTCCACGGACCAATTTTGAAAGAAGATTTGGGATACTATATTGGGAAATATGATATTTGGAGTAAATATAATCCAGAGGATGAAGGCGTATTTATCGCATATGCGTCAATCCATGGAAATACTGCAAAAGCAGCAAAGAAATTGGCAGAGATGTTAGAAGCAAAAGGAGCGAAACGCGTAGCGATTGCGGACCTTTCTAGAGATGATATGGCAGAGGCAGTAGAAGATGCATTCCGCCACGACAAATTAGTGGTTGCTTGTTCAACTTATGACGGAGGATTGTTCCCTTGTATGGAAGATTTCTTATTGCACTTGAAAGCAAAGAATTTCCAAAAGCGTACTGTGGGAATCATGGAAAACGGAAGTTGGGCGCCAATGGCAGGAAAGAAGATGCGAGAAATCTTAGAAGGATTAAAGGATATTACGATCTGCGAACCAGTAGTAACTATCAAGTCAACAATGAAAGAAGATACCCTTAAGGTAATGGATGAATTGGCAGAGAAACTCAAATAATTAAAATGTAAGATGCGCTCTTTGAAAAAAGGGCGCATTTATTTCACGAAAAGTTATTGACAATCGAAAAAATGCGTGATATTATAAGTCCCGTGCTGAAGAAACAGCTACAGAGGAAATGTGCCCAGATAGCTCAGTCGGTAGAGCAAGGGACTGAAAATCCCTGTGTCG
>JAZOWZ010000037.1:0-9977 GCA_045659485.1 Faecalimonas sp. | reverse complement strand
GTCTTTCCAATGAGTGCATCTTGCGACTGAACGTCAATCGTATTACCGTAATCATCATAGGTCTTACAATTGACAATTACATCTGCCGTATAAGAAGAGATACAGATTTCATTCTTCGCACTTGGATAAGTTCCTTGAATCTTTTCGCGAAGTGAATTGTCCTCTGGCAATGCTGCTGCCAAATTGATGGCACTTATCCAATATGGTACATTGTTAGATCTCGTTGCGAAACTATAATCAATTGGTAACGCACCAAATACATCTTTTCCAAACTGTTTCTGATAGTTTTCCAATTCTTCTTTTGAAAACCTCGTTTCGTAAAAGGTTTCATAATCATAGGTTTGCTCGCCATTTTGATATACATTTTCAGTCGCTCTAAATTGTTTTTCTAAGCGCAAAAGGTCTCTCGTGGAATCGAGCATTGTCTGCTTAAAGGTCGATTCACTATCATAAAAGCTCATTGTAGACAAAAGGCCAAAGAATATAAACGCAACGGTACAAAGCAAAATCGTAAATGTCAATCGAATCGGCTTTTTCATAAGTCCCGAAAGTCCCATACAAATCGCGTGTCTTGCAGGGAGTTTTGAGCGGATAAACTTACTTTCTTCTGGTCCGTATTCTTTGCCGCCCAAGCTTTCAATATCAGTGTCACAGAATACTTCTTTTTCCCCATCATCCGAGATACGACTCGCCTTTTTAAATGTATGTATATCTTTTTCGTTATTGGCAATAATGACGTCGCCATCCGCCTTTTTCAAAAAGCTTTTAATCTTTTCAAAATCTTTTTCATCCAATTCACTTCCCTGTTTGATACAGAGCACATCACCAACAGCCTTAATATTGTCACTAATCACTTCTTGCTGTTGCAAAGTTTTTGTCACATCGGATAACACTTTTCCATCTTGCAATTCGATGATTCGATCCCCATATTGTTCCGCAAACTCTCGGTCATGGGATACGACCAAAACCAATTTGTCCTTCGACAGTTTTTTCAGTGTCTCAAACACTTGTCTACCTGTATTTGAATCCAAGGCACCTGTCGGTTCATCTGCCATAATAATCTCTGGCGACTTCACAAGCGCTCTAGCAATCGCGATACGTTGCTTCTGTCCTCCAGATAATGTATTTGGTTTTCTCTTTGCATACCCCTCCAAATCAACTTCTTTGAGTAACTCTGCAACCGCTTTTTTATCCTTCGGTTTTCCCTGCAATTCTAATGCAAGCGCAATATTGTCTTCCACGGAAAACTCATTCAGAATATTGTATTCTTGAAAAATAAATCCTACGTATGTATTTCGATAACTGTCAAAATCACTTTGCGTGAAATCCTTACTGCTTCTTCCTTTTACAATAATTTCTCCGTCGGTTGGCGCATCCAAACCACCGCATACATTGAGCAAAGTAGACTTACCACTACCACTTTTCCCGAGAAGGAACACCATCCCTTTTTCTGGAAATTGGATAGAGACACCATCTAATGCTCTGACCTCTGCACCTTTTTTTGATTTATAAATTTTGAATAGATTTTTCACTTCTAACATTTCGTCACCTCTTACTAATTTTGTGGTTTATAATGTACCATTGGTGTAGTTTCTGTCATTGGCAAAAAGGTATATCCGTTTTGAATTCCCCAAAACAAGATATCCTCTACTGCACTTACGCTTCTATCGGTAATGTCATGTTGTAGCACAATAGAAACTGAATTTCTCTTCATTCCCGCTATTACATTATTCGCTATTTTCGTTCTATTTGCATAGCTACTCGTATCCGCACTACTCACATTCCAATCACAATATAAATATCCATGATATTGCAAGCTTTTTGTGAGTGAAGTCATAATGCCTTTGCAATATCTCCTACTTACTGTATTAGATGTTCCACCTGGGAAACGAACAATCTTCGGTTCTACACCCGTTTGACTAATGCAAATATCCCGAATCAAATATAAATCTTTATAATATGCATCCTCACTTGCATACACGCTTGCATAATTGTGTTTGTATGTATGAAGCGCAATGGTATGCCCTCTTCGGTGCGTTTCCCCGATCATATATTGATAGGCAGGAAATTGATTCGTCACAAAAAATGTTGCTTTCACACCATACTTATCGAGAATCCCAAGTAACTTAGAAGTATGTCGACTTGGTCCATCATCAAAGGTTAGATACACCACTTTGTTTCCTGGGTTTACCGGATGATAGCTTGCTTGTTTTTCAAACATATACACAACTCTTTCAACTGTTGTCTTGTTTCCAGACGAATCTGTAACCGAATATGTAACAACATTTCTGCCCATTTTACTCGTGTCTACTTTTCCCGACACCGTAACTTTATTTGTTAGATTGCCATCCACATTATCGGTGGCGGTGTATCCTGGCTCTGAGTATGCTGTTCCAACCTTGATATAAGAACTTTTTTCTCCTCGAAGTGTAATTACCGGTGCTACAAAATCTCCCACACGAACTTTTCGCTTGATTTTTGTTTGGTTGCCCGAAGAATCAGCAACGGTATATGTAATCGTATAATTACCATCTTTTGTGGCATCCACACTACCTTCAACACGCACATTCTTTGTGATATCTCCATCACATTCATCCGTAGCTGTAAATCCTGGTTCCGAAAAGTTTGCCCCTCGATTTACTTTCACATCCGTCCCTTGATTCAACGTAATTACTGGTGCTATTACATCCTTATAAATTAGTTTTCTCTTTGCCTTCGCTTGATTGCCCGAAGAATCGGTTACCTTGTAAGTAACAACTCCATCTTTTTCTTTGACTTTCACTTTTTCCGTTAAATCGCCATCAAAATTATCAATTGCTTGAAAACCTTCTTCTTGGTAACCCAATCCTGGATTCGCATAAGAATCTCCATTTGACACTAGCTCAATCTCCGGCGGTGTCGTATCCTGGATTACAACCGTTCTTTTTTCAGAGAGCTTCATATTCTTGTAATCTGCCTCAAAGGTCACTTCATAAGTACCAAGTTTTTCGAAATCCACATCTCCAATAATTTTGGTCTTAACAGGTGTTCCATTCCGATTCCAAACAGTGCCTTTACAAAGTGCTTGGATTTCCGTGATTTCCTGTTCTCCGTATTCAATTGTAATACATTCTCCCTGCGTGTTTAGTTCCAAATAGTATTGATTCCCCAGACAAAGTCCAGCTGCCCCAACACCTAAAAAAATTGAAATCAGCCCCAATACACAGTATATTAGTTTCTTTTTCTCTCGTAATTTTTTCATTTTAATATCACTTCATCCCTAGCAAATAATCAATAAATTGTTGCGCCGTTCTTCCTGAAAGTCCACCATGGCTAAGTTCCCACTTATTTGCCTCTAAAAACAGTTCTTCTTCTGACATATTAATGTCATTTCGCTTCGCCAACTCTCTCACAATCTGTTGGAACTGTTTCTTATCTGGTCGACCAAAATATATCGTAACGCCAAATCGTGCCACCAAAGAAAGTTTTTCTTGTACCGTATCATTGGTGTGAAGTTCCTCGTCTCGATCCGCTTTGTCACGGAACGTCTCTCTTACCAAATGTCTTCGGTTCGACGTGGCATAAATGAGCACATTGTTTGGCTTTTTCTCTAAGCCGCCTTCAATAACCGCCTTCAAATACTTATACTCAATTTCAAACTCTTCAAAGGACAAATCATCCATATAGATAATAAACTTGTAATTCCTATTTTTAATCTGTGCAATGACGTCATTCAAATCTTGAAACTGATGCTTGTAAATTTCAATCATTCGAAGTCCTTGGTCATAATATTGATTCAAAATCGCTTTGATAGAACTTGACTTTCCTGTCCCTGCATCTCCAAAAAGCAGACAATTGTTCGCGCTCTTTCCTTTCACAAATGCTTCCGTATTATCAATCAATTTCTTCTTTGCAATATCATACCCCACTAAATCATCCAAATGCACGTGAGCAATTTTTGTAATTGGAACAATCTCTGCTCCCTGCTCTGTATGTTCTACACGGAATGCTTTATGTAGACCGAACTTGCCCACTCCAAAATCCTTGTAAAACTGGGTCAAGGTCTTTTTAAACTCTTGTGCATCTTGGCATCCTGCCAGTTGGACACTGAGTTCGCAGATGCGATCTCGTATTCTTTGATTGAAAACCTTTCCATGCCCTTTTACATTTTCATAGTTTGTAATCAAATGCAAAAATTTTGTATCAAGTGCTCGCTCCATAATGGCAAAATCATAAGCATACAGTTCTCTGAATATCTCAAGATCGTGTAGCGCCACCTCATTGATACTTCCATTTACTTCCCCGACAACTTCACAGGAAGTACTATATGCATTTTCATCGTTCGCAAGTAAAAACGTAAGATAACAATGCCACAAATCTCCTTCAAAGCCGTGGCTTGCAGTCATTTCCAAAAGTTCATTCAAGCACTCATAAAGCAATTGTATTAAATCTTCTTTGTTGTAATATTCATTCTCGCAATTTTCCAACAAAAATGTCATATCCTCAAGAAGCTTGCCATATTCAAAATTTTTATAAAGCATTAATTGATTCGTTTTCATACAAATTAACTCCTATTAAATCATCGACATTATATTAAAAATATTATAATATATCATCTCTCCAAAATCTACATTTTTCACAAGATAAGAGTTGAAATATAAAATCATTTGTTATATTATAATTCTAAAGATTTTCTATTAGGAGGATTTGAAATGAACGCATTAGAATGCATCAAAGGAAGAAGAAGTATTCGAAAGTTTAAGAATGAAAAAATCAGTCATTCTCTTCTAGAATCTATTATTTCTACCGCATCCTATTCTCCTTCATGGAAAAACACTCAAATCACTCGTTATATTGCAATTGAAGACACTTCTATGATTCAAAAAATTGCAGATGAATTTACCCCAGACTTTAATGCGAATATTGTAAGACAAGTATCTACTTTAATTGCTGTGACTTTTATCAAAGGTCGCTGTGGTTATGAGCGCGATGGTTCTTTCTCTACCAAGAAGGAAGACCGTTGGCAGATGTTTGACGTTGGTGCTGCTTGCCAGACGTTTTGTCTTGCTGCGCACGAAGCTGGTCTCGGAACAGTTATAATGGGGATTTGGGACGAAGACGGAATTTCTGATTTGTTAGATATTCCGGACACACAAGAATTGGCTGCACTTATTGCCATCGGTTATCCGGATATCGACCCAGAAGCACCAAAGCGAAAATCTGTCGAAGATTTGTTAACTTATCGATAAATTAAGGAGGTTATTATGAGACATTTAATGAGTCCTCTAGACCTAACAGTTGAGGAATTAAACCAACTCTTGGACTTAGCCAATGATATTGAGTTGAATCCAGAGAAATATGCACATGCTTGTGCTGGAAAGAAATTGGCGACTCTTTTCTTTGAACCAAGTACAAGAACAAGACTTAGCCATGAGGCAGCAATGTTGAATTTAGGAGGAAGCGTTCTCGGCTTTTCATCCGCAGATTCTAGTTCTGCTTCCAAAGGTGAAACCGTTGCAGATACTGCACGTATGGTTTCTTGCTACGCAGACATCATTGCTATGAGACACCCAAAAGAAGGAGCTCCGATGGTAGCTAGTCGCTACTCTTCGATCCCAATCATCAATGCTGGAGATGGTGGACACCAACATCCAACGCAAACACTCACAGATATGTTGACAATTCGTTCCCTTAGCGGACGTTTGGACAACCTTACCATCGGTCTTTGCGGAGATTTGAAATTTGGACGTACGGTACACTCATTGATTCATGCACTTGCACGTCATACAAATATTAAATTTATTTTAATCTCACCTGAGGAACTTCGTCTTCCAGGATACATTCGCAAAGATGTGCTCGACAGAGAAAATATTCCTTACGAAGAAGTGGAACGTTTAGAAGAAGCTCTTCCACAATTAGATGTTCTCTATATGACTCGCGTACAAAAAGAACGTTTCTTCAACGAAGAAGATTACATTCGTATGAAAGACTTCTATATCTTAGATGCAAAGAAAATGGAACTTGCACCAGAGCATATGTTGGTACTCCATCCACTTCCAAGAGTTAATGAAATCGCTGTAGAAGTTGATGATGACCCACGTGCTGCATATTTCAAGCAAGCTCAATACGGTGTATATGTGCGTATGGCACTCATCCTCACTTTGCTTGATATCAAGGTATCTTAAGAAAGGAAGGGAACCTATTATGATTAAAAATTCATTGAACGTCAGTACTCTTTCTGAAGGTTTTGTGTTAGACCACATTCAAGCCGGAAAAAGTATGGAAATCTATAAACACTTAAAATTGGATAAATTAGATTGTGTAGTTGCGATTATCAGAAATGTACCTAGCAAAAAGATGGGCAGAAAAGATCTTATGAAAATCGAATGCCCTATCGATGTCATCGATTTAGACATTCTTGGTTTCATCGATCACAACATTACTGTAAATATTATTAAAGACGATAAGATTATTGAGAAAAAACGATTGACTCTTCCAGACAAAATTACTAATGTCATCAAATGTAAGAATCCTCGTTGTATCACTTCTGTGGAACATCAATTAGATCACGTATTCGTATTGACAGACCCTGAAAAAGTAGTTTATCGTTGTCAATATTGCGAAGAAAAATATAGCAATTAAAAATAACAAAGAGTTACACTTCATCAAAGTGTAACTCTTATTTTTTTACAACACAAAGATTAAAGCAAGACGATAAGCCGGGTTATGTCGTTGGACGATCATCTATCTAGACCTGCTGTTACCAACAGGTTCAAGCGACCTACCTGAAACGTGACGGGCCGCCACATTGTTTTTACTCGGTCTTGCTTCGAATGGGGTTTACATATGCCCTCTCTGTTACCAGCGAGGCGGTAGTCTCTTACACTGCCCTTCCACCCTTACCTATTGCTAGGCGGTATATTTCTGTTGCACTATCCTTGGAGTCGCCTCCACCGGACGTTATCCGGCATCCTGCCCTATGAAGCCCGGACTTTCCTCACCTGCGGCCTTTCGGCACTTGCAGCTGCGATCGTCTGTCTTACTTTAATCCTCTGTGATTCTAACATATATTCTATTCTAAAACAATATCATCAATTAGATTTTCTCCGTCAGCTGCTGTGGTAGCTAACTCATCGCATCTTTCATTCTGCGGATGTCCATCGTGACCCTTCACCCAGACAAATTCCACATGGTGTGGCTCTTTCGCCTGTAACAGACGTTTCCACAAATCAATGTTCTTCACTGGCTCATTCTTGCTATTCTTCCAGTTTTTCTTAAGCCAACTGCCAACCCAATCTTGGTTAAATGCATCTGTCAAATACTTGGAATCTGAATACAATCTTACCTTACATGGTTTCTTCAGTGCCTCCAACCCAACAATAGCCGCCATAAGTTCCATACGGTTATTGGTGGTCTTTGTATATCCACAGGAATACTCTTTTGTGTGCAATCTTCCTTGCGCATCTTTGCATTCTAAGATTGTGCCGTAACCTCCCGGTCCTTCCGGATTGCCTCTTGCTGCTCCATCTGTATAAATTTCTACATACAGTTCTTGTGGCCTTTCTTTTACCATTTCTATAATGGAAGACCTTACAAGTTTTTGGAACAACGATGCTTTTGCATTCGCAGTCTCTTGTACTTCTTCGTGATTGAGTGGACTTTTTGAAATTCCACAAGCCATATTTGTAACACATGAAATTCCACAAATCTTCATTCCCATATGATTTGCAACCATGGCCTCACACGCAGTACTCATACCTACCGCATCCGCACCTAATGTTGCTGCCATACGCACTTCCGCTGGTGTCTCATAGTTTGGTCCTGTAAACTGCAGATACACGCCTTCTTGCAATGCAATTCCTTCGCGTCTTGCCACACTACGAATGACATCTTGCAAATCCTTATCATACACTTCACTCATATCTGGAAATCTTTGACCTAGTTCCTCCATATTCTTACCAATGAGTGGTGAAGGAACAAAACTAGAAATGTGGTCTGTAATCAACATAAAATCACCAGCTGAAAATGTCTTATTCACTCCGCCTGATGCATTGGTCAAAAACAAAATCTCAGCTCCTAACATCTTCATCAGTCGAATTGGCATTACCACCTCTTGCATAGAATATCCTTCGTAATAATGCACACGGCCTTGCATAAGCACAACTGGCACCTCATCAATGTACCCAAATAAAAATCTTCCCTTATGTCCAGCCACCGTAGAAACTGGAAAACCATCTATTTCATCATATGCAATTTCACCTATCACATCTACTTGTTCAGCAAAACCACCAAGTCCAGAGCCAAGCACCAAAGCCACTTTCGGTGTGAATTCGATTTTTCTTTTGCAATACTCATAACTTTTCATTAATTGTTCATACATATTTGTCACCACCTGCACTCAAAATAGCATATTTTTGCATTAAACGCAACTAAAAAGGCTGTTGTACAACGTACAACAACCTTTTTCTTAGATGATAATGCAAACAAGTCCACCATTGCTATCATTGACAATTTTCTGCATTGTATCTTGCAATTTCACTTGACTCTCATCATTAATCATAGAAATCTTATTTTTCATTCCATCCATAATCATTTCTTCGATAGATTTTCCAAAAATATTGATTCCCCAAATACCTGACTCTGTCTGACTGTTCTCTTTGATATATCTCACCAAATCATTTGCTTGCTGCTCACTGCCCACAATTGGCGCAATTTCTGTCTCAATATTGGCTCGAATCATATGGATAGATGGTGCCTCCGAATGGATTTTTACCCCATATTTACTTCCCTGTTTAATAATCATCGGCTCATCTACATAGATTTCTTCTTTCTTAGGATTCACCACACCATACCCCTTGATACGTACAGATTCCATGGCACTTTGAACCTCTTTATACTCTCGCTTCATCTCAGAGAATTCTTTCACTATCCGCACCAATTCATATTCGCTCTTGATTTCTTCTCCCGTCAACTCGCTCAGCATTCCATAATAGCATTTTTCATCAACATAGATGCGAATAATCACACTTCCTGTGTCCATGGCAATCTGTTCAATTTTTATATCCTCAATACACCCACTCTGTGGTTTAGAAATTCCTTTTAATGCATCTTTAATTTCACAAAATCCCGGTAAAATCTCACGTATGTATTGCAAGATTTCCCTTTTGATTTCGTGGTCTCGCGGTAGCATTTCCACCCACTTTGGTATGTACACTCCAACTTCTGAAATTGGGAACTCAAATAATACCGTCTCCATAATGTGATGAATATCTTCTTCTCGGAGTTGTTCACAATTCACTGCTAGCACCGCGGCATCATATCGTTTTTTCAGTTCCTCCACCAATTGTTTTGTTTCTTGGCTATATGGTTTTTGTGAATTCACTAGAACCACAAATGGTTTTCCAATCGCCTTTAATTCTTGAATCGTTTTTTCTTCGGAAGCGATATAATTTGCTCTTGGCAACTCTCCGATACTACCATCCGTCGTAACCACAACACCAATGGTCGCATGGTCTCTGATCACTTTTTGTGTTCCCACGGTAGCCGCCTTTGTAAAAGGGATTTCTTCTTCGAACCAAGGAGTTTTCACCTTTCTTTCTTCTCCATTTTCCATATGTCCACTGGCTCCATCTACCATATAACCAACACAGTCCACAAGACAAACTTTTACTCGCACATCTTCCATCAAACAGATCTCGGCTGGCTCCTTTGGAACAAATTTTGGTTCCGCAGTCATAACCGTTTTTCCCGAAGCTGACTGTGGCAATTCATCCCTTGCCCGTTCACGACTTGGCATATCCTCCATTTTAGGCAGAACCATCAAATCCATAAAGCGTTTAATAAACGTAGATTTACCCGTTCGCACTGGCCCTACAACCCCCAAATAAATCGCACCGTTAGTTCTAGCATTTATGTCTTTATATACATCGTATACGTCCATAGCAATCCTCCTACATTTTCTTCTACAATCTATGTGGAGGTTTTCCCAAATATGACAA
>JAZOWZ010000036.1:0-11393 GCA_045659485.1 Faecalimonas sp. | reverse complement strand
GTCTTGAACAGTCGTACTACCCTTCATTTCTTTTGTCGAAAATCCTTGCTTTCCTCTAATATTTGCAGTTCCGCTAAGGTGAGACTGTCCACCTATAGTATAATCTGTTCCTGCTGTAGTACCACCCCAACAATTGGTTGTTTCCGGAAGAATTGCCCCACCAATATTCAGTCGATGTCCCGATGTTCCTCCGTTTTCCACGAAGATCATAACACCTTTGTCATTGGTATTATCACTATCAAAGGTAATCGGGAATGTTCCTGCTTCTCCTCCGAACATAATTCCTGCAATCTGTGATATATATGTATAATAGGTCACTTCCGCTTTGAAGTTCGTTACCTTTGGAAGATATGTCATCGTTGATATCCAACTACCATTTTGAGCACCCTTCAGTTTTAAGTAACCACTATTTCTACTACCATGTGACCCCATAGTTGCCATTGTGGAATCCGATGGTTCACCAATGGAGGCTGCTGTTGTCGTTGCTTTATCTGTATAGTTATAAACATTAAATGCTTTATTTAAGCTTGTTCCATAACTTGTACTCTTTGTTAAATTGAATGAGTAATTCGGATCAACTTCAGTATCCGGTAATGCTTTAATTCCAAATGATTTAAATGCAGTATTAAAGTGATAACTAAATAATGACACGGTTCCACCTTCATAGGAATCTAATAAAGCTACCGAAACCACATTTTCCGGTGTATCCTTTTCATATACAGTCAATACCCCGTCATTTACGGTAATCACAAGCGTTACAGAAGGGTCTGTATCTTTGATAACTCCTTGTGTTCCTACAAACACCTTATCCGTAAAGTTTGTTTTTCCTTTGATACCTGCTGTTCCTGAAAATCCATTATGACTTCCAAAATCTGTCCCGTCTGTCGTTCCACCCAAGTAATTGGTTGTTGCTCTATCAATCGCACCGGCAATATTGAGGATTTGTCCTTCTGTCGCATTGTCCAAATAAATAAGAACACCTTTGTCATTATATGGATTACTATCAAATGTAATTGGGAAACTTCCCGCTTCTCCACCAATCATAATTCCTGCTGTTTGGAACATATATGAATAATAGGTTACTTCTGCAGTAAAATTCTTCACTTCTTCCATATATGTTAGTGTAGCCAACTTGGTGGTGCCTGCCGATTCCGTATTCATCAATTTCAAATATCCATGGTTTCTCGTACCATGACTACCAGTTGTTGCCATATTTTTATTATCGGATGGTTCTCCACTTGCTTTTACTTCATTCGTTTCGCCATTATAGTTGTAAACATTGAACGCTTCATCCAAACTTGTTCCGTAACTTTGATTCTTCGTTAAATCGAACGAATAATCCCACTCTGCATCACTGGCTTCTACCATTTTCGCAGCTGGCGCAAACCCTGCGCCAACTGAAATAGCCATAACCGAAGCCAATGCCAATGCAACTATTTTTTTACTTAGTTTTTTCATTCTAAGCCACTTCCTTTCTTTTCTTCTTTAAAAGAAGTACCGCAATAATAATACTTGCGATAAGAATCTCTGCTGAAATGCTTCCAAATATCCACCATGGATTGAATGAACTTGTCTCAGCATTTGCAGTTTTTACGATATCTCCGTATGCTTCCAACTCTACGAGTCTTGCTCCTAGTTTGGAAGATGCATCGATATCTGAGATGCGAATGTATCTGTATTCTCCCTCACCTTCGAGTAGAACGGTATCGGTACCACCTCCACCTCTCTTCTTCTCGTAGACTTTGGTCCATTCAGCATCTTCTGCATTGGAATTAGACACTTCCAATACATAACTCTTTGCGTACTCACCGCCCCATTTCACAAGAATCTTGTTGAGTTTATATTGATTTTTTAAGTCAACTACTACGCTTGTGTTCTTTGATTCTGTTAAAAGGAGATTTGTTGTATAATCGCCATCTGTGGCGTTTGCTGCATTGGCAGTATGTTTTTCACTAAGACCGGTAGTAATAACCTTTGCACCTAGTGCAAGATTTTTCAAACTTTCGTTTGTACCAGTGTACTCAATGTTTTTCCATTCACCGTTTGTCACGATGATAGTTGTGTTATTTTCCACATCGCGATAGAATCCCATCTCTGTAGAAGCCGATGTTGGACGAGTAGTTAACTCTTTCAATTCCTTGTTGTCTAACTTCACTTGATTTGCTGTTAGACCCATCGCTACTACGATTTTCTTATCACTTGCTTTTTCACTAGCAACACTGTAGGTATCATCTCCCAAAGCATCACTTGTGTAAGTTTCTGTTGTTTCTTTATCAAGATAAATCTTGTTTTCTTTCTTCTCAACTGCTGGTGCCACTACTAATGCGTCCACATTTTTACCAACAGTATTCACACCATCAATTTTAAGTTCTTCTCCCAATGTCATTGGAACTGCTGAACCTGCTTCCAAATATACTGGGATTGTATCCAATGATGCTTCTACAAACATTTCTTGGTCGCCTTCATACACGCTACCATTCCAAATGTTTACCCATCTTCCTTCTGGGAATTGCACCTTCGCTGTGGTAGCTCCACTCTCTGTAACTGGTACTACTAACAAGCTATCACAGAACAAATATTGTGATTCATTGTTCATTAACTTAGTCTGTTCCGGATAAGCAACAATCATAGATTGTGTCAATGGATAATTTTCCACGCTTGCGCGAATAACACCAGAATTCACAAGGTCTACAATACTTTCTCTCGTCCAGAAATATTTCTGGAAGATTGCTTCTGATGATGTACTGTATGCCCATGGATCACGCCATCCGCTTTGTCCATGCGCACGCATCAATGGTGAAAACGCTCCAAATTGAAGCCAACGTGCATAAAGTTCAGGATCTTTCTTCTTTAAATCGTTGTCTGTACCAAGACCACCAATATCGCTACCCCATACGTTAATACCCGATGCGGAGCTTGAAAGAAGTGCGGATACGACTTCTTGCAGTCCTAAAAAGCTACTTGATTGGTCTCCTGCGAAGGATGCCGTATGTGCCTGTGTTCCTGCCACACCACCACGAGTAATCGTTACAAAGTTTCCTTCTCCGTAATAAGCAGCAAATGCATCATGGAATGCTTTTGTATAGAAATATTGTGAAAGGTTATGCATCTCATCTCCACTCTTTTTAATGTATGGATAATATGCATCTACTGTAGTTTCATCATTGAAGTCGACCATCATACCGCTAAGTCCATATGGCATAAATCTGGTCAAATTCTTAGTTAACCATTTTGTTCCGTTTGGATTTGTATAATCTACATATAACTCTCCACTGGATGAGTTCCAATAATTCGATAATCTTGAATAATTGAATTTCACAAGTGGTGTCTCACCTTTTGAAAACTTAAGTTCTTCTGTGATTTTATCTGCTGAGTAGTTACTATCTACCGTATTATATGTAGATTTCATCCAACCAAGGAATTTGATATCTCGTTTCTGTAACATCTTGTGGATATCTGTATAATTACTATCATTTCCAAGTGCTTCCAAATACACGACTTTGATTGGAGTCTGTAACTTGTCATATCTGTCCAGTTTTTCGTCCAAAATCTTCTCGATGGTTTCACTGGATTTCCCTTCACTCTTCCACATACCGCTGGCTTGACCTACCCAGTATGACAATGCATACTTCGGAACTGTCACCGTGCTTCCTGTAAGTGTCAAGTATTGGTCAATATTATCCAAAATACTTCCTGTCCAAACATACATATCCAAGATTGGTCCGTAGAATTCAAAAGAACATTCATCGTCTTTTTTATCTGCTACATCTACAACCCCGTAGTATGTATTGTTGTGGAATACAGAATATCCTTGATTACTGTGAAGCAACGGAATGTTTTTGTAACCAACGTTGTGGTCACCGATATCCGATGCTAATTGTGAAAAGGAATCAAAGTTCCACATTTCCACTGTTTTTCCGTTTTGAATCAAACCGCCAAATCTTTCTCCAAGTCCAACGAATTTTTCATACTGTCCAACATCTGAGGCGATTTTTACTTTTTGCAGTTTGCCTTTTGCATCATAACCAAAATAAATATCATCTGCTTGGTACCAAATAACCATTTGACCTTCTGCATTGTATACTTCAAATCTCCATGGCTTTGCAGTTTGATATAACTTAACTGTTGTGTCATTTGCCTGCATTACAATCGCAGCGCCTTCTGTGGTGTATTTAATCGGACTCACATCTTCTGGATTAAAAAATCCTTTCTCATCCGCATTAAATCGAACACCACCTTGCGTAGGAAAAGTGAAATACAAATTGTTGTTCTTTCCTTTTCCCGTCTTTGTTGACACAATGAATTGTTTTTCTTGCATTTCCACGTTTGCAATATCTGTCGGTTTTTGCCACTCTACTTTAATATTCGGGATTGTATTTGGTCTATCCTGAATCGTGAGTGCAAATGCCTTGATATCAACCGCCGAAACAAGAATCACAACTGCACAACATAATGCAAAGACTTGTTTCCATACTTTTTTCAACTTTTTCACCCCTTTACTTGATGTGCAACATTGTCCAATCCGAAGACAATGTGATGATTGTTCGGTTACTATCTTTGTCGTAACAAATGCTTGTTACTTCTGTATCTGCGTCCAAGTTCTTCACTTCGCCGCCTAATAAAATGATGGTACGACGTGAACATGGCTTGTCGGCGATTACTCGAAATCCTTCTTCTGCTACTTTGCTAATAAAACTCCATTCCGCTTTATCTGTGCAAATCTTAGATGCTCTTTCTGTAAGTGGTGTTGTGAGTAGCACTGCTTCTTCGTATGCTTCTTTATCCCAAGTAGGAACTACATCCTTTGCGTACAAGTTATAAGCAACTACTGCACCATTTCTTACAAATACTGGAATCTTTTCTAATGGTGCATCTACTTCTACCGTACCAGCATCGTAGCGTGTACCATCATAGAAATCGTAGAATCCATCTTCTGGGAAGATGACATCGACTTTTCGCTGTCCTTCTTCCACGATTGGTCTTACTAAGAAGTCTTTACAGAACATATACTGCATATCTACGGCTGGTGACATTCCATAGGCAATTGCCATAGAATCCGCTACAGAACCACCATTTTGTCCACATTGCAATGCTGCGCTGTAAATAGCATCTAATAGTTGTAAACGTATTGCATAATACTCTTGGAAGCTTTTTGCTCCACGTTCACCATTGCTCCAAGGATGATGCTTTCCTTGACAAGAATGGTCTCTCATCAATGCAGAAAATACTGCAAACTGTACCCAACGAATATAAAGTTCTTCATATCTTGGGCCTTCTTGTGGCATTCCCGAGCGGAGCATATATCCGCCAAGGTCACTTCCCCAAATGGAGAATCCTGATGCACCTGCCGAAAGCATTTGCCAAACAGAACGTTTGAGTCCAAGGAAGGTCGAATAACTGTCTCCACCAAAGGATGTTGTATAATGCTGACTTCCTGCACATCCAGAACGTTGGAACAATACAAAATCTTCTCCCAACCGCTCGGTAAACGCTTCGTTCATCCTTCTTCCAAACCAATATGCATACTCATTATGCATCTGAACTCCATCTTTTCCATTTGAACAGATAGCGTCTGCCGGTAAGGAATCTGAGAAGTCCACCATTTCACCGCACACACCGTTATCCCACAAGTTATCAAACTTATCACAGATAACGTTCTTCGAAAGTGGTGTCGTGAAATCAATATAATTACTATTCATAACCTTTGTAGGGTCACTCTTTTTCTTGATATGATAATCCGCATAGTCAATTTCGGTTTCACCGTATGGCACTAACCCGTGTTGTGCCCACATAAACATGCGGATATTTCTATCTTGAAATACTTTGAAAATATCATCTGCCGGTTGGCATTCTACATAGGCATTGGAAATACGAACGCCTAATTCTTCATATTTTTCTAACGCCTTTTTATAATTTTCTGCTGCGTGCTCTTTGCTTGGTTGTGACCAGTATGCACCACCTCCACCAATCCAATAGTCGAATGCCCATCTTGGTGGTATGAACGGTGTTCCTGTCAACTTGTGATATTGCACTAAATTCTCTGCAGGTGTTCCCGTCCAAATGTATAAGTCAAAATCTGTCCCATAGATTTCTGTCTTCATACTGTGAGGATTGCTATATCCCATATCAAAATGAATTGGCAAATACGAATTGTAAAACATCGTGTAATTTCTTGTAGAATGTATCATTGGAACATTCTTATATGCCTGTGTCTTATCGCAATACTCGTCGGCTGTGGAAGAATATACGCCAGATGAACTTAAAACGTCCGTATTCCACGAAATCAATTGATTGCGATATTGTCTGATTGCATTCCATCTCTCGCCAAATCCAAAGAATTCTTCATCTTCCGCAATTGGCCATATGAAACGATATAAAACAGGTTCTCCATCCACATTTCTTCCAATGGAAAAATCTGTACTAGCCCATGGTCCGCATCCTACTTTAAATCCTGTCATGAGTTCCATGTCTTTGTTATAGACTTCAATCGCCCAGCTGCTTGGAGTAGATCGGAAAATAACGCTCGTTCCATTTCCTGTCATCTTGATGCTATACTCATCCATTTCTTCATAGATGATATCGCAAAGGGCATCTGGGGCAAACGCCCCTTCCTGCCCATTTGTAATTCTGACTCCTCCGTCTTTTGGAAACGTAATATACATCATGATGGTTCGCACTTTGAAAAATGTGAAACGAAATCTTCGTTTTCCCTGATCCACCGTCTTAATGGCAGATGGATTTCCTAATGCAACATTCGGTCTATGTGGATGTTCACTTACTATTACTGCCATTATTTACGTGCTCCCTTCTTACGTTTCTTTAGTGCCACTAGGATAATGACACCACCAATTATCACAGAAGCAAGAATGGTTGCGCTTCCCAAGATAATTGTCATTGTTTGATTTGCACCCTTGAGTTCCTTCGCTGCTTCAAAGCTTTCTGGTGCTTTTTGTTTTGGAATCTCAAGTTTTGTAGATGCATTTTCATCAATTGTCAAATCACAATTTCCATTTGCAACTAACTTAACATTTTCTACTGTTTCTTTTTTCAAACTATCGCTCAATCTTGTAATCTTTAAGTTGTCGAATTTACCACCCTTTGCACAGTTAACCAATGAGATATATCCACCCTTATAATTGGTAAGTGTTGTTACAAATGGCTCTTTATAATCGTCAATCCATATAGAAACTTGGTCTTCTACCACACGAATCTTCATATGGTGCATAACTCCCTTATTGCTTGCCAAGTCGTCTGCATTATAGTACTTCGGTATACGTTCTCCATTATCACGTGCGCTAGAAATAGTTGTATCTGTTCTCTTATAGTAATCCGTGTTCTTTACATTACCGATTACATTTCGAACGCCTTCCATCTCCACAAATGTGGCAACCGGATTCTTGTCTGATTTTGGTTTTTTAAGGTCAATGTAGTGTCCCACACTTTCCGAACCAAACATTACCATCATTCGACCAGATGTCCACGAATAGTCTACTTCTAATTCAAAATTCTTATACTTCTCGCCATCGTATGTGAAAATTCCGATATTTTTCTTTTCGGTTCCATTCGGTGCACGAAGTTCGTCTCGTCCGAGTTTTCCACTATCTTTATTGATGTACCACTGTGGCGCATCTTTGGTTACTTTACCGCTCTTTTCATCTTCGATAAATGTTGCAGTAAAATCTTTCAAATCATCTTCCGTATCAAAGTTCCACTCTTTCACAGTTGAATTATTCTTCGGAAGCGTTTTTACAACTCGAATACCGATTTCCGCGCCAACCATCGCTGGATTCTTGACATCTGCACTTTCTTTGATAATTCCTGTGAACTTATAGGTTCCTTCCTTATCACCATCGTAGTTGAAATCTTTCCAATCTACTGCTGCAGATACTTTCTTTCCATTTTTCAATGTTACTTTTACAGTTGCCGGAAGTTTGAGTTCGCTACTCTTTGTGCCAACTTTTACATCTAAGTGTTCTGGTGTTTCAACTGCCACCACTGCATTCGAACTTACAGAAGAGAGTTCTTTGATTTGAATATCATCAAATCCATACGTATTTCCACTTGACGCGATTGATAAATATCCACCACGATAGTCTGCACTTAAGTCAAACTCATCTACAAGTCCATAATCGTCAATGTAGATATAGCAATGTTTGTTAATCACTGCCACTGTCATTGTGTGCCAGTTACCACTATGACTACCGTTTTCTTGATTGTAATAATCAATTCCGTGGATTTTTACACGATGTAACGGTCTATAATCAGCAGTACTTGGATATACCTCACCAAGTGCTACAATACCGCCACCTGCACCGAGGTCATATTCTGGATACAAGACAACGCCACCATTTTCTCTTTGAGCGCCACCTTGACCTTCATGTAATGCATATTTTCCTTTTTCTGCTCCAAACATAAACATCAATCGATTGGAATCTTGTTGATATCTATAAGTAGCTACAAAATCTGTCATCGGCTTGTTATAAGTAAGAACAGATACTCTCGATATATCGCTACCGTTTGCAACCTTCGTTGTTCTTTTTAGTACGCCATTTGCAACGGTCCATTGATCATCGAATTCTTCTTTTGACATCGTGCCTTTTGTGTTGCCTTTCACTGCTTCCAAGTAATAAGTAGTAAAATCACTTGAATCGAATTTCACACTGTCAAAGTTTGCAACATATGTGTTTCCACTTTCCACTGTTCCACCTGCTGCTGGTAACTTTGTTGTGATTTTGTCAGAAATTTCAAAACTTCCAAAGCCAAAGTTCGAGTTTGCAGATGAGAACAAGGATACATATCCGCCCTTATAGTCATCGCCAAGTTTTACATAAAGTGTTGGTTCTGCACTATTATCTAGGAATACATACATTTGTTTATCTTTTACAACAACTTTCACTGTATGTACTTTTTTCGCATTTACATTATCTGTTGGACTTCCTGCACCATCTGTAAATCCATCTGGTACATTCGTGTAGATACGGTATAACAAATCGCCTTGATTTGTGTAGTTGTGAAGATGTCCTTTCGCATTTGGATATCCCTCTGCCTCTACATAGACAAGGGCCCCCTTGTCTGCCACCAACTTATCGTTGTTAATCGCGAGTGGATAAGTACCTTTTTCTCCACCGATAATAACGCCAAGACGTTGGTAAGATTGTTGATAGGTGTATGTCAATTCAAATTCTTCAAATTGTTTTTCTTTATAAGTAAGAATATCTACGCCTTCGTTTACTGTAATTGTGTTTCCTGCATTTACTTTTGTCACAAAGCCATCTTTATTGATAAACCAGCGTTTTGAAACTTTTGCTGATTCATACTTGTTAGATTCTTTCAAATTGTCCATATAATATGCATCAAACATATCGGATACTTCACGGATCTTTTTGAATCCTTCTGTCACTTCTGGCGCCTCTGTTCCAAGATCTGCATTTGCATCTAATTCTTTCACGGAAAGACTTAAGAATGCTCCGTAGTCACTATCTTTCTTTGAACTTGTAACAAGAGAGATATATCCACCCTCATAGTCGTTCAATTTAACTGTCATACGAGAAGCTTCATTGTTATCAACGATCATTGTTAGATTTCCGTCTACGACACGAATAGTCATTGTATGAATTGGTGTCTGTCTCAATGTAGCTACGACATTGTCCACTCCATCCGCTGAAAATGCTGTAAATGATTCCAATTTGGTTGCATCTGTTTTTCTAGCAAGTAATTTTTTCGCATCTGTCGCTCCCGAAAATGCTTTCGGGTTAACAGCACCCTTAATATTGCGGTATCCTTCCATCTCTGTGAATACGAATACACCGCCATTATCTTCTAAGATTCCTTCACTTGCACTGTAAGCAAACTCACCTAACTCTGTTCCCAACATCACGCCATAACGAAGGGAGTTTTGTTGATATTTCAATGTGAGCTCAAAGTTCTCATATTGTTGCTTTTTCAAAGTCAAGATTCCAAAATTGCTATCGTCGTTAAACGAACCGCTTACAGTTGCATTGGAACGCAACGCTCCACCACTCAAGCGGAAAACATCAGCAATATTGGCTTTCACTGGTTGATTTTCAATGCTATCCAATTTGTATGCTTCAAAATCACTCAAATCACTCAAAGATGAAATTGTGTTAAAGCTTTGTGTATATACTGCATTGTCTGTTACAACTTGAACATCTTCCATTTCTTGTGCCGCAAATGATTTGAAACCACCATGGTTATATCCTGTTGAATAAAGAGATACCATACCGCCTTCATAATCATCCGTTAATTTAACCGTAAGCACATAATCTGGGAATTGTTCTAACCATACAGACAACGTGTTTCCGCTAATTCTTGCGTGTAACTTATATACTGTATTGTTTTTGCTATTACTATTGGAAGCAGATGCACTGACATATCCTTGCCCCGTCAAACTATAACCTTTTAAGTGATTATTATTATTTACACGTACATAACCACCTGCTGCTGTTCCTGAAGCCGCATCAATTGCACCTTGAATATTGATTGCTCCGCTACCCTCTACGAAAATACGCACTCCATTGGTTGCTGTTGATAATTCACCCTTTGGAGCAATCATAATTCCATAACGCAAATGGTTTGTTACATACTCTGCTGTAATATCCACATTCTTGAAAATCTTCTTTTGATAAGTTAAAAGTGTTTGTTTGTTTCCTTCTGTCTTATGAACTGGTTTTAAAAACTGATTTTTATAATGTGCTGCATAGTCTGCAAGATCATTTGCTGTCGTCCAATGTACAGATGGTTCACCTTTTTCTCCCGCACCACTTTCTGATGCAAAATAGTAAGAATTAAAATCTGCATCTAAGTTAGTAGTTGCTGTAAAGTCAACAGCAAATGCATCTCCTTCTACTGCCGGACTCTCTGGAATTTCTACTGGTCCCTGCTCAATTGCTTTCAAAGAAAATGCTTTGTAAGACGTATTGTAACTTCCTGCATTGTTAAATAGTGACACATGTCCACCTTTATATGCATTTGTCAATTCTACCGTTATTTGATTATTCGGTGTGTCTTTTTCATATACTGTTAAAAGTCCGTTATTTACTGTCACTACAAGGGTAATGCCAGAATCTGTACTCTCTACCCAGTTTGAACCTTTATATGTCTTACTTGTAATTGGACTCTTACATCTAATATGCGCTGATTTTGCTAGAGTGCTTTGGGTCGTATATTCTGTTCCTGTGGTTGTTTCTGGTTTGATAGCTCCACCAATATTTAAGATTCTTCCATAGGAACCACTATGTTCTAAGTAAATGACCACACCTGTATCATTTGCATTGTTGTCATCAAAAGTAATTGGAAATGCTCCTGCTTCTCCTCCGAACACTAATCCGGCAATCTGTGCTTCATATGAATAGAAGGTATATTCTGCAGTGAAG
>JAZOWZ010000035.1:0-4042 GCA_045659485.1 Faecalimonas sp. | reverse complement strand
TCATGGTGAATTAGGTATTTCAATTTCCTACGCACCAAGATCAGTAAAAGCAATCATTGTTTCAGAAATTCCTGTAACTGCCACACTGGCATTAACAAGTGTTTCTATTACAATTGTTTTAGGTATTTTGTTCGGTATTATCGCAGCGTTAAAACAAGGAAAATGGCAGGCTCAGGTATCCAAGGTTCTTACAACTCTTGGTATCACAATCCCAAGTTTCGTTATGTGTACGCTTTTGATTTATGTATTTGCAGTAAAACTTCGTGTGCTGCCAACAATGGGATTTGATGGACCTAAGAACTTAATCTTACCAGCAACAGCATTATCCTTTGGTTCTATTGCAACTCTTTCCCGACTGACACGTTCAAGTCTTCTTGACGTTGTTAGACAGGATTATGTAAGAACAGCGAAAGCGAAAGGGCTTAAAAACAGTGTTGTTATCTTCAAACACGCACTTAAAAATAGTTTACTTCCAGTAGTTACATACCTTGGACCATTAGTAACTGCCCTTTTAACAGGTAGCTTCGTTGTAGAAAAGATCTTTGCGATTCCTGGAATCGGTAGAGAAATGGTTTCTGCAATCGGTGACCGTGATTATACAATGATCTTAGGCTTAACAGCAATCTTCAGTATCATTATGATTGCATCTTACCTGATTGTAGATATTTTATATGCACTCATTGACCCACGTGTTAAATTAGATAGCTAAGGAGGAGATGGATGATGAATAACATGAATTTATCACCGGAAATGTTCGAACCAGCAGCAAAAGGCGAACAGAAAAGTGAACTTGTCCGTGAAAGCGTTTCCTTTTGGCAGGACGTGTGGAGAAGAATAAAGAAAGATAAGCTGGCAATGATCGGGCTGTGTGTTGTAATTTTTATTACTCTGATTGCAATTTTAGCACCGGTTCTTACACCATATGATTACGCAACACAGGACTTATATAATCAGAATCAGTTACCAAGTGCTGAACACTACTTTGGTACTGACCAGTTTGGACGAGATGTATTTACACGAGTTCTTTACGGAGCAAGAATCTCCATGACAGTAGCTTATGTATCTACAGTTACAACATTGATCATCGGTGCTCTGTACGGTGGTATTTCCGGATTCATCGGCGGCAAAGTTGACTTGTTCATGATGCGTGTTGTTGAAATTTTATCTGGTATTCCATCTATGCTTTACCTGATTCTTTTCATGGTAAAATTAGGACCTGGTTTACATACAATCATTCTTTCCATGTCAATTACAGGATGGCTTGGTATGGCGCGAATGGTTAGAGCACAGGTAATCGGTCTGAAGAATATGGAATATGTACTTGCAGTTCGTACCTTGGGTGTTAGTGAAACAAAGATTCTGCTCAAACACTTAATTCCAAACAGTTTGGGTGTTATCATCGTAAACTTAACACTTGCAGTTCCAAGTGCAATCTTCAATGAAGCGTTCTTGAGTTTCTTAGGATTAGGTGTATCTGCTGCTACAGCTTCATGGGGGGTATTAGCAAACGAAGCATTATCTCTGTACATGCTGTATCCACACCAGTTATTATTCCCATGTTTGGCAATCTGTATTACAATCATGGCATTTAACTTCCTTGGTGACGGCTTACGAGATGCATTAGATCCAAAGATGAGAAAGTAAGGGGGAAATACGATGAGTTTATTAAAAATTGATAATCTGAATACCTCTTTCTTTACCTATGCAGGCGAAGTAAAAGCAGTGCGTGGGGTAAATCTTGAGGTTCATGAAGGTGAAATCATTGGTATCGTAGGTGAATCCGGTTGTGGTAAATCCGTAACTATGATGTCTATGTTAGGACTGATTCCGGATAATGCGAAAGTAGTAGAAGGTTCTGCGACTTTTAAAGGAACTGACTTAACAAAATTACCAGAAAAAGAAATGGAAAAAATCCGAGGAAATGAAATCTCCATGATTTTCCAGGATCCAATGACTTCCTTAAACCCAGTATTTACGATTGGAAATCAGATGACAGAACATGTCATGAAACATAAAAAAATCAGCAAAGCAGAGGCTTGGAACATTGCCATTGAAATGCTTGGAAAAGTTGGTATTCCAAACCCTGAACAGCGTATGAAACAGTATCCTCATGAATTTTCAGGTGGTATGAGACAGCGTGTTATGATCGCAATGGCATTAGTAACAAATCCAAAGCTGATCATTGCTGACGAACCAACAACAGCGCTTGACGTAACAATTCAGGCACAGATTCTTGAATTACTGAAAAAAATCAGAGATGAGTTTAATACTTCTATCATTTTAATTACTCACGACTTAGGTGTTGTTGCAGATATGTGTGACAGAATCTACGTTATGTACGGTGGTAAAGTTGTAGAAGAAGGAACAGCAAACGATATCTTCTATACAGGAAAGCATCCATATGCATGGGGCTTGCTTAGAAGTGTTCCAAATCCAATGTCCGATTTGAAAGAAAAACTCAAACCAATCGATGGTCAGCCACCAGATTTGATTTCGCCACCAAAAGGATGTCCATTCTATGCAAGATGTGAATATGCCATGAAGGTATGTGATATGTATATGCCGGAAATGACAACTGTTTCTGATTCCCAGAAAACAGCTTGCTGGATGTTGCATGAAATGGCACGCAAAAATGCGGACAACTAGGAGGAAAGTATGGAAAAAGAAATTTTATTAGAGGTCAAAAATTTAAAGAAATATTTTCCGATTAGATCAGGAAATATCTTCCAGAAAAGCCAGATGGAAGTTAAAGCGGTAGATAATGTTTCCTTTACTTTAAGAAAGGGTGAAACATTAGGTCTTGTAGGGGAATCTGGATGTGGTAAAACAACTTGTGGTAGAACTGTTTTAAAAATCTATGATCCTACAGATGGACAGATTATTTATAAAGGAAAAGATATTGCAAAGCTTTCTAAAAAGGAAATGATTCCTTACAGAAAAGATATGCAGATGATTTTCCAGGATCCATATGCTTCTCTTGACCCACGAATGATGGTAGGTGACATCATTTCCGAAGGTATGCTCGAATACAACAAAAACATGAGCAAAGCAGAAGTAAACGAAGTAGTATGCCATCTGTTAGACAAAGTAGGTCTCAACAGAGCATATATCAACCGTTATCCACACGAATTCAGTGGTGGTCAGAGACAGCGTATCGGTATTGCCAGAGCGCTTGCATTAAACCCAGAATTCATTGTATGTGACGAACCAATTTCAGCTCTTGACGTATCTATTCAGGCCCAGGTTATCAATATGCTTGAAGAACTTCAGGAAGAAATGGATTTAACATACCTGTTCATCGCACATGACTTATGTATGGTAAAACACATTTCTACAAACATTGGTGTTATGTACCTTGGTAACATGGTAGAAATTGGTAATGCAGATGAAGTTTACAATCATCCACAGCACCCATATACACAGGCGCTGTTATCAGCAGTACCACTTCCAGACCCAGAAGTAGCAAAGCAGAGACAGCGTATCGTTCTTGAAGGAGACGTGCCAAGTCCAATCAATGTTCCAAAGGGATGTCCATTCAGTGGAAGATGTAGATTTGCAACAGAACGTTGTAAGAATGAAAAACCAAGCTTTACAAAACTGAGCGAAAATCACAGTGTAGCTTGCTTTTTATACGAATAATCGATAATATATAATGCGGAAACTATCTGTGAGAGCACAGATGTTTTATAAAACATTTCTTATTTAGGAGGAAGCCATGACAAACAAATTACTTAGCGCATTGCTTGTAATTGCAATGTTAGCAACAACAGTTGTTGGTTGCGGTTTCACAGGAACACCTGAAGAAAATGCTCCAGCAGCAAGCACAGAAACAGCTGAAGGCGAAGAAGCGACAGCTCCTGCAGCGAAAAAATCTGTAACACTTAGCCAGTTATCTGACCCAATCAAATACGATCCACGTGATATGGTTGGTAACGACATGCAGATGATCGGTATCCAGCAGTACGTTGGTTTAATTAAATCCCACGCTAACGGCGAACTCGAACCAGCTTGTGCTGAAAGCTGGGAAGTAAGCGAAGACTTT
>JAZOWZ010000034.1:0-77527 GCA_045659485.1 Faecalimonas sp. | reverse complement strand
TACCGCCACCTGCCACAGCAAATCCGTAACCGATGGAAAGGAAATAAACAAATTTATAAAATCCCACTGCACAAAGTACAGCGCATACAATCAAAATAATTCCTAAAAGAGACCAAGGCATAATTATTGATTCTCCTTTCCGAAATAATTCTTAATATATTCCGCAAAACTCTTATCTCCTGTGCAAGTATCTCCTACGAGGTCATGACTAAGTGTCCATCTGGAAAACAAAATAATGTCGTGTTTTCCTGCTTTTTTGATTTTTGGAAGGTTAGCAAGGATTCCAAAAAGCCAGATTGGAGCCCATTTAATTTTAAGTGGCTTGCCAGCTGCTTCAAAGCACATTGCCGCCATTTCTTCGTATGTATAAGTTTCTTTTCCACCAACATTGTATGTAACATTGGCATCCATCATATGTGCTACGATAAATTCTGCAAAATCCGGGCAGTCAACTACGTTTGCCTTTACGTGTCCATAACCTTTCAAAAGTTGCATTTCTCCGTTGTCTACATATGGTTTGAATACTTTTGCGATATCGTAGAAATATCCTGTTGGACGATAAATCACGTATTCCATATCTTGTTTTTTGATTTCTTCTTCTACTAAATATTTTGCGTGAAGCATTGGAACTTTTTCTGCTCCTGGTTCGTCGCAAGAAATAACAGAAATGTAGTTGAATTTCTTGACTCCTGCGCGCTTTGCTTCTTCATACAAATTCATATTTCCTTTGTAGTCAATGTCATAAGAAGTAAATTTGGTAGAAGCTCCTGTAAGTCCCATCGTTGTGATGACCACCTCTGCTCCGTCACAAAGACCTTTTAATGTCTCTGGATTCGTAGCATCAATGTTCTTGAAGGTGTATTTTCCATCGCATCCTTCTACTTTTGTTTCTTTTAAGTCTGCCGCAACTACTTCATGCCCATCACGGCAAAGGCATTTCAAAATTTCTGCGCCAAGATTTCCAAAAGCGCCTGCAAGTACAACTTTCATAGTTCTCTCTCCTTTTACTTTTTATTTTTTTCTTTCGCACGTTTATCGTTAATAATCTTCATATGTTCTTCTGTAATAAGTTCCACATTGTTTTCTTTTGCCCAGTCCACACATCCTCTGAGAACAAGTGGCAAGAATACACGTGGCACTCCCAAAATAGTCATAAGCGCCTCGTCTGTAAATTTGATTTTGTCGTCAGCTCTGTCTGCTGCATAGCGCACAGATTCCAAAGACGCTTGTCGCATTTGCAAAAGTTCCGCACGCATTCTCGTCTTTCTGTGGAACCAGAAATTCTTACTGTCACGATAACCATAATCCACAGGAAGCGGTGGAAAATCACTCGCTTTTACGCCGTTGATAATGGCATCGCTATATTTTTTCTTCATCAAAATCTTATCCACACGAAGAATAAAATGTGCGCCAAACTTACTTGTGATACCATTGAAATCATGATAAGGACCTTCATAGCCATTGAGTTCTCCTGGCATATCCTTGTCCGCTCCATCTAATTCACGCATCCAAGTACACTCAATTGCTTCAATCGCATCCGTCAAAATCATCGGTCTTTTCTCACCAGTTTCTTCTTCAATCATGCTGGTTTCCAATTTGAAATTACATTTTGGCATTTTCTCGCTTGGCTTATCTCCCGGCCAAGACAATTTCACTGCCTCTTTAAATGTCTTTGGTTTGTCGTCGATAAAGTTGATGGCACATTTTCCTGTGCGAAGAATATTCTGTGCAGTATTGGAAGAATTACGACAGCAAAGAAGCATTGCGTAATAATCCTTTCCCGCAACATAATACGGTTGCACTAAGGAATACGGCCCTAAGTTTGTTGTGCCATCTTCACAAAGCGTACTGATAATAACAGTTGGCATTGGGAAGAACAGCGAAGTTTGGTAGAAATTATCTACCACGCGTAGATTTTCAAAACTACTCATAACCATCTCTCCTTTTCTTTTTATTTTATGAATTGTTTTATAATTTCATATTGTTCTTCAAAGGTTTTTCCAGACACTGTCCATGTAAGCAAAGACTCTGCAATCCATTCTGCCAGGAACTCCTTATCTTTCACGGAGACTTCTTCACAGATCGGTCGTATATGCATCGCCAATTGACTTCTCAGTTGCTTATGTCGCACGGAAAATACGGATGTATAGACCTTTGTCGCATCGCTATCGCGAAACAATGCATCATATTTTTCCATAAATTTTGTTAAATTATCGTAAATACTTCTAATCACTACTTCGGAATCTTTGGAATCTATACGTTCCATCTGCTTCAAGCATTGATTCCAATCTTCTGCCATAAAAGAAGCTATTAGCATATCCTTCGACGGAAAATAGTTGTACACCGTTCCTACCCCTAGCCCGCATGCCTTTGCAACCGACCTTATGGTAGTATTTGCATATCCATTTTCCATAATTTGTCTCTGCGCTTCTCCCAATAGTTGCTCTCTCACATTTTCAATTATCTTTGGCATATAAATCCTCTCTCTTGCTTTTTATGAACCCGTTCATTATAATTAAATTATATGAAAATGAGAAAATAATGTCAACGAATTTTGAGGTGGAATTGATGAAGAGAAAATGGAAAAGTAAAGTTCTGTATGGTGCCTGTATTCTCACAGCCATATTGATTGCTATTTGCGCAATTTATCTGTCTAGCTCCTATCCTGCGGACGAAAAAGCAATTGAAAAATTCGCTTATTCCAAAACAATCTCTAAAGAGTATGGAGATGATGGAATCATAGCTTACACCCCTGAAAACCCAAGGGCAGGATTGATCTTTTACCCGGGCGGAAAAGTCGATGATAAGGCCTACGAGCCTTTGATGCTTGCTTGTGCTGAACAGAGAATATTATGTGTCCTATTAGAAATGCCGTTTAACCTTGCAGTGTTCGATGTGAATGCCGCAGATGGAATCAGAGAAGATTTTCCGCAAATTGAAAACTGGTATATCGGCGGACACTCTCTTGGCGGGAGTATGGCAGCCAGTTATCTCTCCAAAAATACGGATGATTTTCAAGGACTTATTCTTCTCGGTTCCTATTCTACCTCAGATTTTTCAGACACTTCCCTTAGAGTTCTTTCCATCTATGGAAGTGAAGATAAGGTATTAAACAAAGAAAATTATAATAAATATCGTTCCAACCTTCCGGAGGACTTCTCAGAATACGTGATTGATGGTGGTTGCCATGCCTATTTTGGAATGTATGGTGCTCAAAAAGGAGACGGTACTCCACGCATCTCAAATGAAGAACAAATTCGAATCACTGCAGACAAAATCAGTGAAACTATATACAAATAAGGATACCCCGACACAGACCGCAATCTATGTCGGGGTATTTCATTCATTCTTATTATCTTTTCTTTTTAAATTCTTTTTGTCCTCTTGTGCTTCCACCGTCACAAAGAACATCTACACCAGCCAAGTATCCATTTCGCTCATCTGCAACTGTCGCAATCGCAAATCCTAATTCTTCTGGTTTACCCATACGTTCTTCGCAAGAAAGTCCAATCAAAAATCCGCCGTGTTCTTCTTCCATCTTACCCATATCTGTTGCGATAAGTCCTGGACTTAATGAAACAACTCGAATTCCTTTTGGTCCGAGGTCAAATGCACTCTTTGCCGCATACCAGCACACGAAGTTCTTTGAAAGTCCATAAGCAAAACCATTCTTCTCGTAGTCTGTTCTTGCCATATTTGATTTTTTGATTAATTTCTTCAAGAATAATGCTTCATCTGTTTCAGCTAATGGATATGCTTTCTTTGGAAGAATAAATTCTGGAAGCGAATATGCAGAGTTTGAAGAAATGTCACAGATAACACTGCCTGGATTCATCAATTTTGAAAACTCTTGGTTCACATATACGGTTCCTAATGCATTGATTCTCAAAATCTTTTCTTGATCTCCTGCTTTTCCCATTGCAGGAGAAATGCCTGCTGCATTAATAACATTTTTAATCTCACCTAAAGACGCTGCATACTCTGCCAATTTCTTTACGCTTTCGCGGTCCGAAGTATCACACGCATGAGCATATGCCTCAAATCCAAGTTCCTTAAGTTCCTCAACTGCCTTCTCTAACTTTGCCACAGTTCTTCCTGAAATAACAATGATTTTTTCTTTTGGCATACATTTTGCTGCAGCCAATCCCATTCCGCTACCGCCACCGGTAATCACACATACTGTTTTCATAATTTTGTTCCTCCTTAAAAACTTAATTTACAATGTCCAAAACCTGATGCAAATCATGAATCTCATAATCCACATTCAAGCCCTTGTCATTCAACTTTCTATCTGGATTATACCAGCAAGTGACAATGCCAGCATTGATTCCCCCTTGCATATCACTGGAAAGAGAATCTCCTACAATCAAAATCTCTGTTTTGTTGCACATCTCTATATTGCGGAAAACTTCTTCAAAAAATCCGATTGCTGGCTTTTCAATTCCAATTTCATCTGAAATAAAGACTCCGTCTAGTAAATTGTTCAAACCAGATTTTTTTAATTTTCGGTCTTGCGCTATCTTTGTGCCATTTGTAACCGCGTACTGCAAAACCTTTTCCTTGCATGTTTTCACTATTTCTAGTCCATTGTCATTGAAACAGATGGTATCTCCAAGACGTACTTGATATTCTGCGTTAAATTCAACAGCAACCGATGTATCCAATCCGTATTGCGCAAAAAAATCCATAAAACGTCCAACCAAAACATCGTTCTTACTGATTTCTCCTCTTTCCAATTGTTCCCAATATCCTCGATTGATTCTACTATATACTTGAATCATCTCGTCGGTACATTCACCCAAATTGAATTTCGCAAAACAAGCTCGTATCGCTTCTTTTTCTGCTTCCAAAAAATTCAAAAGCGTTCCATCTATATCCCATAAAATAATCTTCATTTTTTCTCTCCACAATGCATGTATGAAATAAAGTGTGCCAGACTTAAAATCTTGCACACTTTATAATAAGGTTTCCCAAGTTAAATCTGAAAAGAATTCTTCTTCGGCACACACCGATATCTGATATCCCGGTATGTGATATTCCTTGATAAAGCAAGATTGCTTTTTCCCATCTCGCAAAACGGAAATGTCTTCACCAATACATATTTCGTATTCACTCATTGGAAGGTGCATCCCTTCGCCAGTCATTTTGATGTAACTTTCCTTTATCGTCCAAAGACGGAAGAATTGTTCATCAAATGCATCCAAACATTTCCCCAAATATGCCCTTTCATTCGCATGAAAGAACCGCTCTGCAACGCCTTCCGGTGCTTCTTTTACTTTCTCCACATCGCACCCCACAGGAGCATCACTCACCGCACAGACAACCAGTCCATCCGTGTGAGACAAATTGAAATGAATACCCTCTACCATAGGTTTTCCATAAGGTCCTTTTCGGATTGTCGACTCATCAATTCCATAGATTGCCAACACTTTTTGAAGCAATAATCCCGCAGTAAGCATTTGCTTTTTCGATTCTATATCTTTGCATCTTTCAATTCTTTGTTGCCTCTCTGCCGACACACGTTCCAAATTTTCCAAAGACACATCGACTAAATTTGTTACATATAAGGTGACCATCTTATTTTGCTTTAGCTTCCGTTGTATGTTTCAATAAGAATGCTGCTACTTTCTCCTGCAACATCATTCTCTTGATATATCCTTCTCCATAGATAGACTCGTAAGATTTAATAAACGCCTCGACACTTGTTTCGCCATACATAGTAGCAAGTTCTGTTGTCTTTTCTTCATATTCCTTTTCAGAAACAATGATATCCTCTTTCTCTGCAATATATTCAACTGCCAACTCTGTCATAAGAAGGTCTTTTGCATACTCTTCTACATTCTTACCATATGTTTGTTGCACTGCTTGATCAATGCCAAGGTTGTTCATAATTGCGCCATAACTTTCTTGATAAACTAACTCTTTTGTGATACGAATCAAACGGCTAGTTGGATATTTCTTCATCTCACACTTCTCTAAAAGTGCTTTGATTACTGCTTCTTGATTCTTAGACTGAGCCACTTCTTTATTAGACTTTTCTAATTCTTTTTTTACCAACTCTTTGTATTCTTTTACTGTAGTTGCCTTTGTTCCAAGTTTAGGAAGTAAGTCGTCTGTCAATTCTGGAAGACGCACAATCTTTTTAAGGTTAATTGTAAATGTTGCTTTTTGACCTGCCAATTCATTTCCATAATCTTCAGGAAATGTTACGTCAATGTCAAATGTTTCCCCTACACTATGCCCTACCACTTGTTCTTCAAATCCATCGATAAAATCACCTGATCCAAGTGTTAATTTACGATCTTTCTCTTCTCCACCTTGAAAAGCTACCCCATTAATTTTCCCAAGATAATCAATAGTAGTTGTATCGCCCAATTGTGCTGGACCATTTACTTCAGTACCTTGTTCTAATGTCTGAAGGTCCGAGCGAATTGCAGCTTCCACATCTGCATCTGTTACTTTCGAAATAGAAACCTTTTCAATTTCCAATCCTTTATATTTTCCTACTTTTACATAATCTTTTGCTTTTCCTTCTTTCTCTTCGTTGCCACATCCAAACGCCAATGCAACCATACAAAGTGCTAAGCAAACAAGTAATATTTTTTTCTTCATATTTTTTCCTCTTTTCTATTTGATTAGATATAAATACCTTCTCATTATATCATATTTTGCACTTTTGGAAAGTATTATCTTGCACTTATCCCGAAAGAATGGTAAAATTCTACTAGTTTATTACACAATAGTTTAGGAGGTGCGTTATGATTACACCAACATTTGTTGTACTTGCAATGAAGACATCAACAATCATTTTACTTGTAGTAGTTGCAGTGACCATTGCAGCTTTCGTAGGATTATATTTTTACGCAAAAAAAATGGAAAAGAAACAGGCTGAAGCACAAGAACAGATGAAAGCTGTTGCTCAAAGCGTTTCTATGTTAATCATTGACAAACGTCGTATGAAGTTAAAAGAAGCTGGTTTTCCTGCTGTCGTTTTGGAAAACACTCCAAAGTATCTTCGTTGGACAAAAGTTCCTGTTGTAAAAGCTAAAGTCGGACCAAGAGTGATGACACTTATGTGCGATGACAAGATTTTTGCTAACATCCCTGTGAAAAAGGAAGTAAAAGCCGTTGTGAGTGGAATTTACATCACTGAAGTGAAGGGAATCCGTGGACCTTTGGAAACACCAAAGAAGAAAAAAGGATTCTTTGCAAGATTTAAAAAAGACAAATAATAAGAAATGCGATTACTCAAATTCTGAGCAATCGCATTTTTCTTTTCTAGAAATTCATTTTATCATGTATAGAAAACTCTTTGGAGTCCCTTGGTTTTACATTGATTCGTATGGTGCATTCTGCCAAAGGTTCATAATTCACATCTAGCGCATAATCCGCACGAATATTAATATTCTCTTCCGCCTCATCTACCGCAATCTGGCTCGTGCAGATGCCAAGATTGAGTTCTCCAAATGGCGTTTTATAAAAGCATCTGTGATTCTTGTTTTTCTCAAATACCATATGCATATTGGAAATGCCCTTTTTGATCACTTCCAACGTCTCTGCGCCCTTTAGTCGAATCTGCGTTTTTGTAACTCCTTGCATCCCCTCTGCCACCTCTTCAAAGAAGAGATAATGTGTCCCATTTTTAAAGAAATAAGTACCTGCACTAATGATTTCAATTGGTTCATCCCCTTGATCTTCCGCATCATTGACTGCCATCTGCAGTCCAGATATTCTTACTAACACTTCTTTTGTCATATCGCCACCTAGTATTCCTCAATATTAATCTGCTTTGTAGTTTCTATATCATATGGCAATATGGAGTTCGCAAACTGTTTAAATTTGTCCGCCGCATCGCTGACATAGAAAGAATAAGAACCATGGTCACCTTCAATATCTGGATTCTCCATATCATATGTCTTTAAAAGTTCTTTCAAATCCATGGCCGTCTCGTATGCCGGGTTAATCAGTTCGATTCTCTCTCCCACGTATTGGCGAATTTTAGAACGAAGCAATGGATAGTGAGTACATCCCAGAATCAAGGCATCGATATCTGTTTCCATAAAGGAACCCAAATAATAATCAATAATCTCCTCTGTAACCGGATGCTTTTTAAATCCTTCTTCCACTAGTGGCACAAACAATGGACATGCCTTCGCGATTACTTCGGCCTCTGGATTTGCCTCCTGTATGATTTTCTCATACATAGAACTTCGCACAGTTGCTTCTGTACCAATGACACCAATTTTGTTCGTCTTCGTCACACCAAGAGCCGCTCTAGCCCCCGGCTTTACCACACCCAAAATCGGAATGTCAAATTCCGCCTGCATTTCTTCGAGGGCTAACGCGCTTGCCGTATTGCAGGCAATCACGATTGCCTTCACGCCTTTCGTGCGCAAAAAATTAATAATCTGTCTCGAATAACGGATAATGTTATCCTTGGATTTGCTACCGTAAGGCACTCGGGCTGTATCTCCGAAATACACGATATCCTCTTTGGGAAGATTTCGCATAATCTCTCGCGCCACAGTAAGTCCACCAACTCCGGAATCAAACACACCGATTGGTGCTGTTTTCTTTTTATTCATATCCAAAATATGATTCTCCTTTAAACTTCTTCCAAATTATAAAATCTTGGACATCTCCAATTGATATTCTGGAATCTCTTTATTCATCTTCAAGGCATCTGTGATATCGAAATCAATATACTCGCCACCACGATATCCAACCACGCGGTTTAACTTACCTTCCACAATCAAATCTACCGCCTTAGCACCCATAATAGATGCATATAAACGATCTTTTACAGTTGGGCTTCCACCACGTTGCAAATATCCAAGAATCGTAGCTCTTGTCTCAACACCAGTTCTCTCTTCGATTCGTTTTGCTAATTGGATGGAATTACCTACACCTTCTGCGTTAATAATGATATAGTGTTTCTTTCCATGTTTTCTATTTTCCAAAATATCTTCTACAATCTTATCTTCATTATAGCCATGCTCTTCTGGAAGAAGAATATACTCTGCTCCATTTGCAATACCGCACCACAAAGCCAAGTAACCTGCATCACGTCCCATAACTTCAACGATACTACATCTTTCATGAGATGTGGCTGTATCTCGAATCTTATCAATTGCCTCCATCGCTGTGTTGGCTGCTGTATCGAAACCAATCGTATAGTCTGTACAAGCAATATCAAGGTCGATTGTTCCTGGAATACCTACCACATTGATTCCATATTGTGTCAACGCATGCGCACCAGCGAAAGAACCATCACCTCCGATAACTACCAATGCTTGAATACCATATTTCTTCAAAATGCCCGCAGCTTTTAATTGTCCTTCTGGCGTACGCATTTGCTGACTTCTTGCCGTCTGCAAAATGGTGCCTCCACGTTGAATAATATCTGCCACGTCTCTTCTTGACATATCAATAATCTCTTCTCTTAATAGTCCGTGGTAACCACGTTTGATTCCACGTACTGCTAAACCTTTATGCAAAGCGGTTCTTACAACAGCGCGCACTGCTGCATTCATACCTGGCGCATCGCCACCGCTTGTTAATACTCCAATTGTGTGTATTGGTTCAAACATATGCTGTCCTCCCATTCTTTTGTACTATTGTTTGCATTTTACACCTTTTCAATGTGTTTTTCTACCACTTTTACTCGACTTTTTCCAAATTGTTGTTCCATTTTTCCTACGAATCCTGGTTCTACTTGTACGTTGTATGCAACAGGCAAACGTTTGATAGCTTTTTCCTTCGCACAGTAGATAACTACCTGATCATTTCCTGTAGATTGTTGTAGTAAATCCATCAGCACTTTTTCTTCTGCTTGGTACCCTGCGATATCTGTAAACTGTACCCACAATTCACATGGAATTTCTTCAAAAGCAGTAATTCCCTCACAGATTAATTTGCTTGCATTGTCATCTTCTTCTGAAACACGTCCACGCACAAACACTTTCGTATCTTCTTGTAAATATTTTCGATATTTCTCGTAATCCTTGGGGAATACAACAATTTCCACAGTTCCAAGCATATCTTCCAACGCCAAAAATGCCATCGTCTTGTTAGTCTTCGTATGCTTAATGGTAATTCCCGTAATCATACCACCTACAACTTCTCGTTGTCCATCTCGCACTTTCGTGCGTCCTGTTTCTTCGTCTATTTGGAAATCCAACGTAGTGGCTGTCATATTCTTTCTCCACTTTTCTTCGTATCGCTCCATTGGATGCCCACTGACATAGATGCCTAGAACTTCCTTTTCAAAGGCAAGCATCGTTTCTTTCTCATACTCTCCCACATCTGGAAGTTGAATTTCATAATCTTGCTTTTCTTCCTCGCTGACAATATCAAAAAGGGACATTTGTCCTGTCATAGAATATTTTTTCTCCTGACTGATTTGGTCCACGATTTTTACATAAATCATCATAAACTGCTTGCGAGTACCACCTAGCGTATCTAGAGCTCCAGCTTTAATAAAACTTTCAATAGTTCTCTTATTGACACCTTTTCCTGTCATACGTTCCACAAAATCTTTGAGGTTTTTGAACTTACCATTTTCTTCTCGCTCTTTCACCAGAGCTTCAATCACTGGGATTCCCACACTCTTAATAGCTGCAAGTCCGTAGCGAATGCCATCTCCATCCACGGAGAAGTTTCCTTCTCCTGCGTTGACATCTGGTGGCAGAATCTGAATTCCCATTTGGCGACAAGCATAAATGTAACCAGCAACTTTGTCCGAATTATCCATCACTGAAGTCATAAGCGCCGCCATAAATTCCCTCGGATAATAGTATTTCAAATATGCGGTTTGATAAGACACCACTGCATAAGCTGCTGCGTGAGATTTATTAAACGCATACTTCGCAAAATCAATCATTTCATCATAAATTTTGTTGGCAGTTCTTTCATCAATACCATTGGCAATACATCCCGGAACACCTTCTTCTGCATTTCCATATACGAAGTTCTGGCGCTCTTTTTCCATAACGTCTGCCTTTTTCTTCGACATAGCACGGCGAAGTAAATCGCTTCGTCCCAAAGTATATCCAGCCAAATCACGCACGATTTGCATAACCTGTTCTTGATAAACAATACATCCATAAGTTGCCTTTAGAATCGGCTCTAGTTGTGGACAATCATACACGATGGATGACTGGTCATTTTTACCTTTGATGTATTGTGGAATAAAATCCATCGGTCCTGGACGATAGAGCGCAATTCCCGCGATAACGTCTTCTAAAGACTGTGGCTTTAATTCCTTCATAAAGCTCTTCATACCGGCACTTTCTATTTGGAAAATACCATCTGTTTTACCGGTTCCGATATAATCTAAGACCGCTTTGTCTTGATAGTTGATTTTATCCATATCAATTGGATGTCCAACTCGTTTTTCCGCCATTTTTACCGCATTTTGGATAACGGTCAGAGTACGAAGTCCCAAGAAGTCCATCTTGAGTAGTCCCAGTTCTTCTAGCGTTGTCATAACAAACTGCGTAGTCACGGAACCATCTGAACCTAAGGACAACGGCACATAAGAATCTACAGATTCTTGACAAATTACGACACCTGCCGCATGCATAGACGTATGTCTTGAAAGTCCTTCCAAACGCATAGACATATCAATAAGCTCTTTGACTTGTCCGTCTTTATCATATAAATCTTTCAACTCGCTATTCATAACGAGGGCTTTTTCCAATGTAATATTCAATTCATTTGGAATCATTTTTGCGATACTATCTACAAACGCATATGGCAAATCCATCACGCGTCCAACATCGCGAATAACACCTTTTGCAGCCATAGTTCCAAACGTTACAATCTGGGCTACTTTCTCTGCTCCATATTTTTGAACCACATAATTAATAACCTCTTGTCTTCTTTCAAAACAAAAGTCAATATCAATATCGGGCATAGATACGCGTTCCGGATTTAAGAAACGCTCAAAAAGAAGTTGATACTTAATAGGGTCAATATTCGTAATTCCTAAACAATAAGCAACAATACTTCCCGCTGCCGAACCACGCCCTGGCCCCACCATAATATCATTCATACGGGCATAGTTAATAAAATCCCAAACAATGAGGAAGTAATCCACGTACCCCATATTTCGGATAACATTCAATTCATAGTTGAGACGCTCTGTGAGCTCTCCCTCAGGATTCTCATATTTGCTATGAAGTCCTTCAAAGCAAAGTTTATTTAAATATTCCCAAGCGGTATACCCCTGTGGCACATCATATCTTGGCAATTTGGTTACACCAAACTCAATCTCCACGTTACAGCGGTCTGCGATCTTCTGGGTGTTCTCCAATGCTTCCAAAGCATACGGGAACAGAGTACGCATTTCTTCTTCTGATTTGACGAAGTATTGCCCTCCCTCATAGCGCATACGATTTTCATCTGAAAGTTTTTTTCCTGTCTGAATACAGAGCAGAATATCGTGAGATTTTTCATCTTCCGCATAGGTATAGTGCACGTCATTGGTTGCCACAAGTTCGATTCCTGTCTCACGAGACAAACGAAGAAGCTGCGGATTTACCATCTGTTGCTCTTGCATACCATGATCTTGAAGTTCTAAGAAGAAATTTCCCTTTCCGAAAATTGCTTCATATCTCTTTGCCGCATCTAATGCATCTCCGTACATTCCACGAAGCAAGTACTTTTGTACCTCTCCGGCAAGACATGCACTAAGGGCAATGATTCCCTCGTGATATTCTTCCAAAAGTTCCATATCTACACGTGGTTTGTAGTAATAACCATCTACAAAACCTTTCGACACAATCTTTGTCAGATTTTCATATCCTTTTTGATTTTCCGCCAAAAGTACTAAATGATAATAGCGGTCATCGCTGTTGGAACCAGGGGTTTTGTCAAAACGACTTCCCGGTGCCACATATACCTCACAACCGAGAATCGGTTTGATGCCTTCCTTCTTCGCAGCGCGATAGAAATCAATGACACCAAACATCACACCATGATCTGTAATGGCCGCACTATTCATTCCAAGTTCTTTGACTCTAGAAACGTATTCTTTTATTTTGTTTGAGCCGTCCAACAAACTGTACTCTGTATGGACATGTAAATGCACAAAACTCATATTATTTCACCTTTATGTTCTTTTCACCAATTACAATTTTATCTTCTTTCAATAGTCTTCCCACTGCACGCTTGAATGCGTTTTTGCTAAGCCCAAATTCTCGTTGAATGATACTCGGATCTGCTTTATCGTTGAATGGCAATTCTCCGCCATACTCCTCCAAGCGTTCCCAAATCATCTCTGCGTCTTTGTTCATCTGCATTGGAATTTTATCTCTTACACTTAAGTCTAATTTCCCGTCGGCCTTCACTTCTGTGACGCGAGCTTTTACGACTTGTCCCACTCTCCATTTACCTTGGGCTTCTTTTTTCGGAATTAATGCAGAATATTGATTGTCAACTGCCACGAATACACCAAATTCTTCGCTGGTATCATAGACAATTCCCTCCACCATATCGTCCTTTTGATACGGAGAATCTTGTCGAAGCAAGTCATAGACCTTCATCGTTGCACAGAGACGTTCACTCTTATCAATGTAAAGAGAGACAAGGCATTTGTCTTTCTTCATTACCTTTGCTGTCTGCTGTTTAAAAGGTAAAAATAAATCTTTTTCCAATCCCCAATCTAAGAAAGCACCAAATTTATTGGTGTCAACCACTTCTAAGACTGCAAGTTCTCCAACTTCTAATTTTGGAACATTGGTTGTCGCAATCAATCGGTCGTCAGAATCTTTGTATAGAAATACTTCCACTGGGTCCCCTGGCTCTATCCCTTGTGGCACCTGCTTCTTTGGAAGTAATACTCTCTGTTCGTCACTTCCCAAATACACTCCAAAATCTACTTTTTTTACTACTGTAAGTACTTGTGTTTTCCCTAATCTCATCTCTATCGTTCTCCTATAAATTCTACAATCGCATATGGGATATCTTCCTCATCGCACAAACTAACCACAATATGTCCTTCTTCTTCCTTCTGCTTAACTACAAAAACATCTCCAAATACTGCTGCCTTTCGATATTCTACTCGAACTTCTTGCACCGAATAATCTCCTGGAATCACTTCGTAGGCAACTTGCACATACTGGCTATTATTCACGTGTTGATTGGTGTCAATCTGATATTTCCCTACCGGAAATGTACCAGCATACTCCATCGCTTCTGGAAGTTTAAGTTTGCGAGTAATGATTTCTTCTGAGAAAGATGGTTCCACTTGATATGCAGCCATCTCTTCCTCTGTAGGTTTTGTCGGTCTCCCGCTCTCTGTGTCCAAATACACCCATAATGTCTTTGCACATGCCAGCAACTCGCCTTGCGCTGTTTTCATTTGAAAATCTCTTGGTCCAAACACACCCTTAAATCCGGTTGCCCAAGTGGATATCTCCACCGCCTCTGAGACCTCTGGTCTTCGAAAAATGAAAATATTCCAAGCATTTAATATCCATGCGCGTTTCTTTTCTTTTAAATATGTATATCCCGCCCCAATTTTTTCCGAATTCTCAGTGGTACAATCTTGGAAATAATTGATAAGTGCAGGAATCTTTAGTTTATTATCTGCTCCACACTCGCTGTAGCGAATGTTACTCTTCATTGTGTACATATAATCCTCCGCTTCTCCTAAAAGAAAAACCATCCAATGCGAAAACGTGTGGTGGCTGTTACCATATCATAAGTATCTTCATCTAGCACCCGTTTTAAATCCTTTTTCCCTTCTTCTGGAACTACTGCATGAACGGCATCCATAAAGCAAAGGTTTGGATAAAGGACGCACCACCAATTCTGTCCCTCAGCCTTACCAATCTCAATACGAAGGGCCTCATATTCTCCCGCAGGAAATGTGACATCCCCGTAGGACTTATCTGGAAACTGGCACTTTGTCACTTGTGCCTTGACTGGATAATCATATCCTTCCTCCAAAATCACCTGTTTTGAAACCTCTTCAATCTCTGTCAAATGCTGTCTTGCCCATACCTTGGTTGTGTCTACACTATCGGATACTGGAAGTTCCTGTTTCATATAACGGAGAATCTCCTCTTTTACTTTCATTTTTAAAGATTGATCCTCTTTGCCATCACTGTTTGCCAACACATGGAAACGAAACACTTCCTTAGCTAAATCCTCTTGCATTCTCGTTTGCTTTACATTTACCATAATGCCAGTTACCAAAGTTGCAATCAGTATCCCGGCTATTGCACATAATTTTTTCATATCTATGTACCTCCCTAATTGATATTGGGAGTGTGCACAGATTTTTAAAAATTATTCTACTTTTTTTCACGAATTGTATTCGCCACTTTCTCAAATTGATTATCGATATGTGTTCGAATCGCAATTTTTGCAGCTTCTTTGTCATGTTTTTCAATACATTCAATAATGTGCTGATGCTCAGCAAGAAGTGTCTGATGAACTTCCGAACGTTTCAGATATTCCACACGATAACGATACATTTGCTCCCGCAGATTGTAGAGAAGTTGTACCAACTTCTGATTTTCTGTTGCATGATAAATAACATCGTGGAATTTCACATCCGCTTCCGCATACTCTGTCAAATCTCCGCCTTGCAATGCTTCCTTAAACTCTTCTGCCGCCTTCTTTAATTCTTCAATCTGTTCTTCCCCGATTCTCTCACAAGCAAGTTCCACCGCCAAATCTTCCAGTGAACTTCTCACTTCCAACACATCGCGAAGACTCTTTTCTGTAATCTCTGCAACTTCTGCTCCTTTTCGAGGAATCATTAAAACAAGACCTTCTAACTCCAACTTTCGAATAGCTTCACGAATCGGCGTACGACTGACTCCCAATTTATTTGCCAACTGGATTTCCATCAAACGTTCGCCCGGCTCTAATTCGCCGCGAAGAATCGCCTGTCTCAGCGTCTGAAACACAACATCTCGAAGTGGCAAATATTCATTCATTTCCAATTCAAAATTCGTTCCCATCTTATGACCTCCTCGTATTGTGAACATTTGTCAAACATATATCTTTTGCTATATTCTTCTTTTGTATCTTGCGCTGTGCATATTCTGCCATTTCCCGATCTTCAAAAAAACCAAATACTGTCGGACCACTACCGCTCATCATGGCATTCATAGCACCTGCTGTTTTCATAATTTCTTTTATTTCGTTAATCACGGGATATTTTTGAACTGTTACCCGCTCTAGTACATTTCCCATAGCGCTTACAATCTTTGATAGATCGGCTTTTTGAAGCCCTTCTAAAATCCCATCAATATCTGGATGCTCTGGAATCTCTTTCGAGTCCAATTCTTCATATACTTCTTTGGTGGAAACGCTGATGTCTGGCTTTGCAATCAAAATATGGCATTCTGGAAGTGGAGGTAATGGAGATAAAATCTCACCAATCCCCTCCGCAAGAGCCGTTCCCTTCATAATACAATACGGAACATCGGCACCTAACTTCACACCTCTTTCCATGAGTTCCTCCTGAGTAAGCCCCAAGGAAAACAATGTATTCATCCCCTCAAGAACAGCCGCTGCATTGGTACTGCCACCAGCTAAGCCTGCTGCCACTGGAATATGTTTTTCCAATTTCATTTTTACGCCTGCTGATATCTCGAATTCATCCATCAAAAGTTTTGCCGCTTTATAGGCTATATTCCGCTCATCTGTTGGGAGAAAGTCTAAGTTGATTTCCAAGCAAATACCTGGCTCTTCTACCTTTTCTATCGTCACATCATCGTACAGTGCAATGCTCTGCATGACCATTCGCACATCATGATATCCATTGTCTCGCCTGCCTAGTACATCCAGCCCCAAATTAATCTTGGCAGGAGCTTTCAAGGTCAATTTTTCTCCCATAGTTTTTCCTCCATCCTAATCGTTTGTATTTTCTTTGTATCTTGTATACAAACTTATCTATAGTATACTCATATTTTCCTTAAAAATCAATAACCTGTCGCCTGCTTGCATCGTTTCTTCTGAAGTTTCATTGACCTCGCAAATTGCATGGACACTCGTGCTATACCGCTTTGCTAGCGACCACAAATCATCGCCTGCTTTTACTGTATATCCCACAATACTTGGTCGCTTTTCGATTTCCTCAATCACAAGCGGTTCCATTTGGATATTTTTTATAAATTCTTTTTTATCTACACGTTTAAAAAATCCGCGAAAAGATATCACTGCCTTAACCTCAATTTCATCTCCGCCTTGCAACGTAATACTCAGTTGTTCTAGAATCGTCGAGATATGGTATTGGAAATCTCTATCTGTCTCCCCACACTCAACAAAATGTGAAAACGGAACCACGCCTTGCCATGTGTCAAATGGTGTACGGTCATCTGCCTTTACATATAAGAAACTGATTTGCAACACGCCTTCTATTAAAACTCCGTCGTTTCTTCGCTCCATATGATCCACATGAATAGCGCCACTAGAATGACAAATTTGCAAGACCTCTTTATTTAATTCTGGCACCATCAATCGCTCCATAATCTTGCACTTAGAATGATTCTGTAAAATCAGTTGTTCATATTCCATTTCCTTTTTCTCTAATACGCAGTTCTTTTCAAGAGAATACACATCCTCTAAAACTTCTAGTTTTTCTTCCTCGTATACTGCGATGCAAAGTTGCAAAGTTCCCTCAACTCCAACAAGACGCATTTCTCCATCCTCATCTGCGCGCACTTCGATATGAATCTCATCTAAATCGGCTTGTACGTGATGGTACATAGTGTCATCCACATCAAAACATTCTATGCGCCCGTGATACGGAATGCTCTGTTCCATCCAATCAATTTTTCCGTCTGGCGACTCATAAAAACAAAAGACAAGCAGCTCCCCCTCGATTTGTAATTCATCCACCATAAGTCGGGTGTCCATCTTACGATTAGCAACATCGCTCCATAGCATTCTTCCGATGCTTTCCTTCGTTCCTGGGAGAGTAATTTCCTCTTTGATGCGATACATATCTTTTTTGGACACTTGCAGTTTCAAAAGTTCCACTGGCAACTGCTTTTTATAAATTTGACATCCGCAGTCGAAATCTGTGGGGATTTCTTCGCAAGTCTGTTTTTCGCTTTCCAGATGCATCTCTACCATTGCCTTAATTCGCACCTTGCGAGAATGCACCAAACTCGTTTGAAGCTCTATGTGAATTCCTTTTATTTCCATTTTTTCTTCATTGGCATTATCAACATACACCATCTCGGAAAATGGCAATTTCCCCTCTAGGCATTCATATGCACAATCGAATCCTTCCGCTACATAGAGCACATGAAACTCTACATAACCTTGCACACGAAGATAATTTTCTACAGGCTTTACTTCGTTGATTTTTACAGTGCCCTCACCGAGAACAATCTTTTCAATGTCATTTTTGCTATCTGGCACATTATAATCCTCATCCAACACAAACTGATTGGTTACGTTTCGTGCCACTCGTTTCATTTCTACTTGCTTTGTCATCATTTCCATACCCATACTCCTTTACTCAAACACAACATTTTTATCAACATACTCTAGTTTCACTACAATATACGGATAGGTTACCCTCTCCACAATCTTTTCATCTTTTGTCGGTCCGATTAGATTTGTATGTATGTAAATCGCATTCTTTGTCTCATAAAGTTCTTTCACTTCGATACTATACCCACTGGTTGGTTGCTCTCCATACCCTACGGCAATGAAAAGCTCTCCCTGGTCTGCGTAAGTGTACTTGAAATACTTATCCTCTTTTTTCGAAATCATGGTTTCAAGTTCTTCAGGTATCTGGTCTTCATCCAAAACAGTAAATGAAATATCGCGAATTTTCTCTGCACTTAACTTTTTTGAAGAACATCCAAAAAAGCAACAGAAAATCACCGCAAGCAATATAGAAAAAACAATTTTTTTCATAGCATCTCCATCTATGATTTCTCTACTATCATACACAGAAACATTTCAAAAAAGACCAAAAAAAGGATGAGATTTTTTCATCTCACCCTAACTCCTATATATTCATATCTTTCAACACATCTACAATCTCTGCAAAAGCCATACCATGAGACGCCTTTACCAAAACGGCATCTCCTTTTTGTAAGAGTTCCTTTGATTTCTCAAAGAACGCCCCTTTCGTATCAAAATGAATGACTGTTCCCTTTCCGTCTGCTACACCTTTCGTAGTTTCTTTCGAAAGTTCCCCAATGCAAATCACTAAGTCAATGCCTTTCTTAGCTGCATGTGTACCCACATCATAGTGCATCGCCTTTTCATTTTCACCAAGTTCAAACATATCTCCCAGGATAGCCACTTTTCGTGTATCTGCCGTCGCCAAGACATCTAACGAAGCCCTCGTGGAAATTGGATTGGCATTGTAACAGTCATCAATAATCATAAAGTTCTCTGTCTCAATCAGATTGTTTCGCCCTGAAACAGGAACCAAACTTTCAATTCCCGCCTTAATCTCTCCTAACGTAAGACCAAGTTCAAGTCCAACCAATGCACCAGCCATTGCATTATATACCATATGATGCCCCGGAATCGGAATCATCACCTTCAAGATTTCCTCTCCCATATGCAAAGTGCATTCCGTTCCCTTCAGAGAGCGACTTTGAATCTCATCTGCATATATATCTTGGTTTTCAGATAATCCAAAATAAAGTGGTGCGTATCCTTCCCAGTCTTTGACAGTCATCAATTTATCATCGTCACCATTTAAAATAATGGTTGCGTCTGGCATCTTGTATTCAAACATCTCCGTTTTCGCTTTGAGTATTCCATCACGGTCGCCCAAATTTTCCAAATGGCAAAGTCCAATATTGGTAATGACGCAAATATCTGGTCTGGCCATCTTCGAAAGACGTCTCATTTCACCAAACTCGCTGATTCCCATCTCCAATACCGCCACTTGATGTTCATCCCGTATATTAAAAATGGTAAGCGGAAGTCCGATTTCATTATTAAAATTCCCTGCGGTTTTTAGCACAGCATATTTTTGCGAGAGCACGCTGGCAATCATTTCTTTTGTGCTGGTCTTGCCTACACTACCTGTGATTCCAACCACACGAATATCCAATGCTTTACGGTAATGTTCCGCCAAATCTTTCAATGCCTGCTCACAGGATTCCACCAAAATATAAGGATATGTAACCTCGCCTAACGGTTCCTCCGTCAATGTACAAAGGGCACCTTTCTCCATCACCTGTGGGATAAAGGTATGTCCATCTACACGAGCACCTTTGATTGGCACAAATAAAAATCCCTCTTCAATTTTACGACTGTCAATTGCAACACCAGTTACTGACTGTCCTAATTTTGTTTCTTCTCCATAGTAATGTCCGCTACAAGCTGCAGCGATTTCTCTCAAAGACATTGCTTTCATATAGTTCCTCCCATTAGCCCTGATAACGAGCCAAGGATTTTTCAATAATTAATTCGCAGAGGTCTCCATACTCGATACCTGCTGCTTTCGCTTCTTTTGGAAGCAGACTTGCCGAAGTCATCCCCGGCAATGTGTTCATTTCTAGACAATAAATATCGCCTTTTTCATCCAACAAGAAATCTGCGCGAGAATATACATCCAACTTCAATGCTTTAAACGCGAGCTCAGTCGCACGTTGCATTCTCTGTGCCGTCTCATCATCGATCTGTGCTGGGCAAATTTCTTCGGTACATCCTGACTGATACTTGTTTGCATAATCAAAGAATCCTGACTTTGGAATAATCTCGATTACTGGAAGTGCTTTTCCATCGATGATTCCCACTGCAAACTCGCGGCCTTTGATATATGGTTCTACCACAACCTCATCTTCATAGACGAAAGATTTTTCAAGTGCTTCGCGATAAGATTCTTCGGTATCCACAATATACACACCAATGCTTGAACCACCCGAACATGGTTTTACAACCACTGGAAGTTCCAATCCCAGCTCTGCAAGTGACATCTCTTTATTTGCTTTTTTGAGTGCTGTACCAAGTGGCGTCGGCACCCCAGACATTTTGAAAATTTGTTTTGCAATTCCCTTATCCATCGCAAGGGCACTTCCCAAATAATTTGGTCCTGTATATTTGATACCCAAAATATCAAAAGTTGCTTGCAATTTTCCATTTTCTCCCACATCACCGTGGAGTCCCATAAATACAACATCCGCCATTCGACAAATGTCGATAACATTTGGTCCCACAAAACAATCGGACTGATCCTCGCGCGATGCCTTAATCGCTGCCAAATCCGGTTCTGTTGTCTTGATTCCCTCTGCAATTTCAAGTCCAGCGTTTGGTAAAGAAAATACTTCTTCTAATTTGTTTGCATCATACGGAAAACCGAGAAAGACATCTAATAAAAAGGCTTGATGACCTCTCTCTCTCAATGTTCTACAAATTCCAGCTCCAGATGCAAGCGAAACATCACGCTCTGTACTTAATCCTCCAGCTAATACTACTATTTTCATTATCATTCTCCTCTATTATTCTGCATGGCTCATTTCGTTCAATAACTTCTGCTTTTCATCAAACAAACGTTGTGATAAATCCACATATACCTTGTGCGGGTTAAACAGACGCATTGTTTCATCCCAAAGAGTCTCTTTTTCTTCCTTACAGAACTTAGCAATTTCCATTACACTTGGAGACTCATATACACATTGCCCATTGACAAAAATCGGTACAAGAATCTCTTTCATTGTATAGGTGCCACCAGGAAGTTTTGTCTTTTTCCATGGCTCATTTGGATCAAACAAACGCATATCCTGTGATTCATCAAAAGTTTCATCTGCAAAACAGATGAGGTCTGCACGCAGTTTTCCAGTCTCTTTATCATAGATCCGATAAATCGTCTTATTTCCAGGGTTTGTAATTTTCTCTGTATTTTCAGAAAGTTTAATCTTTGATTCAAAAGTTCCATCTTCTCTTTGGATGGCTGCAAGCTTGTACACACCGCCAAAAGCAGGGCAATCCTTGGATGTAATGAGGTTCGTACCTACGCCCCAAGAAGTAATCTTCGCTCCCTGAATCTTAAGATCGTGAATCAAATATTCATCCAAATCATTTGATGCAGAAATAACGGCATCTTCAAATCCCGCCTCATCTAACATCTTACGTGCCTTCTTTGACAAATATGCAAGGTCTCCACTATCTAAACGGATTCCATAGTTTTTCAATTCCACGCCTTTTTCACGCATCTCCGTGAAAACACGAATCGCATTTGGCACACCTGATTTTAATGTGTCATACGTGTCAACAAGTAAAATACATGCATTTGGATAAAGATTTGCATAAGTCTTAAATGCAGTGTACTCGTCTTCAAAACTCATAATCCAGCTATGGGCATGAGTTCCCTTTACTGGCACATCAAATAAATGTCCTGCCAGTACATTGGATGTACCTACACAACCGCCAATCATAGCCGCTCTTGCGCCGTAGAGACCTGCATCTGGTCCTTGCGCACGGCGAAGTCCAAACTCCATAATTCCATCACCTTGTGCTGCATACACAACACGTGCCGCCTTTGTGGCAATCAGCGACTGATGGTTCACAATATTAAGAATCGCTGTTTCCACCAATTGCGCTTCCATAATCGGTGCTACGATTTTAAGAAGTGGTTCTTTTGGAAACACTACAGTTCCTTCTGGGATTGCATAAATGCTTCCGCTAAAGTGGAAACCACTTAAATAATTCAAAAATTCTTCGCTAAATATATTGAGACTGCGAAGATATTCTACTTCGTCGTAAGTAAAGTTCAATTCTTTAATGTATTGAATGACTTGCTCTAAGCCGGCTGCAATAGAATAACCCGACTTGTTTGGATTCGATCGGAAAAACATATCAAATATAACAGTTTCATTTTCCTGACGCTCAAAATATCCTTGCATCATCGTCAATTCATACAAATCAGTTAACAAGGTAAGGTTTCTTCTTTCCATCTTTGTCACTCCTTTTTTCTTTTGAAATCACTTGCAATCATTATAACACAAATCTTGCCTTTGGAAAGATAGTTTTGTATAATGTTTACATTGAATGAAAATCGAGGAAATTATTATGGCTAATAAAGAAAATATACGTTTATCAGGCATTTTGCTTCATCCCACCTCTCTCCCTTCACCATATGGGATTGGGGATTTAGGACAAGCAGCCTTTGACTTTGTTGATTTTTTAAAAAGTTCAAGGCAACATCTATGGCAAATCCTTCCACTGACACCAACTGGATTCGGGGATTCTCCATATCAAGGATTCTCCGCATTTGCAGGACAACCACTTCTTGTGAGTCCAGAGCACTTAGTGAAATTAGGATTTTTGGAAGAATGGGAACTCTCTGATTGCCCTTGTGGCGATGGAGTTTCTGTGGAATATGGTGATGTCATTCCTTGGAAGACGAAAATCTTGCGCCTTGCTTCCACTCGTTTTGCAGAGCGCGCGAGCGAAGAACTTCTGAAAGAATATCAAGCGTTTTTGCAAAAAAATGCTTCTTGGTTAGACGATTATGCATTATATATGGCAACCAAAGATATGCACGAAGGTCGTGAATGGCTCGTTTGGAAAGAGGAATATCGCACACCAACCCCAAAAGTGAAAGAGACTTTAAAAGCTCTTCTTCATGAGGAAATGAACTTCTACTACTTTGTACAGTTTATTTTCTATAAAGAATGGATGGCACTCAAAGAATACGCTAATGAAAATGGGGTAAAAATCATTGGAGACATCCCTCTTTTCGTCTCTATGGACAGCGCAGATGTGTGGGCAAATCAAGAATTGTTCCAACTAGATTCCGAAGGTTATCCTACCGTCGTTGCCGGAGTTCCACCTGATTATTTTTCAGCGACAGGTCAACTGTGGGGAAACCCTCTGTATGATTGGGACGAACATGCAAAAGACGGATATGCTTGGTGGGTATCTCGTGTTCAACATCAACTTCTTTTGAGCGATTACATCCGCATCGACCATTTCCGCGGATTAGAATCTTACTGGGCAGTACCAGCAGATGAAGAAACTGCAATCAATGGTAAATGGGTACCTGGACCTGGAGAAAATCTATTCTTTGCCATCGAAAAAGCTCTTGGAAAAGACCTGCCGATTATCGCAGAAGATCTTGGTATTATTACACCAGAAGTCGAAGCACTGCGCGATCAATTTGGTTTTCCTGGTATGCGTGTACTACAATTTGCTTTTGACTCTGAAAACGAGAGTACTTTCTTGCCACACCAATTTGATACAAGAAACTGTGTATGTTATACCGGGACCCACGACAATAATACAACGAAGGGATGGTATGCATCCGCTTCCGAATATTCTCGTGACAAGGTGCGTTGCTATATGAACACAGATGGTTATAATATCCACTGGGATTTCCTTCGCACTTGCCTCGGCACTATTGCTTCTTTTGCCATCATTCCGTTACAAGACATTTTAGGTGTTGGGGAAGAAGGACGTATGAATACTCCTGGTGTTGGCGTTAAAAACTGGGCTTGGCGTTATCAATCTCACGAATTGTCGGATGGCTTAGCAGAGGCCCTTGCAAAAATAACCCGTATTTACGGACGATAACAGAAAGGTGTATTATGATTAGACTTATTATTATATGTATCTGTATTATCCCCTTTGTCATTGTAGCATTTCCACTTCTCGGAATTGAATGGTTGATTGGGAAAATCAATAAACGTGCGCAAGATATCAGTTCGCTACGATTTGTGCGTTTTATCTGCCGTTTGATACTTTGGCTAAGCGGTACAAAAATGACTGTAATCGGAAAAGAGAATATCCCAGACGAAGCTGCTTTGTTCGTTGCCAATCACCGTAGTATTTTTGATATCTTCGTTATGTATGCAAACGCCAAGGATTTAACTGGATTTGTAGCAAAAAATTCTCTAGAAAAAATTCCTTTCATTCGCACCTGGATGAGACGCATGTACTGTCTTTTTCTAGACCGCGAGGACGTTAGACAAGGCTTGCAGATTATCTTAGAAGCGATTCAATATGCGAAAGATGGTATCTCTATTGCTATCTTCCCTGAGGGAACTCGAAATAAAGAAGATGCCCTAACCTTGCTTCCGTTTAAAGAAGGTTCCTTCAAGATAGCTTTGAAATCTGGACGTCCTATTGTTCCAGTTGCAATTTACTATCATGCGCCAGTGTTTGAAGACCATATTCCGTGGATCAAAAAGAACAAAGTGATTATCGAGTACCTCGCACCGATTTATACAGATAGATTGGACAAAGAAGAGAAAAAAGGAATTGGGGCTAAATGTCAGGAACTCGTGCAAGAAACCTTGCGAAAAAACGCGAATTCATTATAAAGCAAAAGGACTGTATTTCCATACAGTCCTTTCTTATGCTTATTTTTCTGCTAATACTGCTTTTACAAATTCCCACACACGAGCTACAGAGCTTATGCTAACTTTTTCATCTGGGGTATGAACATCATAAAGGTTCGGTCCAATTGAAATACAGTCAAGCCCTTCTATTTTCGAAGAAAGAATTCCGCATTCTAATCCCGCATGAATCACTTCGATTATTGGTTCTTTTCCGTATTGCTCTTTATATTTTTTCACACAAAGGTCGCGAAGTTTTGATTCCCTTGCATATGGCCAACCCGGGTACAATCCATGATAACTTACACTACCTCCCCAAGTTGCTGTCATCTGCTTTAATGTTTCCGCCAAATACATCTTTGCACTTTCATGGGAACTGCGAAGTGCAAAACTTGCCCAGAATGTTTCCCCATCGACTTTTAAAACACCCATATTCAGTGATGTTTCCACAAGTCCCTTTAAATCTGGGCTCATAGTCTGAACACCATTTGGCATACCAACAAGGGCTGCAAGTACCTTTTCTTTCGCTTCACTGGCTAACACTTCTACTTTTTCTTCAGCTAGCGCTGCCAATTGAAGCTTCGCATCTGGGTCGCTTGAACCAGATTCCACATTTAACATCTTATTAAATGCTTCCACTTGTTGCTCAAGTGTTTCTTGCATGCCTTGCTCTATCATAAACAATGCTTTCGCATTCTTTGGAATGACATTATCCTTCACTCCACCTTCCATTGCAATGATATCAAAAGAAAGTTTCTCTTTTAAATACAAAAAGAATCTTCCAAGGGTTACATTTGCATTTAATCGTCCCTTGTCAATTTCAATTCCTGAATGTCCGCCCAAAAAACCGACCGTCTTAATTTCATATACAAAACCTGTTTTTTGTGTAGTTTCCATTGGGATATTACAATCTACTCGAAGACCTCCTGCACATCCTACTGTAAATACGCCCTCGTCTTCGGAATCAATATTGAGCAATCTCTTTGCTTTACAACACGATAAGTCGATGGCTGTCGCACCCTCAAGTCCTACTTCCTCACTGACCGTAAGAACTACCTCCAAACGAGGATGTTCTATGTCCTTTGAATCTAACAATGCCAATCCGTATGCCACTGCAATTCCATTGTCAGCTCCCAAAGTCGTCCCTTCTGCTGTAATACAATCTCCATCAACAAGAATGTTAATATGCTCTTTTTCCATATCGATTGAGCATTCTGGAACTTTGTCTCCCACCATATCAAGATGACCTTGAATGATGATTGGTTCCACATCCTCATATCCTAAAGTTGCTTCCTTTATAATAATTACATTTCCAAGTTCGTCTTGCTCATAATAAAGCCCACGTTCCTTAGCAAATGCAACACAATAATCGCTGAGCGCTTGCTCGTGGTATGAAATATGAGGGATGCCACAAATATCTTCAAAGAAATGAAACACCTCTGCTGGCTCATATCCGTTTAAAACTTTCATTCTATTTCCTCCAAAATCATTTTACATTTCTATATTCTCTTATAAAATGATCTTTTCGTCAACGTTTTTTCCTTCTAAATATGCCAAAATTTCCCTTTTATATTGCAAAAATTTCTCACTAAGCGAAAAATCCTTAGACCGAGGTTTTCTTTCCTCTATCACAATCTCTTTCGTAATTTCCCCTGGTTTTCCAGTAAGCAGATAAATGCGGTCCGACAAAAGAATCGCCTCGTCAATATCATGGGTAATAAAAAATGTGGATAATTGAATCTTCTCCATTACATCCAAATACCACTCATGGATACTCTGCTTAGTGAGCATATCCAGTGCAGAAAATGGTTCATCTAGGAGCGCCACTTCTCCTGAAAACAAATACGTGCGAAGAAGCGCCGCACGCTGTTTCATACCTCCAGAAAGTTGCGCTGGATATTTTTTCTCCGTTCCCGCAAGACCAAATTGGTTGAAGCATGCAGCCGCTTTCGCTCTTGCTTCCTTCTTCTTCATTCCGCGTACCAGAAGTGGCAGTGCAACATTGTCCAAAATTGTGCGATAAGGAAGGAGCAAATCCTTCTGCAACATATAGCTAATATTTCCTGGCTTTCCAGTAATCTCTTCTTCCTTTAACCAAACACTTCCTTCGTCTGGGTTACTTAGTCCTGCAATGATATTGAAGAGAGTGGTCTTTCCGCCTCCACTAGCTCCAAGTAGAGACACGATTTCGCCTTGCTCCAAATGCATCGATATTCCTTTTATAATTTCTTCCCCATCAAATGTTTTCGAGACGTTTCTCACCTCTAAAACCGCCATAAGTACCTCCTATTATTCAGGTAAATAATCGTTACTAAATCCTGCATTGTTCGGAATTTTATTCTCCACTAATTCCTTATCGTTTAGCCAATTATAAAATGCATTCCAGCGACTTGCCTCAATATATCCCCACTTTTTCGCATCTGCTTGATACTGATCCACCAAATATTTTTGGCTTGCTTTTACAAGTTCCTTATCCAACTCTGGTGCTGCCTTGCAGAGAATATCTGCTGCCTCTTCTGGTTTTTCCATAGCAAATTGGTATCCCTTTGTCAAAGCACTTAAGAATGCCTTTGCAGTCTCTGGTTTTTCTTTTAAAAATTTATTTCCAGCAATAATCACTGGCGTATAATAATCAAACACGGAGTCTAGATCTGCAAATGCAAAATAGTCTGTCTCAAGCCCCTCTAACTCCATCTTCACGCCAGCCCACGCGTAAAAAATCCAAATAGCATCGACCGATTTTGATTTCAGCGCCGACACTTCATCCGTCACCATACTTGGACTTAAACCTACCTTATCGAAATCTCCTCCATCCGCTTCTACAACCTGCTGCAAAGTGGCCAACTCAATCGGTCCATTCCAAGTGGCATATTTTTTCCCTTCCATACCTTTTGGAACATTCATTCCTTCCCCTTTTCGCGAAATGATTCCCGAAGTGTTATGTTGGATAATCGAAGCCACTGCCGTGATTGGAAGTGGATCATCTTTTGCTAGCGCTGGCGCCATAGAATCCTGGAAAGACACACCAAACTGCGCTCTTCCTGAAGCGACTAATACTTCCGCTCCGTCTTCTGGCGGCTGCACAATCTCAACCTCGATTCCAACTTCTTCAAAAAAACCCTTTTCCTGTGCAACATACAGACCTGTATGATTCGTATTCGGAGTCCAATCTAGTACAAATGTTACTTTTTCCAATTTTTCTTCTTTTTTATTACCACATGCCATTAACGCGAATGCCATTACCATTGCCATTCCACATGCAATTAATCTTTTTTTCATAATTCCTTCTCCTTTTCCCAAGGCATACATTTCTTTTGCAAGAAATCCACTCCCTTCATAAGCACGAGACTAATAAGGGAAATCAGCAGTATCACTGCAAACATCTTATCAAAAGAATACGCCTGTTTTACTCGTGTCATATAGACGCCCAAACCGCCAAATCCACCAAGCCATTCAGAAATTACTGCTCCAACAACTGCATACGAAGCCGAGATGCGAAGTCCTGCAAAAAATTGGGACAAAGCACCCGGATACTTAATATATCGAAAAATCGTCCATCTACCTGCCCCCATAGCGCGAAGTAGATTCATTTCATCTTTGTCAGCAGACTTAAATCCATTTAAAAGACCCACTGCAATTGGGAAAAATGTAGTGATGACTATAAGGATTACCTTCGGTGTCATTTCATATCCAAACCAAAGTACCAATAGCGGTGCTATAGCTACTGCTGGTATGGTCTGCGTCAAAACCATAATCGGGTAAAAGGCCTTATAGAGTGCATCAAACTCATCCATAAAAACTGCCATCACAAATCCAAGCAATACACCCAATGCAAGACCTAAAAATGCTTCTGATAACGAAATAGCTGCATGTTCCATTAAAGTTGGAAACTCTGCCACCAACGCCTTTGCCACTTGCCATGGTGACGGCAACAAAAAGCTATCAATAAGTCCAAAGCTACAGACCATTTGCCATATTATTACGATACATACAATTGCGGAACATGACCAAATCTTATTGGTGATGCTTTTTGACTTTCTTTTCAATGCTTAACACTTCTCCTTCTGGGCGATAGTTTACCTTTACATATGCAGAAACTTCTTTTGCTCCTGCTCTTACAGCTACTTTTTGACATTCTTTGATAATGTCCATTAATTCATCATAATCTCCCTCAATAGAGGTCTCACATGGTCCCACATAATAGTTTAGACCCGTGGATTGAATGTAGCTGATGACCTCATCGACGATGCGAATCACTTCGCTATCGTTGTCTGCCTTTGGCAAAACTTGAATTGCTACGCTTGCGTTCATAACTTTCTTCTCCTTTTCTTTTAGAATCAAATTACAAACCTGACTTGTGTTGGAGTGCATTTTGTATTTTTGTCGCGCGCCATACAAAAAACACCTGAATATCTAAGATATCCAGGTGTTAGAATTTACTTTCTAAAAATGTACTCTTCCTACGCTGGCATTATCCAGATCAGGTTCTCGGGTTCAGAATGAATACATTCCATCTCAGCCGGCTCAATTACCAGCGCCCCTTCAATTGTCGTATTCAGTTTACTATGGAAATAGTTGGAAGTCAATCATTTTTAGTTCTGTCCTTTCTTTGAAATATGTGCTACAATAAGTGAGATTACAACAAAGAAAGGACTCTCCCTATGTTATTTAAACTATTTTATACATTTGCCAAAATCGGGCTTTTCACTTTTGGCGGTGGCTATGGAATGATTGCCATTGTGCAAGATGAATGCGTAGAGAAGAAAAAATGGATTACAGAAGATGAATTTGCAACGGTTCTTACCATTGCGGAATCAACCCCTGGTCCAATCGCAATCAACTGCGCAACTTACACTGGATATGCACAAGGCGGAATCTTAGGTTCTATTGCAGCAACCTTTGGTGTTGTACTTCCATCTTTTTTGATTATCTTTTTAATCTCATCGTTTTTCGATAACATTCTCGACTTCCCAGTGATTGCAAATGCATTCCACGGAATTCAAATCGGCGTTGGACTTATTATCTTACGTGCCGGCTACAATATGTTTAAAAAGATGAAGAAAAATGCCTTCACCATCACAATTTTACTCGTAGCACTCCTTGCAATGCTCACGATTAACTTCTTATCATTGAATTTCTCAACCATCTACTTATTGCTTTTAGCAGGAGTGATTGGTTTTACATTCTACCATATTAAGAAGCTCATCAGCGGAAAGAAGGTGGAATCATGAATTACTTAGAACTGCTTTGGGGATTTTTTAAAGTTGGTTTGTTCTCCTTTGGTGGAGCTTACGGCGCTATCCCTGTCATCCGTGAAGTTGTTATGGAATATGGTTGGGTTTCCGAAGAAAAGTTTGCTTACCTTTTGGCCATCAGCGAAAGCACACCTGGACCTATTATGGTAAACACAGCTACTTATATTGGGAACGAAGTCGGTGGTATTTGGGGTTCTATGCTCGCCACTTTTATGGTTTGTCTACCTGCCTTTATTATCATCTTGCTATTCTCGATGATTTTTAAGAACTTCTTAAAGAAACCATTTGTAGCAGCCATCTTAGATGGAATCAAACCGTGTATTATCGGAATCATTGCAGCAACTGGACTTCATATGATTATTACCAATTGTATTGCACAAGGTCTTAGCATTTCTTCCAACTGGCAAACACTTGTGATTACTGCACTTTTATTGGTAGTAATGCTTGTTTATAAGAAACTTCGCAAAAAATCAATCTCACCAATTATGCTAATTGGCGTTGCCGCTTGTTTCGGAATGATTTTCTTTGCATAATTCAAAACGGTACTAGCATCTAGCCAGTACCGTTTTCTTTTTATCTTTCAAACATATCCGCAAGTTTTCTTGCGCATCTTGCCATTTCTTTGTAACCATCAAAAATATCTTCTACATCAAGCGCTTTTAAATATTGGTCTGCTTCCAAGGTAAAATCGCCTTGATAGTTGATATCTTTAAGCGCTTTCACAATCGCCTCAAAATCCATCTTCATCGTAAATGGTAGTTGATGGGAATCGTGCCACTGATCATTATCGTGAATATGTAGCGCTTGCAAGTGTCTTCCTAATGCATGAATCATATTTACTGCCCCGGAACCAGACCCTCGCATCTCCGCGTGTCCAAGGTCCAAACACGCCACAAAGAAATCGTCATTTACAGCTTCCATATGAGCAACAAAATCTTCCCCTGTTGCACAAGCCGCAAAAGAAGATTGATCTTTCACATTGTCCCAATCCCACATATTTTCCGTAGCAATCTTCACTCCACATTCTTTTGCAAATGGAAGTAGTTCCCAGTACATCTCAGCGTTTTCTTCTGCACCTTTGTTCGTCTGCGGATGAATCACACAAATCTTTCCTCCCGCTTCAGCCGTACATTCAATTGCCCATTTCAAACGTGAACGCACGAAAGGATAATTGCAAGAAAAAGGGGCATGAGATTGATTACAAGTGATACCATTGTCCAAACCAATCTGTTTTAATCGTCTCGCAAACGCCAAACGTTCACTTCCAGTCAACGGATGTCCTGTATCAATTACTAGCTTTGTTGTGTGATCATATCTACACATATCAAACATCGAAAAATCCCAGTAATCAAAGCCTGCCTTTGCTACATATTCTACTGCTCTCTCTTCTCCGATTCTTTTTGCCCCTGATCCAATTTCTGTTGATATTTTCATATTCTAATCCTCCGTATTTAAAGTAAATGTTTTGATATCTCTATGTGGATTTGTCTTTGCAAGTCCAATGCGTACTACCGTGCTATCAAACACACCAAAATGGGTTTGTAACACCTCAAACGCTTTTTGCATCTGCTCTTGTGAAAGAGTTTTTCCAATGGTTGCATGCGGTAGCCACTGATATGGTTGATAGTGCGGACTAATATTCACATCCTCTTTCTCAAGTTCCTCATACACAATCTTGGAAAGTTCGTGCAAATATGAATTCAACACTGGTTGCAAAAAAATAACATAAGGGAAAAACTGACCTACACTAGCCCAAGTAATTTCCCCTTGCTGTAAACGCGTCGCAATATGTTCCAAAGCTTCAATTGCCGCGTTCTCGCATCGGGTCTCAAACGCAGAAATCGTCATGTGTGGTGGAACATGTTCGTCTATCATAAAAGAATTTCCAGTTGTTTCTGCAACCTGATTGATATATCGTTGAATTTTGCGATTTGTTTTTTCATCAAAATAAATGGATACAAGATACATCGCTTTTCCCTTCTACTCTTCTGCTTCGTAGATGATTTCTCCATCAATCACAGTATACAACGTTTTGGTTAATGTTTCCACAGGATTTCCATTAAAAATAGCAATGTCCGCGTCTTTTCCAGGTTTTAAGCTACCCACTCTTTCATCTACTCGGCAGATTCGAGCCGCATTGATAGTCATTGCCTTTAGTCCTTCTTCCATAGGTAATCCATTCTTAACTGCCAGCCCCACACAAAGAGGAAGATACTGAATTAAAGCCACTGGATGATCGGTCGTAATTGCAAACAAAATTCCTGCCTCATGCAAAATTCGATTGGATTTGAAGCTCATATTTTGGACCTCTATTTTTGACCTGGAAGTTAATTCTGTCCCAGAAACCACTGGAAATCCAGATGCCCGAATCTCATCCACGATTAGATGGGACTCCGTTCCATGTTCGATGGTAATGTCTACCTGAAACTCTTTTGCAATCCGAATAGCTGTTAGAATATCGTCAGCACGATGGGCGTGCGCCTTCATAGGAATCTCCTTTCGAAGCACAGGCAACCATGGTTCCATTTCAAAATCTTCACTCCCTAGGTTTCCATTTTCTTTCTTCCTCTTATATTCAACAGCTTGGGTTAATGTCTTGCGCAGCAATGCAGCCGTCCCCATTCGCGTGGACGGAAATTCGTCTTTATCCCCATAAGTGGTTTTCGGATTTTCCCCAAATGCCACTTTCATCGCTGCTGGATGTTTGACAATCATATCATCCACACATCTCCCCTGGGTCTTCATAAATACAAACTGTCCGCCAACCACATTGGCACTCCCAGGCCCCGTCATAACGGAGGTGATTCCTGCTGCAATCGCGTCATGAAATGCAGGGTCCATCGGATTCACCGCATCTATGGCGCGCAATGATGTGGTCACAGGAAGGGTTGCTTCATTACAATCATCGCCTATAATACCCCATTTTTCTTCCGTAATCCCGATATGAGCATGGGCCTCTATGAGCCCTGGCAACACCCATGCACCCTGCACATCTAGAATGTCTTCTCCTTCCCTTTCTTTATAGGAAGACATTTCCCCTACTTCCTCAATCTTTTTCCCTTTTGTGCGTACATAACCATTTGCGATTACCTCTCCCTCCATAGGGAATACTTTACCATTAATAATTACCATATTTCTGCTCCATTCCATTCCAAAAGCCCACCACTCCCTGAGGTGAGCTTTTGATTTTTTCCTTATGACATTTTAATTCCCTTGTCGAATTCTGGATTAAAATAATAAAAGTTTCTAGAATCCAACGTATCTTTGGTTCTTTCCAACGCTTCTCCAAATCTTTGGAAATGAACAATTTCTCTTGTTCTTAAAAACTTTAATGGCTCCCGAACTTCCGGATCTGTAATCATACGAAGTAAATTGTCGTAGACAGTTCTAGCTTTTTGCTCTGCTGCCAGATTTTCTGTTAAATCCGTAATCACATCCCCTTTAGACTGGAATTCTTTTGCAGTAAAAGGAACACCTCCTGCCGCTTGCGGCCACAATGCTGCTGTATGATCAATATAGTAAGCATCAAATCCTGCCGTTTTTGCTTCTTCTACTGTTAGATTTTTTGTCAACTGATACACCATTGCACAAATGATTTCCATATGAGCGAGTTCTTCGGTCCCGATATCGGTAAGAAGACCTCCCACCTTCTTATCCGGCATCGTATAGCGCTGTGCCAAATATCGCATAGATGCTGAAAGTTCTCCATCTGGTCCACCGTATTGACTCATAATTAATTGTGCCGTCTTAGGACACGTCTTAGTAATATTGACTGGATACTGCAATCTTTTCTCATATACCCACATTAGCTACACGCTCCTTCCCACGGAATTTTTCCCTCTTGCCAACAATAACATTCGGATTCTGGATATTTGTCATAGATCATCTCCATACACACCTCTGCAAGGGGGTAATAACGAAGTGCAAACTCTCTCATTAAATGCATCTTTCGCTTCAAAGTATCTTTGTACAATTTTAATGCTTCTTTTTCTTCTGGATGCGTATCTAAATAAAGACGTAAATCATCTAACACAAACCCTGCACGCTGAATTTGAAGAAGCATTTGAGCTTCTTGATTAGAACTGCGTTCCACGCCCAAAGTTTCATCACCTAAAACCGTAGCGTAAAACGGACGGTTTAGCTCTCCAAAAATAGTCCCTTTTCGCAATGCATGTGCCTCATCATACACTTCATTCCATGTTTGAACGGGAACAGATGCAATTGCGAGATGCTGATTTTTGTCCATAACGAAAATCTCCTTTCTAAAAAATTTCATTTTCGCATTTAGTATGTGTAAAACACTCTTCTTTTTTTTAGGAATTTTTTTCTTTTTCATTTGACTTCACTACACTACCGTGCTATAATTAATTAAATTTTTTATAAAAAACGACTGTGACGGAATTATGCGTCTTTACTAAGGGTTTCAGAGAGCCGATGGTTGGTGTGAATCGGTACGGAAGAAAGATCGCAATCTCACTCCCGAGTCGACTCTGCAAAGAATAATTTTATTTGTGTAGTGGAGTACGGTTGCCCCGTTATCGGCTTTGGACTTATTAGAGTCCGAGAGAGATAGTGCGCTGAGAGGCCGCTATAACCAAGGTGGTACCGCGGATAGTTTATTCGTCCTTGAAGTCGCAACGGCTTCAAGGATTTTTTATTTTTTATCAAAGGAAGGATTATTATGAACCAGGTAAGAATTAGTGACATCACAATGAAACAGACAGGAAAGGATTTCACCCTCTCTTTCAAAGAGAAATTAGAAATTCCAAAACTACTTGATAAATTAAATGTGACAATTATTGAATTGGAAGGAATTACGCAGCCAAAGATTGACCCACTTCGTATCAAATCTGTGGCTTCAACAGTGAAAGATAGCATTGTAGCTGTTCCTGTCGCATTATCATTAGATAGTGTGGAAACTACTTGGAACGCTTTAAAAGAAGCAAAACACCCACGTTTACAGGTATTTGCATCTGTCAGCCCAGTTCAAATGGAATATTTATTTCACAAGAAACCTGCTGCAATGTTAAAAACCATTGAGGAAATCGTAAGTGCTTGCTGTGTAAAAACTTCAGATGTGGAATTTATCGCAGACGATGCTACACGTAGTGATGCTACATTCTTATATGAAGCAATTAAGACTGCCATTCACGCTGGTGCAACTACAATTACTGTGTGTGATGCTACTGGAGCAATCCTCCCAGATGAGTTTGGCGCATTTATTGATGCTTTATACGAAAACGTACCAGAGTTGAAAGACGTGGTTCTCGGTGTTTCATGCTCTAACGAATTAGCTATGGCTGACGCCTGCGCAATCGCCGCAATCAAACACGGAGCTCGCGAAATCAAAGCTGCTGCTTACCAAATCAACCAAATTTCACTTCCACATATTTCACGCCTCCTTTCTATGAAAGGAACATCCTTTGGCGTGACATGCAACGTCCGTACTGTGGAAATGAATCGACTTATCAAACAAATCGAGTGGATGTGTCAGACATCTCGCAGCAAGAACTCACCATTTGACAATGGTGTGCAAGAAGTTGTGGATGATATGTCACTCACTAGTATGGATAATATGACAACTGTGTTAAAAGCAGTTGAAAAATTAGGATATGACCTCAGCGAAGAAGACGGTGCTAGTGTGTGGGATGCATTCCAAAAAATCGCAGCACGAAAAGAGGCCATTTCTCTCAAGGAACTTGACACGATTGTTGCTTCTGCTGCTATGCAAGTTCCAGCGACTTATGTGTTAACTACATATAGCATCACTGCAAGCAACACTGCCGCTTCTATGGCTCACATGACATTAGAAAAAAATGGGCAAACATTAGAGGGGGTTGCACTTGGAGATGGTCCTGTGGATGCAGCTTTCCTTGCATTGGAAAACATCTTAGGATGCCATTATGAACTGGATGATTTCCAAATCCGCTCCGTAACAGAGGGACGTGAGGCAATGGGTGAAACTGTTGTGAAATTACGTTCCAACGGAAAATTATATTCGGGTCGTGGTATTTCCACTGACATTGTTGGTTCAAGTATTCAAGCATATATTAGTGCGTTAAATAAAATTGTTTATGAGGAGGCAGAAGTATAATGAAACTTTCGTTCTCAACCAGAGGATGGGCTCATTTAAATTGGGAAGAATGGATAGACGCCGGAGTAAATATGCGTTTTGAAGGTGTGGAAGTATATAACTTACCAAAATTCCCTGAGTTCGTAGAACGCAGTGGCCCATTTCACAAATATAATATGGCAAGTACGGTTCGCCAATTAAGAGAAAAGAATTTGACAATCCCTTGTTTTGATACATCTTGCGATTTGTCTTCCAACGAAGAGAATTTTGTTCCAACTTTGAAGGATTTGATTCACATTGCAAAACAGATGCAAGTTCCATATGTATCAATTGTAGGTTTACACGACAATGAACCATTGGTACGTGAGCGCTTGAGCGAGTTATTAACTTTCGCTGAAGATGCAAACGTAACAATCTTGGTAAAGACAAGTGGTATTTTTTCAGACACCGCTCGCCTTCGTGCGATGATGGATGATTTCGCCAGCGACCATTTGGCTGCCCTTTGGGATATTCACCATCCATACCGCGATTATGACGAAAGTGCTGACACCACCATTAAAAACTTAGGTGCCTATGTAAAGCACGTACACTTACGAGACTCTGATGACAGAGACACTTACAATTTAATTGGTGAAGGAACACTTCCTGTTGCGGATATGATGCGCGCACTCTCTTCCATTGATTATGACGGATTCATTTCTTTGGAATGGAAAACAGAGTGGATGGAAGAACTTCCAGATTATGAAGTTATCTTCCCTCACTTCGTGAACTATATGAGCCGCTTCGAAAAGACACGTGGCAAAAAGAAAGTATTGTATCCAAACCACAATGGCACTGGCCAATACGTGTGGAAAAAAGACGAGTTAATTAACTTAACATTTTCACAAGTATTAGACCGTATGGTTGAAGAATTTCCTGACCAATATGCATTCAAATATACAACCTTAGATTATGTGCGTACATACGAAGAGTTCCGTGAAGACGTGGACCGTTTCGCTCGTGCATTAATTTCTATGGGTGTCAAAGCCGGAAGCAAGGTTTCCATCTGGGCAACCAACGTTCCTGCTTGGTACATTACGTTCTGGGCAGCAACCAAAATCGGTGCTGTACTTGTAACTGTAAATACGGCTTACAAAAGACATGAGGCAGACTACTTATTTAGACAGTCTGACACACATACATTAGTTATGGTGGATTCTTGTCTAGATTCTAATTATAAAGAGATTATCAATGAGATTTGTCCAGAAATTGCAACGAGCAAACCGGGCGAACCATTACACTGTAAACGTCTCCCATTCCTTCGCAATGTCATTACCGTAGGTTTCAAACAACCAGGTTGCTTGACATTTGAAGAGGCAATGGAACGTGCTGATTTAGTTCCACAAGAAGAATTAAATCGCATGGCTGCACGTGTGAGACCGGATGATGTTTGTAACATGCAATATACTTCTGGAACAACCGGATTCCCTAAGGGAGTTATGTTGACACATTACAACGTAGTAAACAACGGAAAATGTATCGGTGACCGTATGGGACTTTCAACTGCGGACCGTATGATGATTCAGGTGCCAATGTTCCACTGCTTCGGTATGGTTCTTTCCATGACTGCATCTTTGACACATGGTGCTACCGTTTGCCCGATGCCATATTTCTCAGCAAAATCGTCTCTTGCTTGTATCAACCAAGAGCGTATCACTTGCTTTAATGGTGTACCGACGATGTTTATTGCGATGTTCAACCACGAAGATTATCGCAAGACCGACTTCTCTCATATGAGAACCGGTATTATGGCTGGTGCTGGATGTCCTCCAGAGCTGATGCGACGTGCGGCTGATCCAAATGAAATGAATATGACAGGTATCGTCAGCGTATATGGTCAGACAGAATCCTCTCCAGGAAGTACCATGTCTGCTTGGACAGACCCATTAGATCTTCGCTGTGATACCGTGGGATATAACTTCCCTCACATTGAATGTAAGATTATCAATCCAGAAACGGGCGAGGAAGTTGCAGATGGTGAAAATGGCGAATTCTGCTCTCGCGGTTACAACACAATGAAGGGTTACTATAAGATGCCAGAGGCAACTCGTGACACTGTAGATGCGGAAGGATGGCTTCACTCAGGTGACCTTGCTTGCCGCGACAAAGACGGGAACTATCGCATCACAGGACGTTTAAAAGATATGATTATCCGCGGCGGTGAAAACCTTTATCCAAAGGAAATTGAAGAATTTATCTACACCCATCCATTTGTACAGGACGTGCAGGTAATTGGTGTGCCAGATAAGAAATACGGCGAAGAAGCAATGGCTTGCATTATCTTAAAAGAAGGCAAGGCAATGACCGTCGAAGAAATGCACGATTATATCGCAGCTAGTATGGCAAGACATAAAGTGCCAAAATATATCGAATTTGTAAATGCTTTCCCTATGAATGCAGCAGGAAAAGTGTTAAAATACAAAATGCGTGAGGAAGCAACCAAACGCCTTGGTTTAGAAAACGCTGCTGGTATCGACACAGCAAAAAGCGCAAAATAGTAAAGAGGTGACAACAATGTCAAAAAAATATGTAACTATGGATGGTAACGAAGCTGCGGCACATATGGCCTATCCCTTCACGGAGATTGCAGCGATTTACCCAATCACGCCATCCTCTCCTATGGCTGGACTTACAGATGCTTGGTCTGCCAAAGGTCGTAAAAATGTGTTTGGTCAAACAGTGACTTTAACCGAAATGCAATCCGAAGCCGGTGCTATCACGGCTGTACACGGAGCCCTTCAAACTGGTTCTCTTGCCACAACTTATACTTCTTCGCAAGGGTTAATGTTGATGGTTCCAGTACTCTACCGTATCGCAGGAGAACGTCTCCCTGCAGTACTTCATGTGGCATCTCGTACAGTTGGTACACATGCGATGAGTATTTTCGGTGACCACTCCGATGTAATGGCTTGCCGCCAAACTGGATTTGCAATGCTTGCATCTGGAAGTGTGCAGGAAGTTGCCGACCTCGCACCAGTTGCACACTTATCTGCAATTGAAGGTCGCATTCCATTTATGCACTTTTTCGATGGTTTCCGTACATCACACGAAATCAACAAGATTGAATTGCCTGACCAAGATGCAGTAGCAAGCTTAATTAACCAGGATGCCTTAAAGGAATTCCGCGATGGTGCCTTGAATCCAGAACATCCAACCCTTCGCAACACTGTACAAAATGGAGATGTTTATTTCCAAGTGCGCGAAGCAAACAATGGCTTCTACGATGCACTCCCAGATATCGTAGAAAACTACTTAAATGAAATCACAAAGATTACAGGACGTGAATATCACGTATTTAATTATTATGGCGACCCTGATGCAACTGATGTAGTAATCGCTATGGGTTCTGCAAGCGGAGTCATCCGTGATGCAGTAGATGCACTTCGCAGTGAAGGTAAAAAAGTCGGTTTCTTACAAGTACACTTGTACCGTCCATTCTCTGCAAAACATTTCCTAAATGCACTTCCTAAGACAGTTGAACGAATCGCTGTGTTAGATCGTTGTAAAGCAATGGGAAGCGCTGGAGAACCATTATTCGAAGATGTATGTAGCGTACTGATGAACAGTGAACGCCAAATCAAGGTGATTGGCGGACGTTATGGTCTAAGTTCCAAAGATACAGACCCAGCGCAAATCGTAGCTGCTTTTGAAAATCTTGCATCTGAACATCCAGTGCGCGGTTTTACCATCGGTATTGTGGATGATGTCACTCATCTCTCACTTCCAGTAAAACCATTTGCGGCAAAGAAAGAGGGTATGATTCAATGTAAGTTCTGGGGACTTGGCGGTGATGGAACCGTTGGAGCCAACCACAACACAGTCAGAATCATCAATGACAATACAGATAAGTTTGCGCAGGCATACTTTGAATACGACGCAAAAAAATCGTTTGGTGTTACAAAATCACACCTTCGTTTTAGCGACAAACCAATTACCAGTTCTTACTACGTAAAACAAGCTGATTTTATCGCTTGTCACAACCAAAGTTATATTAGCCAGTACGATATCGTGGAAGAATTAGTTCCAGGTGGTACTTTCCTTCTCAACTGTAGTTGGAAAGAGGAGGAATTAGAACAACACCTTCCTGCTTCTGTTCGCCGCGAAATCGCACAAAAGAACATTAACTTCTATATGATTGATGCCAACCGCATCGCACAGGAATTAGGCCTTGGAAGTCACACAAACACGGTTCTTCAAGCATCTTTCTTCGCATTGATGCAAGTCATTCCAACAGATGATGCATTGGAAATGATTAAAGAAGCAACTCGCAAGACCTATTTCACAAAAGGTGATGAGGTCATTGCTCGCAACATCTCAGCCATCGATGCTGGTGCAACTGAGATTGTTAAGGTCAATGTACCTGCTTCTTGGGCAGACGCTGAAGTGGCTGATACTGTAGCTGATGAAAACGCACCTGCAGTTGTAGAAAATTTATTAAAACCGATTAACAAACAAAAAGGTGACGACTTGCCAGTTAGTGCCTTTAAGAATTATGAAGACGGTCACATTGATATGGGACTCACTGCATTTGAAAAACGTGGTATTGCCCTCAAAGTTCCTGTTTGGGATTCTTCAAAATGTATCCAATGTAACAAATGTGCTTTGGTTTGTCCACATGCTGTTATTCGTCCATACTTATTGAACGACGAAGAAAAATCGAATGCTCCTGAAGGATTCGAAACAATTCCTGCAAATGGACCAAGTGCAAAAGGACTTCATTTCTCAATGCAAGTATCTACATATGACTGTACTGGTTGCGGAAGCTGTGTAAGCTGCTGTCCTGCAAAAGAGAAAGCTCTTACTATGGAACCTGTTACTTTAGATGAATCACAAAAAACATTGTGGAACTACGGCCTCTCAGTTTCAGACAAAGGCGACTTGTTCCCTGTATATACAGTAAAAGGAAGTCAATTCCGTCAACCACTCATCGAGTTCTCTGCCGCTTGTGCGGGCTGTGGTGAGACACCATACGCGAAGCTCTTAACACAATTATTTGGAGATCGTGTATATTGGGCAAATGCAACAGGATGTTCTCAAGCTTGGGGCGCACCAATGCCTGGTATCCCATACACAACCAACAAGAAGGGCTTTGGTCCTGCTTGGACCAACAGTTTGTTTGAGAACAACGCAGAACTTTCTCTTGGAATGTTCTTATCAGTAAAACAACAACGTTTGGCTCAAAAGACTTTGGTAGAATCTTATGCCGAGGATACGAACAGTGAAGTGGCTAAGAATTGGTTAGAAAACTTTGAAGACTTTGATTTATCAAGAAAATATACGGATGAATTGATTGCCGAATTAGAATCTGCTGATTCTGAACTGGCTAAGAAAATCTTGGAAAGAAAAGACCAATTGGCAAAAAAATGCTTCTGGATGTTCGGTGGAGATGGTTGGGCTTACGACATCGGTTTTGGTGGTTTAGACCACGTGATCGCCAGTGGTGAAGATATCAACGTATTTGTTGTTGATACCGAAGTTTATTCAAACACTGGTGGACAAAGTTCAAAGGCAACTCCTCTTGGAGCCGTAGCACAGTTTGCTTCTGCTGGAAAACGTAGTCGCAAAAAAGACCTTGGCGCAATCTTCCAGACCTATGGAAATGTCTATGTAGCGCAAGTTGCGATGGGTGCCGATGCAAACCAATTAATCAAAGCACTTCACGAGGCAGAGCAACACAAAGGACCTTCTGTGATTGTTGCTTACACACCTTGTGTGGCGCACGGAATCAAAGCCGGTATGGCAAACGTACAACACGAAATGAAACGCGCCGTAGATGCTGGATATTGGACCTTGTATCGTTACAATCCAAACAATGAAAAGCCAATGAAGGTGGACTCAAAAGCACCAACTATGGACTACGAAGAATTCTTAGATGGTGAGACAAGATATGCTGCACTCAAGCGTACCTTCCCTGAACATGCCGAAACACTGTTCAAGGCAGCTAAGGATGATGCAGGTGTAAAATATCAGAAATATAAGACTTTAGAAGATTTATAGAATTTTAAAAAGGAACCGATTTAATTCGGTTCCTTTTATTTTACTGACTGTGATTATAAAAACTTCTCTGGCAATGTAAGATTAAAATCCTTTGCCAAATCACGGAAGTTTTGTGTTGTAATTGTTTGCAATTTGTCTGGTCTGATTGATAACATTTTCACTAAGATTTCTGCAGATTTTTCTACTGTGTGCATAAGTCCAAATGTAATATCAAAATCCTCGCCAGAGCAGAACATTCCGTGGTGTGCCCAGATAGCAACATCATACTCTTTCATAAGCTTACTTGTTGCCACAGCAATATCTCTTCCACCTGGAACCATCCACTCTACCACACCAACACCTGCCGGGAATACAACTGGACATTCTGTTGCCATTTCCCACAACTCTCTTGTGAACACTTCATCCTTCAATGGTAGAACAAATGTCAATGCGATTACGTTTGTTGTATGAGCATGATAAATAACTCTGTGGGCTCCATTTGAAGCAGCTTTCTTAACTTCATGATTCATTAAATGACTTGGAAGTTCACTTGTTGGACGTCCACCGTTAACCAATCCCCATAATACACGGTAGTTTTCACCCGTTTCATCTACTTCTACGATACAAATACTATCTTCTGGATCTAAGATTACATTACGGAAGAACTTCCCACTTCCTGTCACCATAAAGAACTCTCCTGCCAAACCAGGTACTGAAGTTCCAATTGGTTTCCACTCAGCTTCTTTGGCCAAATATGCAGAAACTTCTTCTACTTCTTCTGGTTTGATACGGTAAGAAAGGTTTCCACCATTTCTTTCATGCCATCCTTGTTCCCATCCATCGTTACACATACGAATAAATCCTTGTACAAATTTCACATCTAAAATACTCATCACTCTTCTCCTTTTCTATCTTGTACTTAATACTTCATTTTCATATTTTACAATCTCATCAAACCATTCCCCATCACATGGAACACCGCACTCTTCACAATATTGTGCCCACACATCTCCAAATGGCAATGTTTTTAATTCCTCTTGTCTTACCATCAATTCTGTCATACGATTTTCATCTTGAAGCTTTTGTAACTCTTCTGACGGAATTAACAGCGCATTAAGAAGTGCTTTCTGGAAATTTCTAAATCCAACTACCCAAGCAGAAATACGATTGATGCTTGCATCAAAGTAATCCAATGCTAATTTCACTCTACTTTCCAATCCGCCACAACGTACAATCTCTTTTGCAATTTCCTTCGTCTCATCATCAAAGAGAACTACATGATCTGAATCCCAACGAATTGGACGTGTCACATGAAGTGCAATCTCTGGGAAGAATGTCAGTAATGCTGGAATCTTATCTGATACTACTTCCGTTGGATGATAGTGTCCATTATCCATAAGAGGAATACATTTATCGCTGTTCATGGCCGCATAAGACAATGAAAACTCTGCACTTCCTACGGTATATGCTTCAACACCAATACCGAACACTTTGGACTCAACACATGGCTTAACCATATTGAAATCAAATGGCTCTGCCAAAATCGCATCAATCGATTCTTTGTAACGGATACGTGGGCCCATACGGTCTGCAGGAATATCCTTGAAACCATCCCCTGTCCAAATGTTCATAATACATGGCATTCCAGTTTCTTCTGCAAAATACTGTGAAATACGAATACATGCCTTTCCATGTTCGATCCAGAATTTTCTTGTCTCTTCATCTGGACTAGATAAGGTCAATCCATCCTTTACCATTGGATGAGAAAAGAATGTAGGGTTGAAATCAAGTCCCATTCCTCTTTCTTTTGCAAAATCCACCCACTGCTTAAAATGCTTAGGTTCCAGCTGATCTCTGTCTGCAAATTCGCCATCTTCAAAAATCGCATAACACGCATGTACATTAATTTTCTTAGTTCCCGGCATTAAACTCATAGCCTTATCCATATCTGCCATTAACTGTTCCGGTGTTTTCGCACGTCCCATATAATTACCTGTCGTTTGTATTCCACCGCTTAATGCACCGTCATTGTCAAATCCGTTAACATCGTCTCCTTGCCAGCAATGCAGAGATAACGCTACATTTTTTAATGTTGCAATTGCCTTATCCGTGTCAATTCCAAGCTTTGCGTATCTTTCTTTTGCCGCTTCATAATACTTACTCATTTTTTCTCCACCTTTCTTTATTTATTTGGTTGATATGTTTGAACTGCAAAGGATTCAAACACTGCATTTCTTGCTTCATTTGTACCTTCAAACTCCTGCGTCTTTATCATTTGCACCAAAATATTCCCAAGCGCCGTTGCTTCAGAAGGTCCACTATAAACGGTCTTCCCTGTGGCATTTGCCGTTAATTGATTCAGGTATGCCGCATTGGAACCGCCCCCTACAATGTGAATTGCATCGTAAGTTCTTCCAGTGATTCCCTCAATCTCCTTTATGGTTTCGCCATAACTCTTTGCCAGGCTTTGATAAATAACTGTTGCCAATTCACCAACTGATTCTGGCACCTCTTGCCCTGTCTTTTTACAATACTGGCGAATGGCCTCTGTCATATTTTCTGGAGCTAAAAATACATCTGCATTCACATCCACACGAGAGGAAAAATCATTGCATTTATCTGCCATCTCGCATAACTCTGCGAAAGAATATTTATCCTCCAACTCATGACGTACTGACTGAATCATCCAAAGTCCCATAATGTTTTTCAAAAAGCGATAGCGATATTCGTATCCACCTTCATTGGTTAAATTTGCTTTTCTTGCTTCTTCTGAGCAGTTTGCTTCTGTCTGCTCAACTCCCATTAAAGACCAAGTTCCTGAGCTAATATACAAAAAATCATCATTTTTTGCCGGAACTGCAAGAACCGCCGCCGCTGTATCGTGGGAAGTTGCATGTAATACTTCTACATCATATCCAACAATATCCTGTATCTCTTTCGTCAATCTTCCAATCGAAGTCCCCGCCATACGAATCGGAGTAAACATTGCCTTCTTATATCCCAATAACTCAATGAGTTCCATATCCCAATTCTGTGTCTTAGGATTTATCAATTGCATTGTGGTTGCATTGGTATACTCTGTCTCTTTTTTCCCTGTCAACCGATAATTAAAATAATCTGGCATTAAAAGAAGAGCTTCCGCTTTTTCCATGTATTCTGGAGTTTGTTCCTTAACCGCCATCAATTGATAAATTGTATTAAAAATTTGCTTTTGAATTCCCGTACGCTCATAGAGTGCATTAGCATCTATGTATTCATATACTTTTGCGTCCATACCTTCCGTTCTGTGATCGCGATAACCAATCACATCTCCGAGAAGCTCTCCATTTACATCTAACAAGGCGAAATCAACGCCCCAAGTGTCAATCCCCATGCTAACTGGTACTTTGTTCATCTCTTTACACTTTTTCATCCCATTAACAATCTCAGCAAAGAGCTTTTCCACGTCCCAACAAAGGTGTCCATCTTTTTTCTTCATCCCGTTTTCAAAGCGATAGATTTCCTCCATCTGAATCTTACCATCTTCTAACCAGGATAGAATATGACGTCCACTAGACGCCCCTATGTCGATTGCAAGATAATATCTTTTCATCGCAATCCCTCCTAACCTTACTCTAATATTAATATAATAAAAAAAGGAACCCTTTTGAAAGGTTCCTTTTTGACAAAAAACTGTCCTTATTTTCCATTTTTGTTTTTCAAACGATACTGCCTCGGGGTTACGCCATAACGTTCCTTGAACTGCCTATAAAAATAACTTTGATTTTCGTATCCTACTGCCGCTACAATATCGTCGATTACCATATCTGTCTCGGCTAATAATTCCTTTGCCTTTTTAAATCTTGTATGTTGCAATAATTCTTGAAAGGTCTGACCTGTACTCTGTTTGATGATCTTACTGAGTACCGATGCCGATTGCTTAAACTCTCTTGCCAGTTCTGCAAGTGTGGCAGTTTGATAAGACGTATAAATATAATTTAAAACCGATTGCAAAATTACATCCTTATAATTCTTAGAATCACTGATTGTCAAATTTCCCACATGCTTCAGCAAATACAAAAATACCAGCCCCATAGAATATTGATTTAGATATTCACTATACTGTTCTTCTTGAATCATAGAACCAATCATATTTTCCATCAGATTTTCAATGGCATTATCTGACTCCACATGAAACAAGAGATAATCTGACACTTTCCGATTCTGGCGCAGGGTGTTTACCAAGAAATCTGCAAGAACGTTATTCCCTCGTAACATGGAAAGCGGAATGTCAAAAAATTCTGGAAGGGCAATAAAATTAATGCCGATATCTTCAAAACCTGCTTTCTTGACGCTATGCTTTACATGCTGATTTAGCATTAGAAAGTCACCCTTTTGCATCACGATTTCCGTTCCCTCTATGTAATGCGTGATACTCCCCTGACACACGTACATCATCTCGATGTAATTATGGGTATGCTCTGGAAATTCCACAAATCGACTGTGAGGACGTGCGGTGATGAGCCGTCCCTCTTCTAGAAATAATTCTTCATCAATCTCAAACGCTATTTTATTGGTATATATTTTTTTCTTTACACTTGCATTTCCATCCAAATATTCCCTCTCTTCAGAAGAAATCTGTTGCAATTTTTGTATCAATGCATCTTTCATATAAGACCTTTCATACACTCTGCCCTACTATTTTTCTGTAAAGCCAAGTTCCTTCATCTTATCAATTGTCTTTTGCAAAGAAATTTTACCTTCTCCATCCATGTCCATTAACCCTGCTTCAGAAATTTGTTTTGCAGTGTTCTCATTTGAGAAATCCATAACAATGGTTTCTGTCAAAATGCCATCCGCAACATTCGATGTATACTCTACACCTGGAATTGCATCATATTGTGCTTTCACATTTGCAATTGCCATTTGAAGGTCGGTGTCTTCATATGCGCTCACATCTGTACTCATAACCTGCTCTACCTTTTGCACAAGGTCACCTTTTGCAAACATCGTATACTCGATTTTAGCACCGTTTTGTTCTCCAACTAAAGTTACTGTCGTTTCTTCTACTTTTGTTCCACATGCAGCCAAGGCAAGAATCATCATACCTGCTACAATTACACTAAGAATTTTTTTCATATCATTCTCTCCTTTAGATAAGTATTTTCTATATTATACTACAATCAATCTAATTTCGCATATAATTTTCAAAATTAATGTTCAAATCCAAAATAAAAAGCAAGTATCACACTAATTGCTATGATACCTGCTTAAAATATTAATATTATTTATCCAATGTCTTCATCGTTGGGAACAACAATACGTCTCTGATTGCCTGGCTGTCTGTAAGCAACATACACATACGGTCAATACCGAATCCAATACCACCTGTTGGAGGCATACCGATTTCCAATGCGTTAAGGAAATCTTCGTCTGTTGTGTTTGCTTCCTCATCTCCAGCTGCCAAAAGAGCTTCTTGTGCTTTGAAACGTTCTCTTTGATCGATTGGGTCATTGAGCTCTGAGTAAGCATTTGCCATTTCCCATCCATTCATAAAGAACTCGAAACGCTCTGTATATTCTGGATCTTCTGGTTTCTTCTTTGTAAGTGGAGAAATCTCAATTGGATGATCCATTACAAAGGTTGGTTGAATCAAGTGGTGCTCTGCATATTCCTCAAAGAACAATGCCAAGATGTCACCTTTTCCGTGACGCTCTTCGAATTCTACATGTTTCTCTTTCGCGATAGCTCTTGCTTCTTCCAATGTATGAATCTCATTCCAGTCTACGCCTGCATATTTCTTAACAGCATCTACCATTGTGATTCTTTCAAATGGCTTTCCAAGATCCATTTCTACGCCATTGTATACGATTGTTGTAGTACCAAGAACTTCTTGTGCTACATGACGGTAAAGATTTTCTGTCAAGTCCATCATACCGTGGTAGTCTGTATATGCTTGGTATAATTCCATCAAAGTAAACTCTGGGTTATGTCTTGTGTCTACACCTTCGTTACGGAATACACGTCCAATTTCGTAAACACGTTCTAATCCACCAACAATCAATCTCTTTAAGTATAATTCAAGCGAAATACGAAGTTTGAAATCTTCTCCAAGTGCATTGGAATGTGTGATAAATGGTCTTGCTGCTGCACCACCTGCATTTGCAACGAGCATTGGTGTTTCCACTTCAAGGAAACCTTCTCCGTCCAAATATCTTCTAATTGCACTAAGAATTCTAGAACGCTTGATAAATGTATCCTTTACTTCTGGATTCATAATAAGGTCTGTGTATCTTTGACGATAACGCAAATCTGTATTTGTTAATCCATGATATTTTTCAGGTAAAATTTGAAGGCTCTTAGATAATAATGTCACTTCTTCAGCATGGATTGAAATCTCACCCATCTTTGTGCGGAATACTTCACCCTTAATCCCTACGATATCACCGATATCCATCTTCTTAAATGCTTTGTATTCTTCTTCACCAATATTATCTCTTGCAACGTATGACTGGATAGTTCCTTCCAAATCTTGCACGTGACAGAAAGACGCTTTACCCATAACACGTTTTGACATAATACGTCCTGCAATCGACACTTTCTTGCCTTCCATCTCATCAAAATTATCTTTGATTGATTGGCTATGAGCATCTGCATCATATTTGGTAATTACAAAAGGGTCTTGTCCATTTGCTTGTAATTCTGCTAATTTCTCACGACGTACTTTTCTTAATTGGTTAATATCTTGTTCCTGTACTTGTACATTATTTTGTTCAGCCACGTCTCTTCCTCCTCATCTATGGTAATTAATTACATCTGTCAATTTTCAACACTTTGTAAGTCATAACTCCAACTTGTGTCTCTACTTCAACTACATCTCCTACACCTTTTCCAAGTAATGCTGCGCCAAGAGGTGATTCATTGGAAATCTTTCCAGATAAACTATTTGCTTCTGTTGATCCAACAATCTTGTAGGTTACTTCTTCTTCAAACTCTTCATCATATAGAACGACTGCGCAACCAATATTAATCTTATCGAGGTCCACTTCATCTTCTACGACTACTTCAGCATTTTTCAAAATCTTTTCGATTTCTTCAATACGTGCTTCAATATCACGTTGCTCATCTTTTGCTGCATCATATTCTGCATTTTCTGACAAGTCACCTTGTTCTCTAGCTTCTTTGATTTTTTGAGCGACTTCTTTACGTTTTACGACCTTAAGAGTCTCAAGTTCATTTTCCAGAGCTTTTAACCCTGCATAGGTAAGAATTGTTTTCTTTACTGTCATTTTTATAATTCCTTTCTGACATGTATTTTCGATAAGTCATTCTATTCTCGCAATTTCAACATTATACACATAAGGTGGGCCTGTGTCAAGATTTTTTATTTGAGTTCATAGCTAAACTATCATCTTCTCATTTAATAATTCTTGTAATCCCTCATAAGACTCCACCGCATTGATTTCCCCACGCAACCTTGCCGAATTTGGAAGCCCTGTGGTATACCAAGATACATGCTTTCTCATTTCGCGGATTCCTAAGAACTCCCCTTTATAGTCAATCTGCAATCTGGCATGGCGGAGCATCATTTCTTTCAACTCCTCCATACTTGGCCTCTGTGGCATAACACCTGTCTTCTCATATTCCAATAATTCCGAGAATATCCACGGGTTCCCTTGGGCGCCTCTTCCAATCATGATACCATCGCATCCAGTTTGTTCCATCATTGCAATCGCGCTTTCTCCAGAAATTACATCTCCATTTCCGATAACAGGAATGGATACTGCCTCTTTCACTTGCCTGATAATGTCCCAATCAGCTTTTCCAGAATAGTATTGCTCCCTAGTTCTGCCGTGGACGGCAACTGCTGCCCCACCAGCATCCTCAATAATCTTTGCAATTTCCACTGCGTTTATACTATCCTCATCAAAACCTTTTCGGATTTTCACCGTCACTGGCTTTTGAATGGCTTTTGCAGTCTTACTCACAATCTCATAGACAAGTTTTGGATTTTTCATAAGCGCAGAGCCTTCGCCATTTTTCACAATCTTCGGAACCGGGCATCCCATATTAATATCTAATATGGCAAAGGGAAGTTCTTCAATCTGCTTTGCAATCTCACTAATCACATCTGGGTCTGAGCCAAATAGTTGCAAGGATACCGGCCGTTCTTCTGGGTGAATTTCTAATAAGGCTTTTGTATTTTTATTATTGTATTGAATGGCTTTTGCACTCACCATTTCCATACACAATAGCCCCGCCCCCTGCTCTTTACATAGCAAGCGAAATGGCAGGTCTGTTACGCCTGCCATAGGAGCTAAAATATAAGGATTTTCAAGTACAACATTCCCTATTTTTAACTGTTTCATCTTAATTTTCTGCTTTCTTTTTACACTTCTCGTAAATCATACGAAGCCCATCGAGAGTCAACATCGGGTCGTAAATATCAATTGCTTCTGTCTCTGGAACAATGATATTTCCCAAACCACCAGTTGCTATAACTTTTGCATCTTCATAACCGGCTTCCTTAATCTTACGAATGATATACTCCGTTTGACCAATGTATCCAAACACAAGTCCGCCTTGCATACTAGACACTGTTTCTTTTGCAATGATAGAGGATGGCTTTCGAATCTCAATCTCAGGAAGCATAGCTGCTCCACCCCAAAGAGCACGCGCCGATGTACGAATCCCCGGAGAAATCACACCGCCTTCAAATACTCCATCCGCCGTAACGATATCATACGTGGTAGCTGTTCCAAAATCGACTACGATCACAGGGCCACCATATTTTTCATATGCCGCAACAGCATCTACCACACGGTCTGGTCCAATGTCCTTTGGGTGCTCTGTATTAATCTTAAGTCCCATATCCAAAGTAGTCGGAACCAACGGCTTCACATGAAAATATTTGATAATCGCACTTCCAAGTGAATGCATAATATCTGGCACCACAGAAGAAATGATTACATCCGTAATATCCGCAATATTAAAATTTCTATGCTCCAATAAATCGCAAAGCTGAATTCCATATTCATCCGAAGTTCTCGGTTGTTTGGTCGTCGCACGGAATGTTGCCTTTATATCTTTTCCGTCAAACACACCTAAGGTAATATGGGTATTACCAACATCAATTACCAATAACATTATACATCCTCCCCTAAAAAGAACACTTTATAGTAAAGCTGCAAGGATTCCAATAATTCTTCTTTTGTCCTTTGAAGTTCTTTAATCTTTAAATGACTTCCAATTTCATCAAAGAAGAAATCATTTTCTTCATGAGATACTTCAAAGCAAAGCTCTCCATTTTCCTCAAATACCAATGTCAGCACGCCACCTACATCTTCCGTATATAGCACACACATAATCTTAAGTTCATCCTTAACATTATCTGGCAATGCTTCAAAATCTGGATTGAGATAAAATTTTCTCTCATACGCATTTGCTCCGCAAAGCACAATCTTATCTTCGTACATATTTCCTCCTATACGTATCCGTAAACCCCTCGCACGGACACTTCGCCTGCAAAAATTTCTGCTTCTTCTCCACTTGCCAAACGCACCCTTAGTTCTCCCATCTGATTGATACCAAGAGCAACCGCCTGATATTCATTTCCTGGTTCTAAAACTCGCACTTCTTTTCCGCAATTCACAAGCATTTCATTATATTCTTCTTGCAAAAAAGATAGGTCGTTAAATCTCTCAAACTTTTGATACTCTTTTTCAAAACACTCCACAATATCTTGAATTAAAGATTGCCTCTTTAAAAACTTTCCACTAACTTGATATAGCGAAGTTGCTTTGTCTTTTAATTCATCTGGAAATTTTTGTGTATTTACGTTCACTCCAACACCAATAATAATGTAGTCTACCTCACATTCTGCAAGAACCATTTCGGTTAGAATGCCACACACCTTTTGACCGGAGACAATCAAATCATTCGGCCATTTTACCTGCACATTTGAAAATCCATAATCTTTGAGCACTTTGGCAATTGCATATGCCATAACTAAGGTAATCATCGGTGCCTTTTCTGGCATAATCTGAGGTCTCAATAGCATGGACATATAAATATTGTCCTCTGCCGGGGATTCCCATTCTCGTCCTCTTCTCCCTCTTCCTGCGGTCTGTTCATCCGCAATCACAACAGTTCCATGCTCTGCCCCGCGAAGAGCCAAACGGGAAAGTTCTGTATTTGTAGAATCTATCTGTTTATAATGAATAATCTTTCTATTCTCCAAGAGTTGCCACCATCACTGCCTTTATTGTGTGTAAACGATTTTCTGCCTCATCAAAAACAATGTCTGCGTATTTTTCAAAAATATCCTCTGTAACTTCATTTCCCTTAACGGCTGGCAAACAGTGCATAAAGATTGTTCCCTCTTTGCCCGTTCTGTCCATAAGTGCTTGATTAATCTGATATGGATGCAAGAGAGCAACTCGCTCAACTGTCTTATCTTCTTCACCCATAGAACACCACACATCTGTATAAAGCACGTCTGCCCCTTGTACGCCATCCAAAGAATCTGTAATCACAACGTCGGCGCCCGACTCCTTAGCATACTGCTTACAAAGTTCCACCAATCCCTCTTCTGGCCACAATGCCTTCGGTGCAATAATAGAAACGTTCACACCCACTTTGGCACAGCCAATCATAAGACTGTTTGCCATATTGTTACGCCCGTCTCCTAAGTACACAAAATTGAGTCCCTTCAAATAGCCAAAATGCTCTCTCATCGTAAGTAAGTCAGCTAAAATCTGCGTTGGGTGATATTCATCCGTCAAACCATTCCATACTGGCACTCCACTGTACTCTGCTAATTGCTCCACGTGTTCGTGTTTAAAACCACGGAATTCAATTCCATCAAACATACGTCCCAACACACGTGCCGTATCCTTAACACTTTCTTTATATCCTAATTGAATATCGTGTTGTGACAAATAGGTTGGTACGCCGCCTTCATCCACTGCACCTACAGTAAACGCACATCTGGTTCTTGTGGATGGTTTTTCAAAAATCAACGCAATATTCTTTCCTTTTAAGGAATTACCGGTAATTCCTTGCTTTTTCTTCAATTTCAAATCCGCTGCCAAATCAAGCAGATATAAAATCTCTTCCCCTGTAAAATCTTTCAATGTCAAAAAATGACGCCCTTTTAAATTCATGTCATACTCCTTCCTGATGTTCATTAGCACGTGTAAAAACCGTGGGAAATCATCTGTGTTCTCACATTTTTGATATCTCTTGTAAACTTCCTGTTCCAGTCCTTCCACCGTGTAAATGCGATACTTTGGAACTCGCAGTAACTTGGCACTTGCCTCCAACATAGCCATATACAATTCTGCATCCGTTTTCTTTCGAGATAATCGCAGGACAAATGCAATCTCCGCTTTTTCAATATCGCTTAATCCCTCTAGTATCTTTTCATAATACCATTGTTCTCGCGTTTGTTCAATATAATAAATACTTCCTACCAAGCCATAAATCATACGTTTAGCATCATAATACCCCATTTTAAGGTTCTGTTTGCTTCTTTTATTGTGAAACTCTATAATACTTCCCAATTTTACATTTGGTGAAATCTCATATAAAGTCGTGTCCTCTGGTGCTTTTGCCCTTTGAACTACTCCAGGCCCATGAATACGTATCTGTATCAAATCTTTGTAACCCCTGTCTAAAAGAGAATGGACTGGAAAATTGTCAATCACACCACCATCCATATATTTTTGCCCGTGCAATTTTTCATTTTTAAAACCAATCAAATAGGCACTCGCCAAAAGGAAATCCTCCAACAGGCCCTTGGGAATCTCATGAATACTCAAATCCAATTTCTTCATTTGGGACACCGAAAATGTTAAAACGCACAGTTCCACCCCGGATTCCCGAACAATCTGTTCATCCACATTCTCGTGAATTAATCTGCGAAGTGGTGTGATGTCCACTCCACCCTCTGAAAGCACACGGATACCCTTACTTAAGATTTCTTTAAAACTATTCTCTTTATTGAAAAAACCTTCCATCCAAGCATCATCTACATCCATGACTGTGGAGAAGGTGATTTCATTCCATATCCGTTCTGCATTTTCTACGCTACCCATACAAACCAATGCTCCGTTCAATGCCCCGACTGACGTCCCTGCAACAGCATTAATTTTTACACCTGCTTCCACCAGTGCTTTCCACGCACCTATCTGATAAGCTCCTCTTGCACCGCCACCATCGAGCACGAGTCCATATTCTTTTGTCAAATCAATTACTGGTCTCATAGCACCCTCCTCGACAAACAAAGGGTATGCTTTTAGGCACACCCTTGTAATCATTCTATTCTTCTTTTGCAACTTCCACTACAGATTTCACGAGTCCTGCGATACTTTGGAGCTCTGAAGGTATAATAATCTTAGTTGCCTTTCCATCTGCTGCTTTTTCGAACGCTTCCAAACTCTTAATCGTAAGCACTGCTTGGTCTGCCCCCGCTTCTTTCAAGAAACGGATACCATCTGCATTCGCCTGTTGCACTTTCAAAATGGCTTCTGCTTGACCTTCCGCCTCGCGAATTTTTCTTTCCTTCTCTGCTTCTGCGCGGAGAATTGCAGATTGCTTTTCTGCTTCTGCTTCTAGAATTACTGACTGCTTATTTCCTTCTGCAACCAAAATAGTGGATTTCTTTTCACCTTCAGCTCGAAGAATCGCTTCACGGCGCTCGCGTTCTGCCTTCATTTGCTTTTCCATTGCATCTTGTATAGCTGCCGGTGGAATAATGTTCTTAAGCTCCACGCGATTCACCTTGATTCCCCATGGGTCTGTCGCCACGTCTAAGGAAGCTCTCATTTTTGTGTTAATTGTTTCTCTTGATGTAAGTGTCTGGTCTAATTCCAAATCACCAATGATGTTACGAAGTGTAGTCGCCGTTAAATTTTCAATGGCCATAATCGGATTGGCCACACCATAACAGAATAATTTTGGATCTGTAATCTGATAAAATACAACCGTATCAATTCTCATCGTTACGTTATCTTTTGTGATTACTGGCTGTGGCGCAAAATCAACCACTTGTTCTTTCAAGTCCACTCTTCTTGCTACACGCTCAATAATCGGAAGTTTAAAATGAAGACCTACTCCCCACGTCGCTTGATATGCACCAAGACGCTCAACAACCAACGCTTGTGCCTGTTGTACAATCTTTACGCATGAAAGCAAAATTCCTACTATAATGACCGCTATCAAAACTCCCAAAAATCCAATCGTAAATTTCATCCTTTATTCCTCCTCTTTCTTTACAATCAATTTAACTCCCTGTATTGCTTGAACAATAACAATTTCTCCTTGTGCAATAACAGTCCCCATATCTTCCGTCTTTGCAGACCATTCCATTCCGTTAATCTCCACGCGACCAATGCCATGTAACGAATCAATGTTTTCAAGAACCACTGCTTTTTGACCAATCAAACTATCAACGTTTGTCTTTTCTCTATTCTGATTAAAGAAGCGCAATGCAATTGGTCTTGTCAAAATCAAAAGCACAATTGACACGACGAGAAATGCAATAATCTGTATCGGCAAACCCACATCAAAAAGCGCAAGTATAAAGGAGACTACTGCTCCACCCGCAAACCATATCGTTGTCAAACCCAATGTGAGAATCTCTGCCACAAGAAAAATAACAAACATTACTAACCAAAAGATTATATCCATATTCTTCGCCTCCTATATCAATCTTTATACTTTATTTTACTATACGTGCATTTAGAATGCAACTTTTCTACTTTTGTTACATAAAAAGAGACAGAATCTAATAATTCTGCCTCTAAAAACTCCCCTATTAGCTAAAATAATGATCTCCTAGTTTGAAACGTCCACTTCTTGTGTTGAAGAACAACGCTCCTCCAATTGGGTTTTCTCCATTTAATGCTGCCTCTGCTGCTTCGTAGCATGCCGCTGGTATTCTATTTCCAGAAATCACGCGTGCTAACTTACCTGTCATTGCCGGAGTAAATTGTCCTCTTTGATAAATAACACCTTCCATTGTATTTGGAAAACGTCCACTTCTAACACGGTTCATAACAACCGCACCAACAGCAACTTTTCCGTCGTATGGCTGATTTCCCGCTTCACAGAAAATCAAAGCTGCCAAAAGTTTTACTTGATCACATTTCACTTGTTCTTTTTTAATTTCGTCTAAAGTCTTTGCCGCTTGTGTACCTTTGACACACACAATTTTTGCTCGTTCCACAGCAGCACTCCCAAAAAGCAAGTTCTCTGTTTTTACAAAACCAGTCACTTTTCCAGAAGAGATCTTTGTCCACTCTGTTCCTTCTTCTAAGACTTCAACATCTGTATTCTTATACATTTTTCCGACTACAGCGCCATTTGCCTGTGCATACACATCCAAAGTTGAATCTGTATTTGCTAACGCCTTGCCATACCATTTTTGTGTTTCTTCTGCAATAGTCGCCATATCTGGAATCTCCATCCAAATTTCTGCAAGTGGCGATTCTACTTCTTCATAGCTAAGCATTGTACCTGACTGAGCTTCCGATTGTGGATTCGCTGCAAATACCTCAAACTGTGTTGTAAACAACATACAGCAAGCAAGGGCAAGACCGATAATCCTTCTCTTGTTCCCAAAAATCATAATAACCTCCTAATTTGTAACATTATAATTGGCATGTTTCTTTACAATATTATGCCCAATTAATTCAACTTTATTACAAATTGTTACATAAATGTTACATTTCCTAGCAACAGTTGTGATGTTATCACGTTTTCAAAATGGTGTCAACCCTGGGATTGTATTTTTTTAAGTACAATTTGGCGTAAAAAAAGCTCTTCCATAGCTGGAAGAGCTCATTTTTCCTATCTGCGTTGTCTAAAAACTTCAAACATTAAAATTGATGCGGCAATGGCTGCATTCAAAGATTCTACCTGTCCTTGCATCGGGATTTGGACCCAAACATCTGCCTTTTGGGACACTTCATCACGCAAACCATTCCCCTCATTTCCTATGAGAATCGCCGTTCCTTCTTGATAATCTTCCTTATCATAAGAATTCTTTCCCTCTAGGTGCGCGGCATAAGATTTGATACCCTTTTCCCGAAATTTATCTAATAATTTAGGAACATCTTCTATATATATAGTTGGCATTCGATAAATAGATCCCATTGTTGAACGAATAGTCTTGGAATTATAGATATCCACACAGTCTTTACTCATAAAAACAGCATCTACACCTGCTCCTTCTGCAGTTCTCACAATCGTCCCCAAATTCCCTGGATCTTGCAGATTATCCAACACAATAAAATGTGGATTTTGAATATCCAAAATTGCCTCCAAACAGTAATTCTCTTGCGCAACAACACATAGAATTCCTTGTGGTGTTTGGGTGTCTGAAACATGCTGAAAAACAGCATCTGAGAGAATTTCGTACGGAAATTTTTCCAAATTCAAATCCTGTTTCTTCTTATTATAAAACGTCTCTGAAAGATACACTCTTTCCACACGCTCTGCCGGCACTTCTGCAAACATCCGAAGGCCCTCTACCACAAACACTTTTTCCTCTGTTCTCGCCTTACTTTTTTTCTGCAATTGCAATAACCTTTTGATCTGTGGATTGCTTTTACTCGTAATCATTCCTATTCCCTCATCTTAAACTTTAAATCGATATCCAACACCCCAGATTGTTTCAATATACTGTGGTTTCGATGTATCAAACTCAATTTTTTCGCGAATTTTTTTGATGTGTACAGTCACTGTGGCAATGTCTCCAATAGATTCCATATCCCAAATCTCACAAAAAAGTTCATCTTTAGTATATACACGATTGGGATGAGATGCAAGAAATGTAAGCAAATCAAATTCTTTTGTCGTAAAAGTCTTTTCTTCCCCATTAATCCACACTCGCCTTGCTGTGGTATCAATTTTGATTCCGCGAATCTCAATCACTTTATTTTCTTCCACTGCGCTTCCCACCAATCTTTCATATCTAGCCAGATGCGCTTTTACGCGTGCCACCAATTCACTTGGGCTAAATGGTTTCGTCATATAATCATCTGCTCCAAGACCCAAACCACGAATTTTATCAATATCTTCTTTCTTTGCTGAAACCATAATAATCGGTGTGTTTTTCTTCTCACGCACACGCCTGCATATCTCAAATCCATCCACGCTTGGAAGCATCAAATCCAGAATAATTAAATCATACTCCTCCTGCAAAGCGTGCTCCAAACCTTCCTGACCATCATTCGAAACTTTCACTTCAAATCCACTAAGTTCCAAATAATCCTTCTCCAGTTCTGCAATGGTATTCTCATCTTCAATAATCAAAATTTTACTCATTCACTGGCACCTCCTGATATTTTCGAATTACAAAATACATAATTGTACCTATACCTACTTTACTCGTTGCCCATATATTACCGCCATGTTCTTCAATAATCTTTTTCACAATGGAAAGTCCGATTCCACTGCCACCTGTAGCCGAATTTCGCGAAGTATCTGTGCGATAAAAACGTTCAAAAATGTGTGGCAACTCTTTTGCTCCAATTCCCTTTCCGTTATCTTCTATCTCTACTTGAACAAAATCCCCCACATCCTTCACACGCAACTTAATCATCTTTTTTTGCTTATCCATATATTTCGCTGAATTCGAAACAATATTGTTGATCACTCGCTTCATTTGTTCTGGATCCGCAATAATTTTCACATCATTCCCTACATAATTGGAATATTCGAATCCGATTCCGCGTGATTCAATGTCGACTTTCAAATCCATTGCACAATCATCAAAATAATCATCCACAGACAATGTATGAAAATCATATGGAATACGGTTGGAATCAATTTTGGAATATAAGGTTAATTCATTAATCAACATATCCATATCGTTGGCCTTATTGTAAATGGTCCGAATGTATCGCTCCATTTTCTCAGGCGTGTCCGCCACACCATCCATGATTCCTTCCACATAGCCTTTAATCGCTGTAATTGGAGTTTTTAAATCATGAGAAATATTACTAATCAACTCTTTGCTACGCTTGTCATATTCTAATTTCTCCGTGGCTGTATCTTTCAAACGCAGACGCATCTCTTCAAAATCTCGACAGAGCTGCCCAATTTCATCTTCTGTCTCCACCTCTAGTTCAAAATCAAGATTTCCTTCTTTGATATTTTGCGTTGCAACTTTCATTTTCCCGAGAGGGACTGCAACTCCACGGTAAATCCAAATAATCATTCCCCCAGCTGTCATTGCCAATATTAAAATGATTGCAATGAGCATATTACGTATATATTCGCGCACTTCTGGAATCGCATCATTTACATTCGTGACAATATAAGCTGTCCCCTGTTCTCCATTGGCATAATGAAAATCGATTTGTTTAATTAATATTTGAAGTTTTCCACCTACATAAGTTCCATTTTCTGAAGAGGTGTCTTGAGAACCAAACTCCGGCAGTACCTCTTCAATCTCTTTCGAAACAACTTCATCTCGATAGACTATCTTCTCTCCTCGTCGAAGAATTAAATAGGAATTCATTTCTTCGAGTTCTCCATTTACATCATCCAAATATTGAATATCTTCCATCTGTTTCGTGTCCCGATTAACTGTGATAGACAACTGATGGAAAATCGGCTCTGTGGCCTTATTTAATGCGCTCATAGGATTTGTGATAATCGTATAATCCGCACCTGTGATTCCATAGTTCTTTTCAATGGAACGAATCTGTATCTGACCAAAAACGACAATAACAGCAATTGATAACAATAATGGCAAAATCATTACCGTAATAAACCCTATAATCAATCGTGTCTTTAGTTTCATAAAGTTTCTCCTTGTTTCAGAATCACCTATATTATACACCAAACAGCACGGAAATTTTATAAACTTTTTCTAAAAAAGGCACAGCAACAAACCGTTGCTATGCCTTCCATCCTTTTACAAATATGTTTTTAACAATTCCACTTTGTCAAGTTTTTCCCAAGGTAAATCCAAGTCATTTCTTCCGAAATGTCCATAAGCAGCTGTTTGCTTATAAATCGGACGACGAAGATCTAACATCTTGATAATACCTGCTGGTCTTAAATCAAAGTTTTCTCTTACAATTTCCACCAATTGTTCTTCTGAAACTTTTCCAGTTCCAAATGTGTCAATCATAATCGATGTTGGTCTAGCCACACCGATTGCGTAAGACAACTGGATTTCGCATTTGTCAGCCAAACCTGCTGCCACAATGTTCTTTGCAACATAACGCGCTGCATAAGCTGCTGAACGGTCAACCTTTGTACAGTCTTTTCCTGAAAACGCACCGCCACCGTGACGAGCCATTCCACCATATGTGTCAACAATAATTTTTCTTCCAGTCAAGCCACTATCGCCATTTGGACCACCGATTACAAAACGTCCAGTTGGATTGATAAAGAATTTTGTATTTTCGTCTACCATATTTTCTGGAAGAATTGCATCAAATACGTGCTTTTTAATATCCGCATGGATTTGCTCTTGTGTAACATCAGGGTCGTGTTGTGTAGATAATACCACTGCATCCAATCTTTCAGGAACACCGTTTTCATCATATTCTACAGTTACCTGTGTCTTTCCATCTGGTCTTAAGTATGGAAGAGTTCCATTCTTACGAACTTCTGTCAAACGAAGTGCCAACTTATGTGCCAATGAAATTGGATATGGCATCAACTCTTCTGTTTCGTTTGATGCATAACCAAACATCATACCTTGGTCACCTGCACCAATTGCTTCCAACTCTTCGTCAGACATTTTATTTTCTTTTGCCTCTAACGCTTTATTTACACCCATAGCGATATCTGTAGATTGTTCATCAATTGCTGTGATGACACCGCATGTATGAGCATCAAATCCAAACTTTGCACGGTTGTATCCAATTTCATCAACTGTATCTCTTACAATCTTTTGAATATCTACATATGCATTTGTTGTAATCTCGCCCATTACTAATACCAATCCCGTTGTAACTGCTGTTTCGCAAGCTACACGACTCATTGGGTCTTGCTCTAACAACGCATCTAACACTGCGTCTGAAATTTGGTCACAGATTTTATCTGGATGACCTTCTGTTACTGATTCCGATGTGAATAATAATCTTTCCATTTTGTACTTCCTTTCTCTTTTCATTAAATTAACAAGAAAAAAACAGTCCTCCATAAGCGGACTGTTTTATATACCATATAATACAATCCTCTTATTGTTCGATTACTCGCTCAGGTTGGCACCTTCCGTCGCCGGGGTTGCCGTGGCTTCACAGATCCTTTTACCTCCACCACTCTGAATAAGAGATTCCTATTTTTATTCCGTTGATGATAATATCATTAAATACTATCTTCGTCAAGGATTTTTTTATCTTGGTCGATACGGCGGGTCTGCTGGGTGTCCACCTGTAATCTTTTGCATTGCTCGCTGCACGGCATCGCGAGAATTCTTCCAATCTGCATCCTTATAGAGATAATCAAATTTCTTTTGGAGCCATTCCACATCCTCTAATACACGTTCCATATTTGCAATCGTCTGCGGGAAAAGAATATTACGCAACTCTTCCTCTTCTTTCTTATTTAAATAAAGAGGTGCCGCATCCAAAATATCTGCCAAATGATGAAGACACATTCCCTTACCATTTTTCACCAACTCAATAAATTCGTTCTCTTTCTTCTTATATAAATAGAAGAACGTAGCAACATAACGGTCATAGTTTCTCTTGATGTGGTCACAGATAAAACAAGACTCTTCTTTCTCATGCACCCAACGGCTTACATTGTTATTATCTCTCATAGCAGATGGGTCTTTGAACATCTTATCCTTCAAACTAACCTTGCTCGCCACTGTGCATTTTTTCATCTCTGATTTCATTTCCTTCATCAGATACTTGATACGAGTCTCTAAAATCAGCGCATTGGCTAACGTCTCTCCATAGTTAAACATTTTTTCGTAATGTTTTCTACAAAATCCCACACGGTCAGTCTCGGCTCTCACGTGGTCTTGCATATAAGAAGCATCTCGTCCCAATACAAAATCCAAGGCGTTCTGCTCCACGTCTCTCTCAATATAACAAAATGGACACTCATCCTCTGCTCGAAAGGCGTCCATCAAAGGTATCGTGTATAATTGCTCTTTCATAGCTTCTCTCCTTTGTTTATCATAAATTTATTATAACATCTTCTCGCAAAAAAAGAACTCAGAAATTTTTATTCCTGAGTTCCTATTGAAGGCGCCAACCAGATTTGAACTGGTGATAGAGGTGTTGCAGACCTTTGCCTTACCACTTGGCCATGGCGCCATATATATGAAATATATTCTGATAATGTAATTATTATAACAAATTCTTTCTTTTTGTCAATCCATTTGACAGCCGGCATTTTCCCTTTTATACTGTTCATAGACTTTTTAAGGGAGGACTTTTCCATGAACTATAAACGATTAAAATACGCTTGCTATGCAACCAACATATCGATGTCTGTTGTGGCTACTTTATCATCACTTTTGTTTGTAACCTTCCGAAATATGTACGGGATTTCATATACCTTATTGGGACTGCTAATCCTCATTAATTTCGTGACACAACTTTCAGTGGATTTAGTTTTTTCTTTCTTCTCGCACAAATTTAATATTGAAAAAACCGTCAAACTAACACCCGTGTTGACAATCATTGGATTATGTATTTATGCGATTTGGCCTCTATGCTTTCCCCAAGCGGTATATCCTGGGCTCGTCTTAGGAACTATCGTATTTTCTGCTTCGGCAGGATTGTGCGAAGTTTTAATAAGTCCTGTGATTGCTTCGATACCTTCAGACAATCCCGAGAGAGAAATGAGTAAACTCCATTCTATTTATGCTTGGGGCGTTGTCTTCGTAGTTATTTTTAGTTCACTCTTTTTGCTTATTTTTGGACGAAATCATTGGAGTTGGCTTACAATTATCCTCACGCTAGTGCCTTTATGCGCTTTTATTCTATTTTCAGGTACCAAGATACCAAAAATGGAAACTCCGTCTCAAGTTTCTGGAGCTTTCGGCCAAATGAAAGACAAAACCTTATGGCTCTGTGTCATTATGATATTTTTTGGCGGTGCCAGCGAAGTTTCGATGGCTCAATGGAGTTCAACTTTTTTGGAGCAAGTGTTAGGTCTTCCAAAAATATGGGGTGACATTCTCGGCGTTGCATTCTTTTCTGCTATGTTAGGAGCTGGTCGTACTTTATATGCAAAAATCGGGAAAAACATACCTCGCGTTTTACTCTTTGGTATCATCGGTTCCGCAGTCTGCTATCTGACAGTAGCTGTAAGTAATAACCCAATAATTGCTCTCCTTGCCTGTGCAATTACTGGTTTTTGTGTCTCAATGCTTTGGCCTGGCAGTCTCATTGTTGCAACCGACCGCATTCCTTCTGGAGGCGTTTTCCTATTTGCAATGATGGCAGCTGGTGGCGACTTAGGTGCTTCTGTTGCTCCACAACTAATCGGTGCAGTAACGGATATTGCTCTCAAACACCCTAAGATTTTGTCCCTTGCGCAGACTTTAAGTTTATCTCCAGAACAAATAAGCTTAAAGCTCGGCATGTTTGTAGGACTTCTCTTCCCACTGATTGCCATACCTTTTTATATACATATGTACCGAACAAGAAAAAACGTTCAAAACTCATAAGGTTTTGAACGTTTTCTTTTTTACGCTTTCACACTTTCAATATAATCAATCACTTTTCCGACAGTATCCAATTCATCCATATTGGCATCTGCAAAACGGATGTTAAATTGATTCTCAATAGAAATCACCATATACAGCATTCCAATTGAATTCAACCCTAACTCTGTCATAAGATTCGTATTCTCATCACAGTTGATTTCTGATACATCTATCCCTTTTACCGTCGCAAGGATTCCTTTTAGCTTTTCAACAATCTCATTTCTACTCATTCTCATTTCTCCTATTGCTTCTGACTAGGTCTTATGATCTTCATACTTGGCGTTCTTGCAAAATCTTCACTTCGCAAAACAATTTTTGAAACCTTTTGGTAAGACATCAACGTTGCATTTACTTGATTCAATTCATCAATACATGCCTGTTTTATTTCTTCCGTCCAAGTATTGATTAGTTGACTGTGTGGTAATACCTCTAATACCAAGCTGTCATTTTCTTCATAAATCAAGCAATCTTTCACAAAATCCACCTCACCGAATTTCGCCTCCAGCTCAGCTGGTGCTACCTTTTCCCCTGTTGAAAGCACAATAATATCCTTGATTCTTCCCACAATGTAAAGATATCCATCTTCGTCAAATTTTACCAAATCGCCTGTTCTAAAATATCCATCACAAAATGCCGCTTCTGTTGCCTCTGGATTTTCCAAATACTCTGTCAAAATGTTGTCGCCTTTTAAAAGCAACTCTCCATCCACTATTTTATATTCTTGGTTCGGATACAAAAGTCCTACGGATGTTGGCTTTTCTAGCGTGATTGGATTTCCACTTACAAGATTTGCTGACTCTGTAAGTCCATATCCTGCTGACAATTTAACTCCCAATTTATCATAACCTGCTACCAGATTTGGAAAAACGGTAGCCGCTCCACATATAATATTCTTCAAGGAATTTCCAAGAATACCAGGACCCATCATCTTCGTAAGTTCCAAAGCCAGATTTGCTAGCGCCGGAACTAAAACAAGTAGTGTCGGGTTGAATACTGGAATTTCGCGAAACGCATTTTTATTATCACGACATATGTACAAAACACTGTCTGTATATAGGGAATAAAGCATATTTCTGATAAAACCAAATACATGCGTAAGTGGAAGCATCAAGAATACCCTTTGCTCAAAAGCTCTAGAAACTCCAAGACAACTGTTTTTGATTCCCGCAAGCACTGCCTTGTTAGAAAGTAATGCCGCCTTGCTAGTTCCAGTAGTTCCCGCTGTAAAGATAGCCACACACCCTGCATCTTTATCTGTGTAAACATATGGAGCATATCCTTCTGAAACTCGATCTGTTTCTATGCTGAATAAAGATGCATTTCTCGCATATGTAAATGCGAGTTTTGCACTCCATTCACCTCTTGAAAGAACTCCTTTTAACTTATACTTCATACAACATCCAAAAATTGTCTGCTCATCCAATTGAAATGGAAGTAATACAGCAACTGCCCCACTTGATATAACCCCCAGAGACGCAATCACAAAATCTACGGAGTTTGGATAAAAGACACCCACTCTGTCCCCTGGTTGAATCCCTTGTTTCAGAAGCTCCGCACGCACTTTTCCAATTTGTACATCCAATTCCTTATATGTATACTGCTCTCCGTTATCAATAATTGCTACGTTTTCTCCATATTCTTTCAAGCGTTTTTCCAGCATTTCACTGATACAACTGTAGTTTACAATTCGTGCAACATCCGATGTATCTGTATATTTTGTGACAAGTAAATTATTTCCCCAAGTGTTCATTTTTCCACTTCTCCAATTCACATTCTTTATCTCTTACAATCTGGTTTAATCTCTCAATATCTGCAATACTTGGAACTCCCGAGCAATAGTCTTTCATTTGAATTTCTTTCCCTACAATAATGTGCAATCTCTTCCACAAATTCTCTTGGCGAACAATATAAATCGGTACAATTGGCGCTTGCGACATCGCCGCAAAAAATACTGTACCCATCTTATATTCCATAACATCATTGCTATGAAAATTTACACGACCCTCTGAAAAAAACAAAACCAATTTATCTCGTTTTAAGAGGTCTAAAATATCGTGATAAGTATCCATCGAAAGATTCTCTCGATCTACAGGCAAACAATTAATCGAACGGAATACCCAATTTGCAAGTGGCGTTTCAAAAGCTTCCTTACGTGTTAACGTCCACAGCCTTCTCCACGGAAATACAAAGGCAATTTTAACGCAATCTAATGGACCCACATGATTCGAAGAAACGATTAATTTCCCCTTGACCTTTGGTTTCCCCTGTGGATAATGTTTCTTTGGTCTAAAAAACATTATCATCGGAATCGCTGCTGTCCATTTTGCAAAATCAAATATAAAATTATTTTTCTTGACTTTCTTTTGTTTCTCCACTTAGTACCTTCCTTAAAAACGAACAAATTGCCTCATCGTAGGCTATCTCATTGCTAATTCGAAGTTGTGAATGCGCACCTTCTTCAAACCATGCCAGTTCTTTTACGGCGCTTCCACACTTTTCATATAAAACTTCTGCTTTTGCCGGTAACGAAAACACATCTTGTTTACCATGCAACATTAAAAACGGTATGGTCATCTTTTGAATCTCGTTAATTGGACCATAAAAAATGGTTTGCCCAATGAAAATTCTTGTCCAAACATCAATAAGTTGTACTGCCGGAAAACATGGATATCCCAAATGAATGGCATGGGTTTTAAAGGTTTCATAAAAGGTTGTATACATCCCTTCCACAACAAATGCTTCTACATATTTCGGACATACTTCATTGGTAATAGCGCGAATCACGGACTGTGCCCCCACACAAAGGGCATGAATAACGACCTTTTGCATATGATATTCTTCATGGATAAACTCTACCCATTTCAAAATGTCTCGATATTCTTTGCAACCAATCGTATTATATTTCCCTTCACTTAAGCCATGAGCTCTCATATCTATCACTAAAATGTTGTACCCACTTTCCACATATGGCTTAGCAAAATAATAAGAATATGTAAGAGAATCTGATCTCCCTGGAACAATAAGTGCCACCTTATCATAGCCAAAATCATAAAATTCCCCAAATAGCTTTAATCCGTCATTCTCTATCTGGACTTCCTTCATATATGGAGCAGATTCCTGACTCCACACTTTACCTCTTTTATACATCTCATCTTGGAGTGGTGTCTCTCCATAGTCCACCCTCGCCCAAGTCTCTGGCTTACGTCTTTTCAAATGCATTGAAAAAAGAATATACGCAACAATAAACATACAAATGAGCCATAGTAAAAAAAGGATTCCTATAATCAACGCAATGATTGGCATTTCTTTTCCTCCAACAGAGCAATAAGCTCCTTCGTTTTCTCAAAAACCATATGGTTTAATTGGTCAATTTCTTCCTTGGTTGGGTTCTCCGAATGGCAGTAATTTGACAGATAGATTTTCTTACCGATTAGCACATGTACTCTTTTTTTAATTCCATAATTACCATCGGTAACAACAGGTATTATCGGTACTCCCGCGCGCAAAGCGATTAAAATATAGCTCGGCTTAAAAAACTGCAGTTCCCCTCCGTCATTTGTCCTTGCTTCTGGAAAAATCTGCACTAGTTTCCCTCTTCGAAGCACCTTGATGCTCTCATCCATAAATCGCATACTCTTAATATCTCGGTCTGAACGGATGCCCCCAAAAAACTTCATTCCAAAATGATAAAACTTACTGCGATGATATATCATCTCAGCAACCACAACATACACTTTTCGGAATGGGAACAACAACATATTTACCATATAATCAAGTGCGTGATAATGATTCGTAATAATAAGAGCTCCGCCTTTTACCCATCGGCTTTGCTCTTTCTTATCCTCATAATAAACTTTTTTCTTAAATAATATTGCATAAGCTGGCCATCCTGTAATCATGGCCAGCCATCTTCCAAATTCATATATCATTTTTCCAAATGTTCCCTTACAAGACGTTCAAAGTCATTGACACAATACGTAAACTGGTCATCTTCAAACATAATACTCATATTAAACTTCTCATTAATTTCACTCAATGCAGAAAAATAATCCAAACTTGTTCCACCTAAATCAAACATAAAATGATCGTCGTCGTGGATATCTGCTACTGGAATCATAATAACATCTGCAAATATCTGACGAATTGCTGCCTTGATTTCCGAATCATCGGAGTCTTTTGATTCTGTATGAATCTCAAGGTCCTTGAATAATTTAATCTCACCAGCTTCAATTTGCTTTGCAACATAAGCACGACTAACCTTAATTGCTTTTTCTGTTTGAATCGGGTCGTAAGTGAAAAATACTTCCTTAATCTGATAAGAAAGCGGAAGTGTTTGATTACACTCCTCAATTTCTTCTAACAATCGTTTCTTCTGCAGACTAACAAGTCCTTTCGCAATTTGTACAATCAAAATCAAACGGTCCTTTTGCTCATTTCCTGTTACACAGAAATTCTTTGCAAAAGATAATGAAAATGCCTTCTCCGCAAAATCTGGATTAAGGTTCTCTCCATCTGCTCCCAACACAACATCTGACAAACGTCCTTTGATAAAGAATCTTCCATCTTCTGCTCTGCTCACAATATCGCCCGTCTCAAACCATCCATCCATAGGAACGTTCTCACCATCTACAATCATATGGTCACAAGAACATCCACTCTTTACAAGCAATGTTCCATTCTCTTCCACCTTGAATTCAATAGATTTGAAAGGTTTTCCAATTGATGCCTTCACTCGGTCTTTGATGTTCTTTCCTAGTTCCACAGACACAATTCCGATTTCACTCATACCAAATCCATTATTCAATGGATATCCCAAAGCATTGATTAACTCTAAAGTTGAACCTTGGATATAACTTCCTCCTGAGATACAGAATTTTACGCTATCTCCAAACAAATTCATACGCACTTCTTTGAGCATCATCTGTGCCACTTTCCTTCCTAGTTTCGGGCAAACAGACTGCATCTTCTTACTAATTTCAAGTGCTTTATGGAACTTGTTCTGTGTCTTTTCATCACGAGCCGCAATTTCTCTCAAAATATTCTTTTCAATTGCATGCCACAAAAGAGGCACGGCAAATATATGTGTTACCTCGTGTTGCTTAATCGTGGATAAAATAACTCTCGGCGTATAATCCGAGATAAACACCATCGTTCCGCCCACAAAACCAAACCAAAAATATACTGCAGCCAATCCGAAAATATGATAAAGTGGCAAGAACATAAGTTGCTTGATTTTCCCTTTGTATTGGCCAATAATCTCTGGTTGTTTCTCTACGATTTCTTTTGTATTCAATACTTGATTTGCAAAATTTTCACCAGTATAGACGCAGATTTTTTCCTTCAAAGACGTTCCGCTCGTTGTAATTGCAAGTTCGTTTCCAAAAGGAATTTCTTCTGGAAGCACGACTTCTTCCCCCAAAAACTCCAAGTCCTCGTATTGCAAACAAGTGCAATCAAAATCTTTCTGCATATGTATGCAAATGACGGTGTCTGCCCCCAACGTCTCCAATACATGTGACGTGAAAGAATCTGGTTGACGCAAATTCATTAAATACGGATGATTTCCACTTTTCAAAATAGCCCAGAACAAAATAATCCACTCTACACTATTCTCTCCGCAGAGACCAATGTACTTATTTGTAGTTTTTACCTTCGCGTGAATCGCTGCAGCGATTTTATCCACGCTACTTTGAATTTCTTCACAGGTAAACTCATCTTCTCCTGTTAATGAGGATTTTTCCGCCATAATATGGTCCGAGAAGCGGAACATAATATTGTACATATCCTCTAATGTTTTATTACTTTCTTGTAATCTCTTACAATTTTCTCGTACAATTTTATTATAATTTTTCATTTTGTTTTCCTTGTTCTTTTACATGATTTGGTAAGAAAAGTGCCATTACAAAAGCGATAAGGCAAAATGCTCCTACTACTAAAGTGAGATGTTTTACCCATCCATTTTGTTTTAATGCCACAAGAATTGGTCCTTGTGCTAATCCCGCTGCAACGGCTCCAAATAATCCCTGAATTGCGAAATACATCGTAGCTACAGGTATGCCAGTCTTCTGTTCCTCTTCCTGTGCAAGTTGCGACGGAATTGAATATGTAACAGAGAAGAATGAACCAATAGAAAATGATGTAATCAAAGCACAGAAAATTGCATAAACAAATTTGGCTGTATGTGTCGGTAACCCATCACAAAAGATCATCGCACTCATACCAACAGCAAAGACTACTAGACATACTTGCAATGCGAATACAATACCTTTCTTTTTGGTCATTTTATTATAAATAAGCAATGTCAATGGGACCGGCACAAAAACAGCCGCCATAATAAATGTCATATTCAGCCCTGTTGTTGAAAAGAACTCATTGATACCACTTAAGAATAACTGCAAACCAACATTCATCATTGCATACACAAACATCCATTTAATAAATGCAGAATTTTTTGCTGCAATCACAAAGATTTCAATAAAATTATATTTTTTCCCTTGAACCTCAAATGTAGCATTCTTTGTTGATTCTTCTTTGATTAAGAAAAGTGGAATCAACACTGTCAACGCAAGCGGAATAAAAATTAGGGCAATCATACGAATATTCATTCCCATACTTACAAATGCTGGAATTAACGCATATCCTAACACAAAATATACAACGTCACATATAGATTTTACATTCGAAATAATAATTCTATCACGTTCATTATCAACGATTTCAGAAAATGTTGCATAGAATGTAAGCATTGTTGTTGTATATGTAATGTAATAGATGCAAAGCAAAGCCGCGAACCAAATAGTATTTAATACAGTAGCTTCTTTTTGCAAAGGAACCAAGAACAATACGTACGCAATCATCATTGGCACAAATCCGATTAAGATTCCTGGTCGTCTTCTTCCCCATTTACTGCGAATTTTGTCTAATGCAGAGGATACTGGAATATCAATCACACCATCCAAAACTTTTGCAATTAATATAAACACGCTCCAAAGTCCTGCAATAACGATATCCTTGTTAAGATAAGTCCATTCTTCAGCATGCAAATCAAATCCACCTACCAAAAGTGCACTACAAAGATAAGAACCAACAATTAAATTGAGCATATTGATTCCTAACCCCGTACAACCATATAAGTATACCTGCCATCTTTTCTCTAGTTTTTTCATAATCTCTCTTCCCTTCTATTCAAACGCCATGGTTAAATAATAGATTTCATTGTCGGTTTTTACGACTCCGCAATCCGTATATAAATACTTGTCATTAATATAACTTGTTAATTGTTCTATCTCATCATCGCTCATGCCTTTTCCCGCAAACAACGTCACGACATCTTTACTTTGTTTGGTTAAGCAGTCATCGATAATCGGGAATACCACTTCTGTAACACTTTTTCCAAGTCCCAAAATTTCGCTATCATCAATCGCAACGAAATCTTCCACCGTAATTTTTAAGTTATCATACTTTGCATTCCGAACTGCCTTCGTCACAGAGACAATATCAATGTTACGAATAGACTCCTCAATGGTCTCAACAACACTTTCTACATCCTTGCTATTAAAATCAATAAGTCCAAGCGCCGAATAACACTCTGCCATAGACTTGCTGTTGATCACAATAATGTTGGATTTGTCATATAATTTTTTCGCTTGGTTGGCCGTCAAAATTACATTTTTATTATTTGGGAACACAATAATGTGGTCTGCGTTTGCTCTTTCAAATGCTGAAACAAACTCCTGCACCGATGGGTTGCATGACTGACCTCCTAGTATTGTAATTGTAACTCCCATTTCTTTAAAGTTCTGCTCTAGCAAACTGTCTGAGGCAGTAGCAACCACTGCGAAGAAACGATGTTCTTGCGCTTCCGCTTCCGCATTCTCTTTTTTTGTTTCCATATGTTGCACGGACATATTTTCTATTTTCAAAGCCAAAAATTCTCCGAACTGACGACAATATTTGAGCACTTTGTCCGGGTGTTCTGTATGTACATGAACCTTCACCTTATCATCTGCAAATACTGTTGCAACAGAATCTCCCAATTCTTCAATATCTTGTTTGAATTGTTCATAATCAAACTCGCATTTCCCTTCCAGCAACTGAATCAGTAATTCTGTGCAATATCCATATTCAAATTTAAAATTTCTATGGAATACGGAATAATCAATGTCTTTTTTTGTATCAGCATTAACATCTTCCATCTCTTCTAGGTTCTCGTTCATCATATATTTTTTCATTCCTTTAAAAAAATATATGATTCCAGCACCACCGCTATCAACAACCCCTGCATTCTTTAACACCGGAAGTAATTCCGGAGTATTCTCGAGACTCACCCGCGCCCGATCTAAAAACGCGTCAATCACCGCTAATACAGAGGACAAATTTTCTTTTTGATGCAGCGCATTGACATGCTCCGTCGCCTCTCGCACTACTGTTAAAATCGTGCCTTCGGTTGGCCTTGCCACTGATTTGTATGCCTCAGCCACCCCTCGATTCAAGGCACTGATAAACATTTCCACATCTGCCACTCTTGTATTTGTAAATGTCTCTGAAAATCCTTTGAAAAACTGTGAACTGATAACTCCCGAATTCCCTCTAGCTCCAAATGCTACTTCATACGCAAATCTGGCAGCCAACTCAGAAAGTTCACCTTCTGCATCTCGTATCGCATTGAATCCATTGGTCAGGGTCATCGTCATATTGGTCCCTGTATCTCCATCCGGAACAGGAAACACATTTAAATCATTCACAATCTCTTCATGGATCTTCAAATTACGAATTCCATAACTAATTAATTGCTTGTATAATTTCCCATCAAGTTGTTCAAACATACTCTCTATCCCACTTTATCATTACTTTGCTGCAATCACTTTATCCATAGCCGCTTTTTCTTTTTCTAAATCCTTTGAAATATGGTCTCCCATATAATATACACTTATCATTCCTGGGCCGATATTGGTTCCACTTGCCGCAAATACTTCTCCTACGAACACCTTCTTTGGATGAAGTTCTTTTTCAATTCGCTCCTTTAAATCCTCTGCATAGCGTTCACGGTCTGTATGCATAACAAATACATATTGATCTTCAATATCAACAGCTGTCTCTCTCACATACTCTAAGGTCGTTGCAAATGCTTTATTAATTCCTTTCACTTTCGTAAGAACAGTTGTATAACCCGAATCATTAAAATCGCCCAATGGTTTGATCCCCACAATGGTTCCCATAATTGCTGCGCCCATAGTCACACGACCTCTTTTCGCAACAACGATCAAATCATCGATTGGTCCCATCTGATGCACTCTTGTCTTATTTGCCTCTAACCATTCAATTACTTCTTCAAATGTTTTGCCTTGTTTTTGAAGTTGATGAGCATAACAGGTAAGCAATCCAAAAGCACCCGATAATCTAGCAGAATCCAAGCAATATATCTTGGCATCTGGGTAATTTTCTTTAATTCTCTTTGCTGCCGTAGTTGCAAAATCATATGTAGCACTAATTTTACCTGAAATAGACATACTTAATACAGCATATCCCTTTTGAATATATTCTTCGAATTTTGCATAATATTCTTCCAAATTTGGCGGAGCCGTAGAAATCTTCGAATTTTTATCTGAAATGGCTTTATAAAACTCTTTCGATGTCATAAAATTCCATTCTAACTTCGTAACTTCCTCTCTACCATTTCCCAAGTTGATGTGTCCTGGAATATAATCTTCAACGCCAAAATACTTTCGCATCTCTTCCGTTAAGTCGCAAGTTACATCTGATAATATCACATACTTTTCCATCTCTATCCCTCTTTGGCGATTCGTCAATCTTCGATATTATTCGCCCATTTTAATTTATACACTATGTAAAATTATATTGAAATTTGTCGAATATGTCAAGAAATACGCCCCTAAATAGCCCCTTGAAAACGTTGGCAAAACATAAAGAATCCCGAACACTTTTTGTGTTCAGGATTCTCAACAAGTTGCACAAACCTTAACTTACCTATTGAATAAGTTCCTCTATCGTTTTTCCATCATCAGATTTCCACGTATCTGTATTGAAAGAATTTGCACTGCCATATCCACTATAGTTATTGGCATTTGCTGCACCTTTTGTAAGAGTGATCAGCTCCGTCCATTCATCAGCTCCTGCGAGCTTGGTAAAGGATGCCGCATACACAACCACACTTCTTCCACTAGATACATTATCAAGATTTTCCGACGTAATATACAGTGTCATATCAGCACCATCTACTGTAGTCTCACGACCCCAAGTTGTTCTGTAGGTATAGGAATCTCCTGTTGTGGTATCGTTGTCAATATTTTCCCTTTTAATCATGATTGTAATCGGTTCTGCCTGACCATCTCCATCAAGATCCATCGACATAAATTCAGCACCAAACAACTCTTCTATTACCTGTGAATCTGCGCTGGAAGAACCAGACACATTTCCAATATAGGTGACAGCCGAAGCTTTATTAATGCCAGATCTATTATTCATCGCATCTTCCAGAGTCTGATAAGAATTTTCAAAGACCTTATTATTTAAGATATCCCTGAACCTGTCTACAGCTGTCATTGCCACGATACTTCCTATGGAATCTGGATCAACCACAAAGTTAAAATGCAATTCAGACAGTATCGCACTGTCCCTTCTATCGCTACTACTATAAGAAAAAGTGACATAAATTGTTTTAAATGTCTTTGGTCTAACTTCATCCTTTTTCTCTATTCCAGTAATAGTATACCCTATGTTGTTATTACTCGACGATATGGTATCCGTCTGATTATAGTAATAGCTCACATCTGTACTATTATAAAATGTCACCCCAACTGTAACTGAAGACGCAGCGTCAGAATTAAGAACGGCATCCGCACTGATATTTACATCTCCCTTTTTTGTAAAGGTTGCTTTATCATAGGTGCCGCTTCCTCCGGAAACATTTGTGATATAAAGTGTTCCATATCTAAAGTTTGTAGTGGAAACGGATATATCATTCGTCTGTGGATCCGATGGTTGAAAATAAGTCCAAACGGCAAAAACACCCGATACTGTAATGCAAAAAAGCATAAATATACTGACAACGAGAATGTTTAAATAGCTACGTTTCATCTCGCTATACCTCCACCGATTTCACGGTTTTGTTCATTAATTTCTTGCTTTCTTCGTCAGTGTCAATCACACCTATTTGTTTTAATCTCTCAACCTTCGCTTGCCAAATTTTCTTTTCTGCGATAGGTGTCGCAAAAACCGCAAATATAGCAAGAAACATACACAAATACCCAGCAGGAGATTGCATAAACGCAAAGAAACTGCCGATAAATTTGATATGTCTGCCTCGATATATCCCCTTCATCTGTTTATACAAAACAGGATAATCATCCGAGTATTTTGTAGCATCTCCTCGAAGTAAAAAATGGCGCTGCCCTGGGTGTTGCTCGTTAGGTTCTTCAATACCAACTATACGGTGGATAATTTGTTCCCCATGATATTCATAGATTACGATATCATAGAGTTCAAGGTCGAATTCACCAGGAAGCTTTTCAGCAAAAATCAAGTCAAAAGTATCAAACTGGTCATTCAGGTTATGTTCCGTAAGATATCCATTCTCCTCATGTCGGAAAGACATAGATGCAGAAAGCACAATTTTAGGTATTGGTAAATCCCCTTTGACCTTGTCACCAGAAAGTTGTATATAAATCGAAACTCCAAACACTGCCAAAACAAATGCAAGAAAAAGTGTAGTAAGAATCTTGCCAGCAATGTTCAAGTAAGGATTCGGAGATTTCCTCTGCTTATATTCAATTGTAATCCGTTCGTCTTCCAATCCATGCCTGATTGCCTTCAAAGTCATCTTCACAATATAATAAAGCATAACTGAAAACAGTGCTGTTAATAATGTGAATACAATAAGGCACAAAAATAGAATATATAAATCATATCCTGACATTTTTTGCTCCCAAAAAGATTATCCCATGCACTACATGGGATAATCTCTAATATATATTTCGTTTATGTAATTACTCAGTGACCTCAGAAACGGTAATGCTGATAGCACCGCTGTGAAGTGCAGTTTTAAACGCATCATATTCTTCTGCAGTAGCAAGTGTCAACGTATTTAACTTAATCAACTGCTCCAAAGTTGCCGCATCAATTTCAAAACTCTTCGTTGCAGCATCCAACTTCTGTACCGTTGAGTCTACATTAAAGATGTCATTACCAACATACTGGAAATTATCAGTGGTAGAAAGTGCATACTGCATTTTAATACCATTGTTTGAAACATCAGCACTTACACCTGCATTCGCTTTAAATGTAACTACTATCTTACCCTCAATTAAAAGTTCACCTGTGTAATCATTGTTCGTGTCATCAATTTTCACTGTCAAACCTGATGTATCAACAGATATTGTTCCCTTTGCAGTGGATACAACCTTATCAGTAATCACTGTTGAATCATCCAAATACTTTGTTTGATCAGTTGCTTTTCCTTGTGCATAATTCCAAGTAGCATATACACCACCAACTGTAACACAAACGATTAACATAACTAAAATACTAAGTTTTTTCATGGCTCATTAACCCCCTTTGCTTCATTCAATAATTATATTCCCGCATTTTCCTTTTGTCAATACAGCCCCCTCCAAAAATCGACAAAAAAATGTCCCAAACTCCTTGATTTTACAAGGACTCTAGGACATTTAGTTCAGAGGCGCCAACCAGATTTGAACTGGTGATAGAGGTGTTGCAGACCTTTGCCTTACCACTTGGCCATGGCGCCATATTTAATTGACGAGTATTCACTCAAATGACTCCTACGGGAATCGAACCCGTGTTACCGCCGTGAAAGGGCGATGTCTTAACCGCTTGACCAAGGAGCCAGATATTTATTTCACTTCGTGAAAAACTCCCCCTGTTGGACTCGAACCAACGACAACTCGGTTAACAGCCGAGTGCTCTACCGACTGAGCTAAGGAGGATTATTAAGGTTTGTACCTTAAAAACTACACACAAATACTCTCTATCATTTCATCTTTCCTTTTGTTCCTATCACCTTACTTGGTTATGCCCTCGACCGATTAGTAACAGTCAGCTACATGTATTACTACACTTCCACCTCTGTCCTATCTACCTCGTCGTCTTCAAGGGGTCTTACAACTTACGTTGGGATATCTCATCTTGAGGGGGGCTTCACGCTTAGATGCCTTCAGCGTTTATCCCGTCCCGGCTTGGCTACTCTGCC
>JAZOWZ010000033.1:0-5589 GCA_045659485.1 Faecalimonas sp. | reverse complement strand
CTTACTCTACCGATACCGTAGATGTAAGTCAAACCGATTTCGACACGTTTGTCTCTTGGTAAATCTACACCTGAAATACGAGCCATGTGTTCTTCCTCCATTTTTTCTTTTTTGGGTTAATATTGTCTCAAATTGGGGTGCTTCTCACACCCAGCTGCTAGATACTACAGCCTTTCTCGGAAATGACACCGAGTATTATAAGCAATATACATCGAGGATAGTTTCTCTGTATATTAATAGTACATTTACTGTACTACAGCCGCCTAAATAATGTGTGCTTTGACGCACGAATTTGACAACGATAATTATCCTTGTCTTTGTTTGTGTTTCGGATTTTCACAGATTACTCTGATGCTTCCTTTTCTTTTAATAATTTTGCACTTTTCGCAAATTGGTTTTACTGATGATCTAACCTTCACGGCAAATCCTCCTTTCATCCATTGCTTTACTTAAGTTTCCTTGCACAATTTCTGCTTAAAAAATCGCAACTCATATATTTTTACACACAAAAATACACAGAAACGTGCTTATATAGTATACATCCGCACGTTCCTAAAGTCAATATATATTTTTTATTTTTTTATTTATCTCTCCAAGTAATTCTTCCTTTTGAAAGATCGTATGGAGAAAGTTCTAATGTTACTTTATCTCCCGGTAAAATCTTGATAAAGTTTGTACGCAATTTCCCACTGATATGAGCCAATACCTGATGGCCATTTTCCAATTCCACTTTGAACATTGCGTTTGGTAATTTTTCCACTACTGTTCCTTCAATTTCAATTACGTCAGCTTTTGACATTTTTAAATCCTCCCTGTTTCCTTATCAAATAATTTGAGTCTTCGTTTGATGATTAAATCATCTATCCCATCCATACTTTCTTGCTTGCAAATAATCTGTACATGCTTGATTTTTTTCTTCTTTGGATGTTCCAACGTTCTGTTTTTTCCATCCACTAAATATACATATGTTTCATCGACATCGCATATCACATAAAGACAATCTTTATCATGACCTGCTTTTGATCTTGCAAGCATTCCTCTGCTAATTTCATTTACTCGCATACGGTACCTCTTCTTATTTAGATAAGGTCAAAAGTATCGGTTCATCATCGGTTATCAGCACGGTGTTTTCATAATGCGCTGACAACGAACCATCTCTTGTTACCACTGTCCAGTCGTCATCCAACCATTCCACTTCCCATGTTCCTATGTTAATCATAGGCTCAATGGCAAGGGTCATTCCTTTTCGAAGTTTTGGTCCTCTTCTGCTCATTTCATAGTTTGGAATTTCTGGTGCCTCGTGAAGTTGCATGCCAATTCCATGACCACACAAATCTCTTACAACACCATAGCCATATTTCTCGGCATATCTACCAATTGCGGCCGAAATATCGAACAGATAATTGCCTTCCTTGGCATATTTAATCCCTTCAAAAAAGCATTCTTCTGTCACTTTCATCAAATCTTTTGCTTGCTGACTTACTTCTCCTACGGCATAAGTCCTTGCTGCATCTGAATGATATCCTTTATAAATAAGTCCTGCATCCAAACTCACGATATCTCCGTCCCTTAAAACGCGCTTATCTGTTGGAATTCCGTGTACCACCTCATTATTTACCGATACGCAAATAGATGCTGGATACCCGTGATAATTTAAAAACGAAGGTGTACATCCATATGAGCGAATCACTTCTTCACCCAAGCGATCGATGTCCTTTGTTGTCATTCCAGGTCGCAAGGCTTTTTTCATTTCTTCATGCACAATAGCCAGAATTCTTCCAGCCTCTGTCATTAGTTCAATTTCTCTTGCAGACTTAATGCTAATTGCCATAAGATTATTCTCCCAAAATTTGAACTATGCTTCCAAACACTTCTTCAATATCCATTGTTCCATCTACTTCTTTTAAGTTTCCCTTCTTTGTATAGTAGTCAATCAATGGCTGTGTTTGTTCATGATATACATTCAATCTTTTTTGAACGGTTTCTGGTTTGTCATCTTCGCGAAGAATCAATTCACCTTGGCAATGATCACAAACATTTTCTTCTTTCGTCGGTGCATACACGATGTGATAAGTCGCCCCACATGCAACACATGCTCTACGTCCCGACATACGATTTACAATGTTTTCATCTGGAACTTCTACATTAATTGCATAATCGATTGCTTGTTCCATATTCGCCAATGCTTTATCCAATGCTTCGGCTTGTGGAATTGTTCTTGGAAATCCATCTAAAACATATCCTTTTTCACAATCATCTTTTTGCACACGGTCTACTACAAGATCAACAACCAATTCATCCGGAACCAAAAGACCTTGATCCATATATTTCTTTGCTTGCTGTCCAAGTTCTGTGTTATTTTTAATATTTGCTCTGAAAATATCTCCTGTTGAGATATGTGGTATTGAATACTTTTCAGCTATTTTAATTGCTTGTGTACCTTTTCCTGCCCCTGGTGCTCCTAACATTATCACACGCATACAAAATTCCTCCACATAACATTTTAACCCGTTAATTCTAACGGGCTAAAATGCTTCTTATTTATTTTCCACTATTTAAAAATCCTTTGTAATTACGAACAATCATTTTCGATTCCACTTGCTCGATAGTTTCCAATACAACACCTACGATAATGATAAGTGATGTACCACCAAACGAAACAGCTGCTCCAAACCATCCATTAAAGAAGAATGGAATAACTTGTACAATAATAAGTCCTACAGCTCCTACAAAAATGATATAGTTCAAGATTTTTGTTAAGTAATCTGCAGTTGGTTTTCCAGGACGAATACCTGGTACAAAACCACCGCTCTTCTTCATGTTATTTGCAATTTCCAATGGATTGAATGTAATTGATGTTTAGAAATATGCAAATGCAATTGTCAACACAATGTATACTACCAAGCCCCAAGTATACTTGAAGTTTGCACCTTGGTTAAACCATCTATTGGAATCCAAAGCATACAATATTTCATACCAAAAACCTTCTCCTGAGCTCTTTCCTAAGAAAGATGCAATCAAAAGTGGGAATTGCATCAATGAAGATGCGAAAATTACAGGGATAACACCCGCAGTATTCACTTTCAAAGGAATGTGTGATGATTGTCCACCAACCGTCTTTCTTCCTTGAATCTTTTGTGAGTATTGAACTGCAATTTTTCTTTGTCCACCTTGTAAGAAAATTACAAATACAACTACAACTAAAATAATCACTAATACTAGAATTGCTATTAAAGCTGCAATTAAATACTTCTTGTCTGCAATCTTTGGATCAATAAAGTTTGCATACAAGCTAAGTAAATCTTGAGGTAAGCTTGAAAGAATGTTGAATAAAAGAATCATAGAAATACCATTTCCAATTCCTTTTTCTGTAATTCTTTCTCCAGCCCACATAAGGAATGAAGAACCTGCTGTCAATGTAAGTGCAAACATTGCAACTTGTACAAATGTTGCTTTCTCGCCACCAAACAAACCTTGGTTACCAAATCCAATTCCCATTGCAACTGATTGAATTACTGCAAGCGCTACAGTTGTGTAACGTGTAATTGCAGCCATTTTCTTCTTACCTTCTTCACCATCTTTTTGCATCTCTTCCAATTTTGGAATCGCAATTGTAAGAAGTTGCACGATGATTGAAGATGTAATGTACGGGCTAATGCTTAATGCAAAAATTGACATCTGTTGGAAAGAACCACCTGTGAATGCATTTAAAATATTAAATGCCGAATTCATATTATTGAAAAGGTCTTTCACAACTGCTGAATCTACGCCCGGTGCTGGTAGTAAAGACCCAAGTCTTACTACTACCAACATCATAAATGTATAAGCAATTCTTTTACGAATATCCGCAATTTGAAATGCGTTACGGAATGTCTTAAACATTAGATCACCTCGGCTTTTCCACCATTTGCTTCAATTTTAGCCACTGCGCTAGCACTGAATGCATTAGCTTGTACTGTGAGTTTCTTTGTTAATTCACCATTTCCAAGAACTTTAACTCCGTCTCTTGGATTTTTAACGATACCAGCTTCGATAAGAGTTTCAACTGATACAACTGCATCGTTTTCAAATACTTCTAAAGCACTCAAGTTGATAGCAACGATTTCTTTTGTATTTCTATTTGTGAAACCTCTTTTTGGTATTCTTCTATATAATGGCATTTGTCCACCTTCGAAACCTGGTCTTGGAGCTCCTGAACGAGCTTTTTGACCTTTATGTCCCTTACCAGCAGTCTTACCATTTCCAGAACCGTGTCCACGGCCTCTTCTGAAATTATCACTTTGTTTTGAACCTTCAGCAGGTCTTAAGTTTGATAAGTTCATTCTCGCCACCTCCTATTATGCTTCTTCTACTTTCACTAAGTGTCTAACTTGTTGTACCATACCTCTTGTTGCTGCATTGTCTGGCAAAACAACTGTTTTGTTTAATTTCTTAAGCCCCAATGCTTCAACTGTCTTTTTGTGCTTTGGTACAGCACCAATTGTAGATTTTACTAATGTTACTTTTAATTCTGCCATTTCGAGTTCCTCCTTAGCCTAAGATTTCTTCCACAGATTTTCCGCGGAGCTTAGCTACTTCTTCTGGAGTCTTGATTTGACTGAGTCCATTGATTGTAGCAAGTACTACGTTTTGCTTGTTGTTTGAACCCAATGATTTTGTACGGATATTTTTGATACCTGCAAGTTCGATTACCGCACGGGCTGGACCACCAGCGATAACTCCGGTACCTTCTGGAGCTTTCTTAAGTAATACTGAAGCGCTTCCAAATTTTCCGATTAAATCATGTGTTACACTTTCATTTTCATCCATAGAAACTGTGATAAGTTTCTTCATAGCATCTTCTTTTCCTTTGCGGATTGCTTCTGGAATTTCAGCTGCTTTTCCTAAACCTGCACCTACATGGCCTTTTCCATCACCTACAACTACTAAAGCTGTGAATCTGAAGTTACGACCACCTTTAACAACTTTGGTTACACGTTTAATTGATACCACTTTTTCTGTTAGTTCTAATTGACTAGCATCAATACGATTTTGTCTCATGTGTCTTCCTCCCTATTAAAATTCTAATCCAGCTTCTCTAGCTGCGTCTGCCAATGCTTTGATCTTTCCTTGGAAGATAAATCCTCCACGGTCAAATACTACAGTGTTAATTCCTTGTTCAATTGCTTTTTTAGCAATTACAGTTCCCAAATATGCTGCTGCATCAACGTTGTTAGTTTTTTCCAATTCAGCTTTTACGTCTTTTTGTACAGTAGATGCTGATACTAGAGTTTTTCCAACTGTATCGTCAATAATTTGAGCATACATATGATTATTGCTTCTAAACACAGCTAAACGTGGTCTTTCAGCTGTTCCGCTGAAACGGTTACGAATTTTTTTGTGTTTGTTTACGCGAACTTCGCTTCTTGATTTTTTACTAACCATCTTCACACTCTCCTTAATTATTTTTTACCAGTCTTACCAACTTTACGTCTAATAACTTCATCAGCATATTTAATACCTTTACCTTTGTATGGTTCAGGTCTTCTCTTATCTCTGATTTCTGCTGCGTATTGGCCTACTTTTTCTTTATCGATACCTTTTACAGTA
>JAZOWZ010000032.1:0-62511 GCA_045659485.1 Faecalimonas sp. | reverse complement strand
CCTTTTACGATTCCTCCGCCAAGCACTCTGTCCAGTTCTTTTATTTCTGTCTGTAGCCGCTGTTCTTCCTCAAGGGATATTTCAGACAATGCATACGGGCTCTTTCCCGTATCGCGGGAAGAGCCCGTTTTCACACTTTTTCCCTTATTGGATGATAAGACTTTTTCCTCTATAAAGGTATTCCATGCCTTACATCCCGGACATTGTCCCATCCACTTTGATGGTTCATATCCACATTCACTACAGAAATACATATAGCTATTTTTTGCCATTGTCTTTCCTTCATTCAATCAGCTTATGTCAAAGCAACCAACTACTTTTTTGCTTTTAGCATTTTTTTATAACAACCTGATTTAATGTATCACCACTAAATTCAACGCTAATATTTAACTTTCCACTTAAATTAGCTCTTACTACACCATAATCCTGTCCATTCACAGACACGCTATACTCCTGTCCATCTTCAAGTCCAACAGTAATCTGTGCATCTTCATTACCTAAAACTGAAAAAGAAACACCTTCTGCATTCTCTGCGAAATGAGAAACACTTGTTCCTGGAACTGATTCATACACAAACAGACCATTTTTTTCAAGTTTTGTCATAGTTTTATAGGTCTTTACCTTAAGCAAATCTCCCTTATATTTGAAATCTTCCACTTTAGCCTTCTCCTCTAAAGTATGATTTCCAAAACTCAAACTCCCGTCTGTTTCTTCGAAAAGTAACTGTGTCACTTCCGCCATTGATTCATCCTCCGTATTCTATTATCCCCGTTGATATGGTCTATACAAAACCTATCTCCATACAATAAGTATATCTTATTTCTTGTCTCTTTTCTACAATAAATTATAAAGTTTTGGTCTCAAAAACAACCTTTTTATCTTTGTAACGAACCACAACTGCATCACCTGCATTTACACGTTTTGCAAGAATTTCTTCCGCCAAAGCATCTTCGATTTCACTCTGAATTGCACGTTTCAATGGTCTCGCTCCCATCTTTTCATTGGTATACTTATCAACAATCGCATTCTTCACCGCCGGGGTAATTGTTAACTGAATATTCATAAGGCTCTTACAACGACTAATCAAATCTTTACTGAGCAGCGTCATAATCTCCTTCATATCCTCTTTTTGTAGCGGATGGAAAACGATAAGTTTGTCAATTCGATTAATAAATTCTGGCTTAAATAGTCTCTTTACTTCTTCCATAACGCCATCTTTCATACGTTCGTAGTCCTTTTCCGCATCCTTTTTCTGTGCAAAACCAAGATTCTTAGGGTCAATAATACGAGATGCCCCTGCATTAGATGTCATAATAATTACAGAATTCTTAAAGCTCACTTTTCTTCCCTTCGAATCTGTTATATGTCCATCATCCAACACTTGCAATAAAATATTAAACACATCTGGATGTGCCTTTTCAATTTCATCAAATAACACTACTGAATATGGATTACGTCGAATCTTTTCACTTAACTGACCCCCTTCATCAAATCCTACATAACCAGGAGGCGAACCAATCATATTTGATACGGAATGACTTTCCATATATTCCGACATATCTACTCTAATTAATGAATTCTCACTACCAAACATAGCCTCTGCCAGTGCTTTGCACAACTCTGTCTTTCCAACACCTGTTGGTCCCAAAAACAAGAATGACCCCACAGGTCGATTTGGACTCTTAATTCCTACGCGGCCACGCTTTACTGCCTTTGCCACAGCTGTCACTGCTTCTTCCTGCCCAATCACACGTTTGTGAATTGTTTCCTCTAGCCTTTTCAAACGGCCACTTTCTGATTCAGTCAACTTTTGCACCGGAATTTTTGTCCATGAAGAAATAACCACAGCGACATCTTCCTCTTCTACAAACAATTCCTGTTGTCCTTTCTTTGCATGAAAACGCTTTTTCATACGTTCAATCTTCTTTCCAATCTCCCCTTGTTCTTGGTGAATTAGCGAAGCTTCGGCAAAATTTCCCGCCTTTATTTCCTCTTCCTTACGGTCGCTCATTTCTTTTAAAGTTTTTTCTAGTTGATCTAGTTGTACCGGAACTTGATATCCTCGCAAGCTTACTTTTGAACAAGCTTCATCTAGCACATCTATCGCCTTGTCTGGCAGATATCTATCTTGAACATAACGCTGAGACAAATCCACTGCTGCCCTCAACGCTTCTTCTGTTATATTTACACGATGATGCAATTCATAGCGTTCCTTGAGTCCTTCTAATATCTGCAAGCACAATTCCCTGTTCGGTTCTTCTACCACAATTGGTTGAAATCTTCGTTCTAAGGCCGCATCCTTTTCAATGTGTTTTCGGTACTCACTGATAGTAGTTGCTCCAATAAGTTGAATCTCCCCTCGCGACATTGCTGGTTTCAAAATGTTTGCTGCATCCAATGCTCCCTCTGAGCCCCCCGCACCTATCATGGTATGAATCTCATCTAAAAACAACACGATATTCTTATCTGCTTTCACTTCACGCAAAAGTTTTTTCATTCGCTCTTCAAATTCTCCACGATATTTTGTCCCTGCAACCATTGCGGATAAATCCAAGGTAAAAATTCTTTTATCTTTCATAATATCTGGAACAAGCCCTTCCGCAATGCGGATTGCAAGTCCTTCGATGATCGCCGTTTTTCCAACTCCTGGTTCCCCTATCAAACACGGATTATTTTTTGAACGACGACTCAGCACTTGCATCAATCGCTCAATTTCCTCTTTTCTTCCCACGACCGGATCTAACTTTCCTTCCACTGCTTTCAATGTCAAATCCGTAGCAAACTGTTCCATCATACCACTGGAAGTAGCACTTGCTTCCTCTCGATCTTCGATTCCTACGGCATCAAAAATATCTCCTCGTATTTTCACCAAATCAGCATTTAGCGTAGCTAAAATACGAGTTGCCACACTATCTCCATCTTTCATCATCGCAAGAAGCATATGCTCCGTTCCTATGCGTTCGGAATTCTGATGTACCGCCTCCAGCAAGGCATTATCTAATAAAAACTCTAATCTCGGACTAAATGGAATTTTCCCTCGCTTGATTCCTTCTACGGGCGAAACTAATTCCACAATAACCTTTTCAATTTCCTCTTCTTCAATGCGATGCATAGCCAAAACCTGCCCTGCAACACCTGTATACTCTTTGCGAAGTGCTAATAATACGTGCTCCGTTCCCACATAAGGATGGTTCCACTTTTTCGCCATTTTTCTGGCTACTATCAACACATTTTCGGCTTGTGTCGTAAATTCTTTCTGCATCTTGCCGACCTCCTATTTAACAATACTCTTGGAATATCTCATCTATCAATTCATAGACTTCTTCCTTCGTAATATTTTTGCATTTTCCTTTTGCCAACACCACTCTCAATTGGCTTTTCATATCTTCTAGCGCCTGAAGTCTGTTCACATCAATAGCTATTACTGCGCCTCGACGTCTATCCAATTGTATGATTCCTTCTTCTCGTAATAGCGCGTACGCCTTATTAACAGTATGCATATTAATACCTATTGTATCCGCAAGTTGTCGCACAGATGGCAACGAATCACCTTCTCCTATCTGTGAAGTGGCAACTCCATAAATAATCTGATTACGCACTTGCATATAGATTGCTTCATCACTATTAAAGTCGATTTTAATCAACATATTCTTCACCTTTTCTTGTGTATTTGTTATACAAGAATTATAACACAGCACTTATGAATGTAAAGAAAAAAGTGCATCCTTTTCAGAATGCACTTTAAAACTAAAGTATCATTTGCAATAAATAAAACATAATTGGAATTGTGATACACGAAAGCGCGTGCGAAGCAAGCGTTGCTCCTGCTGCCACTGAAGTGTCTTTTCCATATGCGCTTGGGATAATGATTGGGCTAAGTCCCAATGGCATTGCCAAAGAAGCTATAGTACATACCACAACCGTATCCGATACTGCAATTGGAGTATAACTCTTCATCACAAAGAATACACCAATAAATATTAATGGAAATACAATCAAACGTACAAGCGAAACCACATAAATACTCACCATAGACATAATTTTCTTGAAATCCATACGCGCTACTGTGATACCTGTCAAGATCATAGCGATTGGCGACATACAATCTCCTGTTACTTTCAACAAGTTTGTCACTGGTGCTGGCATTGGAATCTTACAAAGACCGATAATCATACCAAGTAACATTCCTCCAAACATTGGATTTGCAAAAGATTTAAGTCGCGCACCAATGGTCTGCTTTCCTCCTTCTGTTGGAATCAGAAGAGTAGGAACCGCCCACAAATATATAATCGTCCACAGAGGCAATGTGAAAATAAGGTACTCCATAAAAATATCTGGGAACACCGCTTTTACTACCGCATTTCCCATAAATCCAAAGTTTGAAAAAGACAATCCATATGTATAGATATTTTGTATAAACTTATCCTTCGAACAGCATTTAGAAACTAGAATCGCCAAAAGAATCATAACAATTCCGATTCCCGTGCTAATCAAAAGAATCTTCCATGCACTTCCTATGGTCTTAATTGTAAAGTTCTCAACAAAAGTACTCATAACCAATGCTGGAAGTAAAAGGTTATTTTCGAGTCTCGAAAAAATAGTTGCCGACTCGCTTGTCATAATCTTTATTTTTGTCAAAAAGAAACCAATAAAAATTAATGCAAACAAGACAAACATTTGTCCCAAAGTCGTTGTTAAAAGTTCCATGTAGTACCTCCCTAAACTTTCTCTTTCATTTTTAATATTTTATTTTGAAAATCCGTATACTTGTACAATCTCCAATAAATCTGATTCCCAAATATCTTTTACAGTTACTAATCTTCCGCGATTAGAGTCTAAATCATATCCAAATGCCTGCCACGCATACCACACAAGATAAGCACACTGTAACCCAAAGTATGGCTTCGTTGTCTCTGGCGCCTTTGCCCCTAGAAATCCTGCTGATAAATGATATGGAACTCCTTGTAAATGCTTTTCTGCAAATTCAGCTACTTTCTTCTGCTCGTCGCCTGTAGAATTTTTCACTCGCAACACTGCATAGTTGGAATATTTTCTCCAATGTTTGCTTTTCACAATACGTGAATCTTTACCCCAGCTTGTACATTCCAAAACTCGCTTTTCATCTATCACAAGTCCTGCATGTCCATGTCTCCACCCTAAACTGTGTGTAGAAAAGCTTAGAAGAATATCTCCTGGTCTCAAGTCCACAAGAGATGCGCTTTGACTGCTATCAATTCGATCACTTCTTGTAAACCATCCAAAAACAGACACACATTCCACTTGGTCCTCTCCAAGAAATGCATCTTGTACTGATTCAAGTTTTCTAAAATCTCCTTCTTGCAACAATGTATCCAGCGCATCGGCACCCAAGCCGGTCTGCTGAAAAAAAGTGTTGTAATGTGTTTCTTTGGTCAATGTTACTTTTTCGGTTTTGGGTGCAAATTCACCTTTTCGATGCGCCCACCTACTTTGCAATACATATATACAAATCCACAAAAAGACTGGGAACATCAGCAAAGAAATCGCCCATATTACCCAGCTTTTTTTCCTTCTTAATTTTCTCAACGATTCCACTCCTTTTTATACTGGAGCATCCCCGTTTTAAGCGAAAATATTCTAATACTTTTTCACGATTGCTTGCATTTCATCCCATTTCTTTTCCATATCTGCAACCAATGCAAATTGAGTTCTGCAACGGTCAAGATTGTGATGTTCACGATGAATTCTGAAGTAATGGTCACCTTGTAAATAATCTGTCAAAAATCTCATACCACATTCTAAAGTCATCATCTTTGCTCCCATTGGCAACAAAGAAACTTCAAGATCTGTTAAACTTCCCTTACACCCCTCTAAGTAACCTTTTACATAAATTTCATAAAGATCTAAATCAAGCGAAACTTTTGATAAATCTGTTTCGTCTTCTACTGCTGTGTTTGCGCCAAAACGAATAGAATCACCAAAATCATACAACGCTGAACCTGGCATAACTGTATCCAAATCGATAACACAGATGCCTTTTCCTGTTGCATTATCAATCATAATGTTATTAAGTTTCGTGTCATTGTGTGTAACACGAAGTGGTAGTTCTTTGTTTTCCAAAAGCTTAGTTAAGACAGAAGTCTCTTCTGCACGAGCCATAACAAAATCAATTTCTGCCTGCACACTTGCTGCTCTTCCACATACATCATCCTTTACAGCTTGACAAAATGTCTCGAAACGTTTTGCTGTGTGGTGAAAATTCGGAATTGTCTCATAGAGTGTTTCCGCTGGATAATCTGCCAACAGATATTGGAAATTACCAAAAGAAACAGCACTTTCGTAGAAATCTTTTGGGCTCTCTACTTTATCATAACTTGTTGCATCTGTGATAAAGCGATACACACGATAGCAAAGACCATCTACATCTTTATAGAAATTCTGTCCGTCTTTTGTTTGAATCACTTGCAATGTTTCTCTCTTTGGGTCACCATTTCTGGCTTCAATCTGTTTTGTTAAATAAGAAGTAACCCCTTGTATATTCTCCATCAGTCTTGCGATATCAATAAAGATATCTGTATTTACTTGTTGGAAAATATATTTTTCCAAAGAACCATTCTCATCCACTTCTACCAAATATGTAGCATTGATGTGACCGCTTCCATACTCTCCCATACTAACAACTGGACCTTTTAAATCGAAATTGTCCAAAATCGAAATTTGTTTTGCTAATTTTTGTTTTTCCATACATTTACCTACCTTTCTTATTTCAAAGATGTCAATGCCTTAATCTTGCTGTTAACTTGTTCTCTTAATTTGATAATATATTCATTGTTTCTTGGATAATTAGCAAACAAATCAATATCTCCTAACATATCCATCACTGTTTGGCGATCCGTCAATGCCTCTAAAAGTTTCAATGCGCGCAAATCTTGCATTGTCTCGTGGAATACATATAAACGCGTAGAGCAAACAACTTCCCCGTCTTCATCTAATGGATAAACCACAAATGCATCTCCGGATTGGAAAGCGCCTCCAGCAGTTGTATCTTCGTAAGGATTTAATACTCCAACCGACAATTCTTTAAACCAGAAATTGTAGCCCCATTGTAAGAATCCTGCGATTTCATATTTATACAATTGGTAACCCAAGATACGATTTCTATAAGATGGCATCGCCATAAATCGGTTCGCCACATCTTTTCCTTCTGAAGTACAGTAATACGCCCAAAGCCCTTTGATATCGTGAGCAATAAAATCTTGAATGTACTTTGTACTAACGACTGGTTTTGTGACGATTCCTTTCTCATAGAAGCTGTAATCAGAAAGGGCATCTATAAGTTGTGAACTATCTAAATGCTCTAGCAAAATATCTTTTACATTGCGGTACTGAGTTTCATGAACTTCTCGCGGCTCATCAGACACGTGGAACAGACAATCGTCCATAACGCCCTCTGCCTTCAAGAAAGCAATCAATTCTGGAAGTAATGTGTGTAAGAATTCTTTGTACTCATCTGACAGAGCATCTGTCTCCCAACCAAAGATTTTCTTATATTCTCCATCTACAGTAGCCATAATCTTTGGTGCATGATAAGCACCCCACTGTGTAAAGAAATGTGCCATCTCAAAATATTTAATACCAAAGCTGTGACACAAATCAATCCAATATTTTAATTTATCAAAGCCAAAGCTATATTTCCCTTCATTAACCACTACATCTATCAGCTGGTTGGTTGGTCTTTCTCCTCCTACAACCGTGTCAAGTGGTGGCGTAAAGATTGGTGTCAAAATCATATTGTGACCAAATTTTGTGAAAGTTGCTAAATATTTTTTCACAACTTCATAATACTCTTCGCTGAGAATCTCAACGTTGTGAAGAGCCGCCAAGCAATCCCCATGGAACCAACAGGTGTTGTGAATATCCAATTCTGGAAGTTCTTTATCAATAATGTCAATAGTGAAGCATTTTTCACCAATTAACTCTTCCTTTGGATTATAGATCTTGAATATAATCGGATAAGTTCCTACTACCTCTCCCTTTGGTTCGATTGTTATCCAAAGAGCTCTTGCTTGATGCAAAAAGATCTCAATTTCTCCATTTTTGATTGTATGTAATGGATCTGGGAATAAAACTCCTGGTCTTCTCACAAGGTAATCATCGCATGCTTTTGCTTCGATTAAAGGTAACATCGACGGCACATAATCTATCTTCTTCATTTGAATATAAGGTGTCAACTCAGATTCTACTTGAATCTTGCATTTATGTCTTGTAACAATCTCTCCTTCTCCCCAAGTCGCTAATTGAAATGAAAAAATTTCATTCTTCAACATAGAACCTGCCGTATACTCTGGGAGGTCTGTGAAATTTTCAAAGAAAACCTTTTCCAAACTACTAAGCAATTTTAATTCGCACTTCATATGTCTCTCCTCATCTATGCCACTTATACTTCAAAGGCATACTATATTGATTTTAACATAATTTTATGTTAGCATAATTTATATAATAAAAATAGAACAATTCACTAGAAAATTAGCATTTTTTTGATATTTAAGGAGACTTATGTTTGATTTTAGTAAAAACAACCAAGAACTCACCCCTATCACATATAGTGCTGCGGCAATCAAAATCTTGCCGTATTCGGTTGCTCCGAATCAGGAGTGTTTTCGCATTCACTGGCACGACCGTATGGAATTTTTGCGCATACACCGTGGCGAAATGCTTGCGATACATGGAGCAAATAGTTTCAAAGTCTCCCCTGGAGAAATCGTACTATTTCCGCCAAAAACTCCACACCATGCATTTTCAGGAAATGAGCAATTGGAATATGATGTTTTGATGTTTGATGTTCGTTCTTTTTATAATGACAGCACAATATGTCAAAAATATCTCCCTTCCATCTATAGCGGACGTGCAAAACTTGATCCTCTCATTACTCACCCTGACACAATTGCATGTTTTGATGAAATCATTAATCATCCTGAGCAGGATTCTTTAGAGCTTCTATCCATCATTTATCGTTTCATATTCTTACTTTTTAAACATAATTTAATCGAAATACAAGACGAATATGAAAAAAATGATATGATGCGAGAAGTAATTGAATACCTAGAAAAAAACTTTCAAGAGGAGTTATCAACCGCCTCTCTCTGTGCGCATTTCGGATACACAGCCGCACATTTTTGCCGAAAATTCAAAGAGGAAACTGGGCTTACCCCAATGAGTTACCTAAAGATTCGCCGTATGGAAGAAGCATATAAACTCTTGAAGAAAGGGCACTATAATATTAGCGAGATTGCTGCGCATTGCGGTTATACGGATGCAAACTATTTTACCCGTTGTTTCAAATCACACTTTGGCATTCCGCCTTCACAAATTAAGGTTCAACAATAAAAGGAACAGCTTCTGCTGTTCCTTTATCATTATCTACGCTTCGTCAATTGCTTTTCCGATATCGTTTCTCTTATATTTATTCTCGAAAGTCACCCACTCTGTAGCTGCATAGGCATTTGCTCTCGCTTCTTTCAAATCTTTTCCTTTTGCTGTCACACCTAACACACGTCCACCGTTGGTTACAATCTTACCATCCGCAAACTTTGTACCTGCATGGAAGCAGTAGTACCCTTCATGTTTGTGGAATTCATCCAATCCCTCAATTGGGAAACCTTTGTCATATTTCAATGGATATCCATCAGATGCAAGCACAACACATACTGCCGCATTGTCCTCAAATTCTAATTCCACTTGGTCTAATGTACCGTCAATACATGCTTCAAACACTTCAACCACATCACTCTTCATACGCGGTAGAACTACTTGTGTCTCTGGGTCACCAAAACGAGCATTGTATTCCAACACACGCGGACCGTCTGCAGTAAGCATTAATCCAAAGAAAATAATTCCTTTAAACTCTCTTCCTTCTGCCTTCATAGCATCAACTGTTGGTTGATAGATGTATTTCTTACAGAACTCATCCACTTCTTTCGTGTAAAATGGGCTTGGGCTAAATGTTCCCATACCACCAGTGTTAAGACCTTGATCTCCATCCTTCGCACGTTTGTGATCTTGTGCAGAAGTCATTGTCTTAATCGTATTCCCGTCCACAAAAGAAAGAACAGACACTTCACGTCCTGTCATAAACTCTTCGATAACCATACGGTTCCCCGCTGTACCAAATTGTTTATCTAACATAATGGATTTCACGCCCTCTTGAGCCTCTTCCAAAGAGTTGCAAATAAGTACACCCTTTCCAAGCGCCAGACCATCTGCTTTCAATACAATTGGGAATTTTGCCGTTTCTAAATATGCGAGCGCTTCCTCTGCATTGTCAAAATTCTCATATGCAGCCGTAGGGATATTGTATTTTTTCATCAAATCCTTCGAAAATGCTTTTGATCCTTCTAAGATAGCAGCATTTTTGCGTGGACCAAATACACGAAGTCCTGCTTCTTCAAATGCATCCACAACACCGCCAACTAATGGATCATCCATACCAATAATAGTAAGGTCAATTTCTTTTTCTTTCGCAAATGCAACAAGCTTGTCAAATTCCATTGCACCAATTGCAACGCATTCTGCATATTCTTCAATTCCCGCATTCCCTGGTGCGCAATAAATCTTGTCAACCTTTGGGCTTTGAGCAACTTTCCAAGCAATGGCATGTTCTCTTCCGCCACTTCCAACGATTAATACTTTCATATTAGTCCTCCGTTTTTATCCAAACGTTTCCGTCAATAATCTCTAATTTATCATTTGCAATCAAATCAATGGCTCTTGGCAAAATCTTCCATTCCGCCTGCTCCATCACTCTCCGTTGCAAAATTTCAGGAGTGTCTCCCTTTTCAACCGCAACTGGCTGTTGCATAATAATAGCGCCTGTATCGGTCCCCTCATCTACAAAATGCACCGTTGCTCCCACTACTTTTACACCTTTTTCCAAGGCAGCTTCGTGTACTTTCAATCCGTAAAAACCAGTTCCGCAAAATGACGGAATCAAGGACGGATGAATATTAATAATACGATTTCGGTAACTTGCAATCATTTTTTCTGGAATTACAACCAAAAAACCTGCAAGCACAACCAAATCCACTTTCATTTCATCAACTGCAGCAAGCAATGCATCGTTGAACTCTGCCCTTGTAGAAAAATCCTTTGGAGAAACACAAAGGCCAGGGATCCCCTTTGCCTTTGCTCTTTCTAACGCATATGCATTTTTATTATTACTAATTACGCCCACAATCTCCGTATTCGTAATTGTACCGTTCTCTACTGCATCGATAATTGCCTGTAAATTCGTTCCGCCACCGGAAACCAATACAACAACTCTTAGCATAAAGTAACTCCTTTGTCACCTGCTTCAATATGACCAACTACGTATCCGTCTTCTCCTGCTTCTTTGATTGCTGCAAGAGTTGCTTCAACGTCTTTTTCGTCTACTGCAAGAACCATACCAAGTCCCATATTGAATGTGTTGTACATCATTTGTTCTTCAATGTCACCATCCACTGCAAGCATATGGAAAATTGGTGGTACTGGATAACTGTCTTTCTTCACAACTGCATGTGTTCCTTCTTTTAACATACGTGGAATGTTTTCATAGAATCCACCACCTGTAATATGGCTACATGCTTTAATTGTCACACCAGCTTCTTTGATAGTTCTAAGTGCTTTTACATAAATCTTTGTAGGTGCAAGTAACGCTTCACCCAAAGAGCATCCCAAAGCTTCATATTCTCTGTTTAAGGATTCTTCTGTCATAGAGAATACTTTACGAACCAATGAGAATCCGTTGCTATGTACACCTGAAGATGCCATACCAATAAGAACATCTCCTGCCTTCAAATCTTTTCCTGTAATCAAATCTTTTTCATCTACAACTCCCACTGCAAAACCAGCAAGGTCATATTCATCTACTGGATAGAAACCTGGCATTTCTGCTGTCTCGCCACCAATCAAAGCTGCACCTGATTGGATACATCCATCTGCAACACCACTTACGATTGTAGCAATCTTTTCTGGCTCATTCTTTCCACAAGCAATATAGTCAAGGAAGAACAATGGTTCTCCACCTGCACATGCAATATCATTTACACACATTGCCACACAGTCGATACCGATGGTATCGTGTTTGTCCATAATAAATGCCAATTTCAATTTTGTTCCAACACCATCTGTTCCTGAAACCAATGTTGGTTTTTCCATATTTTTAAATTTGTCCATTGCAAATGCACCAGAAAATCCTCCGATGTTGGTAAGCACTTCTGGTCTCATAGTTGCCTGTACATGTTTCTTCATAAGTTCTACTGATTTGTAACCAGCTTCAATGTCTACGCCTGCTTTCTTATAATCCATTTTTCATTCCTCCGCTGTAATTATAATTGTTTAATATATTCTTTATAGCCAATTTCATCTAATTTGTTTGCTTTGCCTTGCACTGTCTCTCTCATCTCTACGGAATAAGCTTTTAACTTGTCAAGCAACTCTGGATTCGATGTTGCAAGAATCTTTGCTGCTAAAATCGCTGCATTTGCTCCTCCGTCAATGGCTACGGTTGCTACTGGAATTCCAGGTGGCATCTGCATAATTGAGAATACTGCATCCATACCGTCTAAGTTCTTGCCTGAAATCGGCACTCCGATCACTGGCATTGGGAAAATCGCTGCACACATTCCTGGAAGATGTGCTGCCATTCCTGCTCCTGCAATAATTACTTTATAATCTTTTGACTCTGCAGATTTTGCATAATCGAAGAAAATATCTGGCATACGATGTGCTGAGATAATGGTCATCTCATAGTCGATTCCAAACTTTTCTAGCATATCTGCCGCTTTTCCCATTACTTTTAGGTCTGAGTCACTTCCCATTACAATTCCTACTTTTGGCATCTTTACTCTCCTTTTTCTCGTTAGTCACTACCTTTTATTTTACTTTCACCGTTCTAGAATGTCAACACATTCAATGGCTCATTTAAAACTTCTGTGCCTTCTAATACAAATCTTCCGTCAACCAAAAGTGGAATTCGCACCCCACCCTTGGTAACCACACTAATTTCTTGCAATTCATCATATGGAATGGTGATATCCGTATGGCAATTAAAATATGCTTTGGATACATCTTCTTTTCGCAAAATCGAAATAGAATTATCCTTTGCCACAATCTCTTTGCCGTTACGATTGTACACCTTATTTTCCTCACTCCAATGATAGCACGTATCCCCTACAGCAAAATGTGGCCCTGTCTTTTCTGCAATTAATATCGGCATCTTATCCTCTATTTGATATTTTTTGCCCACCACATATGCCGTCGTATTCGTTCCAATTGCAAATTCTCCCATCGGTAACGTGTCATGATTGTGAAGAAGATTACTTTTTATAAACTTTCGCCCTTCTTCCTCATCCAAAAAATTAGCACAACTATAATCTGTAATTTTTCCATCCACAAAGACCAATCTCAAATCTTGATATTGCAATTCATTCAAGTATACTTTACTCACATGGAGAACGCCTTCGGTTCCTTCTAATACCGGAGATGTGAAAACTTCGCCCACTGGAATATTGACATCCGCCACGCAGTTTTCAAAAATCGTCTCTTTCTCAGGATCTTGCAAACGGTACAATTGAATTTTTAGATTCGTTGCATTATCCCCTTTGCCAAGAATATGCACATATTCCCCTTGATCCAAGGCATCAATCAATGTCTGTTGCACTTTTTCATAAAGCTCTGCATCTAAGGTATTTAATCGAATTACCTCGTTAAAAATTTCTTCGTATTGCTCTCCAATCTCTGGCAGTGGATATGCTACAATCGTAAAACTGCGCTCGTCACCCTTGATATACTGATTTACTAATTGACCGCCCTTGTTATCATAGAGCACCATAAGTTGTTCTTGCTTTTCCGTTAAACGGATGGCCTCTTGCTTTTGCACTGGAGAAAATGGTTCCTCTCCAAATACTTCCATCACAGCCGGCCCCGCAAACTGACCCGCCAATTCTTTGTATTGTTCATAGGTGTTTTTCATCACATCTAGCTTACGTTCAATAAACTTCTTATCCAAAAACAGCCCCTGATCTTCCCGGTGGTCATAGTCATATTGCTTGTTTGGTGTACCACCTGTAAATCCGATTTTATGCTGACCCTTCTTTGTTACTACATTAGAAGCTGCACGATAAATCGTTGGGCGAAGTCCAAGTTCCGCAAAATTTTCTATGGCTTTTCGAATCACGCGTTCAAATCCCAAATGATAACGGATATTTACTACGGATTTTTTCGACAAATCTATGCCTGCCACTTCAAATCCCTTGCGATACCCTTCCGTATACACATCAGCCATACAGTCAATCGTTTCCTGTGGTAAGGTAGCCAAATTTTTGGCTGTCTTCCATTCATTTTCCGAAACATACTCTCCATAATAGTAGAGATACTTTGGATTCGATAAATCACTTTTTAATATAATATCTGTTGCAAATGCACAGTCTGGGTTTATCTGTTCCTCAATGCGGTCTGCTAAAAACACATCACAGTAATCACTGGCATACCAATAAACTACATTTTTTAGTTCCTTATAATTCAGTGCTTCTGCATCTTCAAAACAATTATAGATTTCAATAAATAGCTCATTACAAATCGTCAAATATTCGATGCGTCCTTCGTATACATACGGAATTGCACTGCGCATCTCCGTGTATAAAAAGCTCAAAAAGCTTCCAAATTCCTCGCCTAATTTTAAAACTGCATAGGCAGGATTCGCATAGCTTGTCTCATATTGTTTCCCAATCACATCTCTATATATCCATTCGTTTTCTGCTTTTAGTTCTTCCAAACTGCACTGCTCATTGGAACGTTTTTCCATACGTTCTCGAATCGCATCAATTTCCAAAAGAAATTTTGCTACACTTTGGAAATAATCGCGATAAACGTCTGCAACTGTCTCTTCCGTTACAATTGAACGAATGCGTTCCACTGTAAGTCCATATCTTTCATTCATTAAAACAAACCTCTACAGAAAATAATAATAAAACTAAGAATAAAAGCACAACTGCTTCCAATCCCAATCTTACACGTCAAATAGTCTTTCTCACGCTCACGAAACCCACGAATCCCCACATACAATGCGCCGCCCGAAAGCCCCAGACTCATAATACCCAATGCGCCAATAATTGGTGCAGCGGTTCCTCTTGTAAAATATGCAACTGCAAGCAAAATAACTAGCATTAAAAACACGCCTGCCGAAAGCCCACAAGATATAAGGCCTCTCTTGGCATGCTTCAACTTTGCTTGCCCGTATTTTCGTTTTCCTCTTTTTTTACGTTCTCTTTCTCTTTGTGCCATACCTTCTCCTCGTTGCATTACTTACAACAAAAATCAAATATCCAAGAATTACTCCAGAAGTATTCAAAATCAAATCGTCCACATCGAAGCGTCCCACTTTAGAAAGTAACTGAAACACTTCCACGACCAAACTCAAAAATGCCCCGTCAAAGACAGTGCCTATAAAACTTCTTTTCTTACTCGCCATAGGTTTGAAAAATCCAAACGGAACAAAGACGAGCACGTTCCCCAACAAATTAATGGCTGACCATATGCCTAGCTTTTCTCGATATTCCCAAAAACGTCTAATCTCATAAAACGGAGTCAGGTTATAATGATAATTTTCCATGACTCCGCTTCTACCATACCAATCTGAAAAGATTAAGAAATAAAGCAGGAATAAAATGTACACTACAAACAGAAATTTCCCCAATGTACGAATTCTTTTCGCTTTCTTTGTATTCAAAATCATTTTCCTTTCAATTTATTTTACGCCATATTGCTCATAGTATGCGTCAATTGCAGCTTTCAATGTATCGTCAATTACAACTTCGCCATTCACTTCTTTGTTGTATAAGCATTCCACAACTTCATCCATAGATACAATGGCTGCTGTATCAAATCCATACAAATCCTTCACTTCATCTAACGCACACTTCTCGCCGCCTTTTCCAACTTCCATACGATTGAGCGATACCATGAGCCCTACGATTTCTACATCCGCAGCGCCTTTTACCTTTGGAACGGTCTCTTCCATTGATTTTCCAGATGTTGTAACATCTTCAATCATAATGACTCTGTCCCCATCTTGTAATTTGCTTCCAAGGAAACTTCCCTTGTCTGCTCCGTGATCTTTTTCTTCCTTGCGGTCTGAACAGTAACGCACTTCTTTTCCAAACAATTTGCTATATGCAATGGCTGTTACAACTGCAATTGGAATCCCCTTGTAAGCAGGTCCAAATAATACATCAAAATCATCTCCATATGTGTTGTGAATTGCTTTCGCATAATATTCACCTAATTTCATCAATTGAGAACCTGTTACATAGCCACCTGCATTCATAAAAAATGGAGATTTTCTACCACTCTTTAATGTAAAGTCACCAAACTTTAACACCTTACTCTCTACCATAAATTCAATAAATTCGCTCTTATATTGTTCCATCTTCGTTTCCTCCGTGTTTTGTACTTATTAACTCTTACTATAGTAGCATAAAAGAACGGAGATTTCAACGAATGATATTACCCTTTTTGTTGACGAAATCGATGTCTACACTTTATAATTATATATATTGAAAAACTCGAAAGGAGGACTTTTCTATGGGACGTTTAGATGGAAAAGTTGCAATTATTACAGGTAGTAACTCTGGTGTTGGAGCTGCCACTGCAAAATTATTCGCTAAAGAAGGGGCAAAGGTTGTTATCAGCGCTCGTCGTCTTCCACAATTAGAGGAAGTTGCTGCGGAGATTCGCGCAGAGGGCGGAGAGGTACTAATCGTACAGACAGATGTATCGAAGGTTGAAGATGTAGAAAACCTTGTTGCTAAAACAGTAGAAACATTCGGTACTGTTGACGTATTAGTAAACAATGCCGGCGTATTAGAAGCAGGTTTAAAACCAATCGACTGCTACGAAGACGAAGATTTGGAATGGGTATTTGGAATCAATACAAAAGGTACTCTTTACTGTACAAGAGCCGTATTAAAAGAAATGATGAAGAACAACAAAGGTTCTATCATCAACTTAGACTCTGTTGCAGGTCAATTCGGTACAGGCGGTGCTTCTTACGTTACAAGTAAAGCTGCGATTATTGGTCTTACCAAACATACTGCAATTCGTTTTGCAGGCACAGGAATTCGCTGTAATTCTGTAAACCCAAGCACGATTGCTACTCCAATGGCAAAAACAGATCCAGCTACATTGAACCAAGATATGTTTGGTCAAATGAGAAAACATATGAATTTGTCTGTTCCAGTATCTATGCCAGAAGATATCGCAAACATCTTGCTCTTCCTCGCAAGTGATGAGTCAAGAGCAATCACTGGTCAGGTAATTGTATCTGACTTTGGTGCAACATTATAAAACACTTGAGCGCTTGCAACGCAGGCGCTCTTTTTCTTAGGAGGATATCTATGAAAATTGGAATTATTACAGGGGCATCCAGCGGAATTGGACGTGAATTTGTCTACGCCCTTGATAAGAACTTTATTTTAGATGAAATATGGGTAATTGCAAGACGTAAAGAACGTCTAATCGAACTACAAGAACAATGTGAAACGAAAATTCGCCCTCTTGCTTTGGACCTTTCGGATAGCAAGAGTTTTGAAATATATCAAGAATTATTAGATTCTGAAAAACCAGAAATCCAAGTACTTGTGAACGGTGCCGGATTTGGAGTCTTCGGTGCATTTATGGACATTCCTTTGGATGACCAACTAAATATCATCGACCTCAACACAAAAGCACTGACCGCCATAAGTTATATCAGCGTACCATATATGCCTGAAGGAAGTCATCTGATAAACATTGCTTCTAACTCGTCTTGGCAACCGGTTCCATACATCAACGTATATGGTGCTAGCAAGGCATATGTACTAAACTTCTCCCGTGCTCTTAACGTTGAATTGAAACATAAAAAGATTCATGTAATGGCCGTCGCCCCAGGTTGGATTAAAACAGAATTTTTTGACCACGCAGTAAAAGACGACACCATTAAGTACTACGACCGGTTTTATACCGCGAAACAGGTAGTCGACCAAACGTTGAAAGATCTCAAAAAACGCAAAATGGTATCCATTCTCGGTTTCCCTGTACGGATGCAGGTACGAATGGTAAAACTTTTACCTGTGAAATGGATTATGGGTATTTGGTGTAAACAACAGAGGAAGTGATGCTACACTTCCTCGATTATTCCACAAGCCAATATAGTCCCTGGATTTCCTGACGGTTGACTCTTAAAGTCATCTGGCATCGCGTGAACAACAACCACTCTCCCCACCACATCTTCCGGATAAAACCGATTGGTATAAAATGTACTAAATGCATTTCCTCTATTCGCTAACAATGGTGGCATATCCCCTGCATGCAGTGGATGGGCTTGATTGGTAGGATTAAAATGTCCTCCTTGTTGCATCGCTATGCAACTACTTCCTTCGTGAATGTGAAAACCGTGGAAGCCATTTGAATCCAACAAGTTTTTAATATTTGCCACCACAAACGTTCCTCCGTGCACGTCGTAAAATAATACTTCGCCCCGAATATCTGGATACATTTCATTCCCCGTCACTTTCGCTTTCGCCGACGGCGTACTCTTCATCATCGAAAACATAAAAACACCTCCGATGTAGTATATTCCGTTCTTCTCTTAATGTGTATTGACTTTCATCCACTTACAGTTTAATATAACATATGATATATAACACAAACTATATTATGGAGGATTCTTATGCCACCGAAAGTAAAAATAACAAAAGACGAAATCATAAATGCCGCAGTTACCATTGTTCAAAAAGACGGAGCACAAGCTCTTAATGCTCGAACCATTGCTTCTGTTTTGAATTGTTCTACACAACCTGTGTTCTCAAATTTTGCAACAATGGACGATTTGCGCCTAGCAGTTGTGAAAAAGGCAAATACTTTATGTGAAGAATTTACTAAACAAGAAATGGAACGAGGAGATTATCCTATATACAAAGCAAACGGTATGGCTTATATCCGTTTTGCAAAAGAAGAAAAAGAATTATTCAAACTCTTATATATGCGCGACCGTTCCAATGAAACGCTTACTGCCGAACAACTTACCGATGCCAAAATATTGACTATCGTAAGAAACAATACTGGACTCGATGATTTAAATGCGAAATTATTTCATCTTGAAATGTGGGCATTTGTCCACGGAATTGCAACAATGTTTACGACCGGCTTTCTCGACCTCGACTGGGAACTTGTCAGCAAAATGCTCACAGACTCTTATCTAGGACTTCGAAAACAATATGGAATGGAGTGATAAAATATGGATGCTATTCGTATCGAAAATTTAACGAAAAAATATAAAGACGTAATCGCTGTTGACAATCTTTCTCTTTCCATTCAAAAAGGGGAATTATTCTCACTTTTAGGTGTAAATGGTGCAGGAAAGACAACCACTATCAAAATGTTATCCTGCCTCACCAAGCCAACAAGCGGGGATGCTTTTCTAAACGGAAAAAGTATCTGTAGCGATACTGTTCTTGTGAAATCAATGATTTCGGTCTCTCCACAAGAAACCGCTGTAGCACCTGGACTTTCCGTTCGAGAAAACTTGGAATTGATATCTGGCGTTCACGGATTTGCCAAAGAGAAACAAAACCAAAAGATTACCGAGCTTACTGAACTTCTAGGGCTCGAATCTGTGATTAAGAAAAAAGCCGGGAAACTATCGGGTGGTTGGCAACGACGATTAAGTATCGCTATGGCACTCATTAGCGAACCAGAGATTCTTTTCCTCGACGAGCCTACTCTTGGACTTGATGTACTGGCTCGCAGCGATTTGTGGGACATCATCCGCTCACTGAAAGGAAAAGTTACAATCATCTTGACTACACATTATATGGAAGAAGCAGAAGCCCTTTCCGACCGCATCGCAATTATGAGAGACGGCAAACTCCTCGTTTGTGATACCGCCAGCAAGTTGAAAGAAATCGCCGGAACAGATAGTTTTGAGCAAGCCTTTGTCCGCATTGTAAAGGAGGATACCAAATGAGAATATTGATATTTGCCAATAGAAATACAAAAGAAATACTTCGAGACCCTATAAACTTGGCTTTCGGCCTCGGCTTTCCCCTTGTGCTGATTCTGTTACTCAGTGCCATTCAGGCGAATATACCAGTAACTCTCTTTGAAATTCAGCACTTAACTCCGGGAATCACAATCTTTGGACTTTCTTTTATGACTTTATTTTCTGCAACTATTATTTCTAAAGATAGAGAAAGTTCTTTGCTTCAACGCTTATACACTACACCGCTTACTCCTATGGATTTTATTCTCGGTTACGCATTACCAATGATTCCAATTGCCGTAGCGCAAAGTGTGATTTGTTATATCGCAGCAATAATTCTGGGACTTGACATTACCGTTTATATTTTGTATGCCATCGTATTTATCATCCCTATTTCTGTGCTCTACATTGCATTGGGGCTTCTCTTTGGAAGCATTCTAAATGACAAACAGGTTGGGGGAATCTGCGGAGCACTACTAACCAATCTCTCCGCATGGCTATCAGGTGTCTGGTTTGATCTTGAGCTCGTAGGTGGAACATTTCGAAAAATCGCTTACGCTCTTCCATTTGTTCACGCGGTAGAAATGGAACGAGCAATTCTTGCAGGAAATTTTTCTGATATTTTTCCGCATCTGTTGTGGGTCATTGGTTATGCTGGTGTTGCACTAATTGCAGCAGTATTTTTCTTCTTGAAACAAATGAAAAGGCAATAAAAAAAGGCGATACAATTTTACTGTATCGCCTTTTCCCATTCCGTTTCTTTAAATCCTGTTAAAACAAACTCCTCTCCAACTACCAACGGACGTTTCACCAACATTCCATCCGTAGCAAGAAGTTTCAATTGCTCTTCTTCCGACATCATTGGAAGTTTATCCTTTAATCCCAAATCTTTGTACAACAATCCACTTGTATTAAAAAATTTCTTTAATGGCATTCCACTTTTTCCATACCATTCTTTCAATTCTTCATAAGTTGGATTTTGTTCTTTTATCGCTCTTTCTTCAAACTGTACATTGTGATCTTCCAACCACTTAAGTGCCTTAAGGCATGTGCTACATTTTCTATAAACTAATACTAACATCGATTTCCTACTTTCTAGCTTTCAATAAAAATAAAATTTCAATTAACAAAAGCCAAGGCACTTGCCCTTGGCTTTCATTTTCCTTATTAACGATAAATAATATCATCTCTTCCTGGTCCATTAGAAACCATTGTAATCGGATATCCGATTTGTTTTTCAATGAACTCAATGTAATTTCTACAATTTTCTGGAAGATCTTCGTATTTCTTAATTCCTCTGATTTCACATTTCCATCCTGGCAATACCTCGTATACTGGTTTTGCTTTTTCAAGTAATGCTGTTACAGGGAAGTCTGTTGTCACTTCACCGTCGATTTCATAACCAACACATACTGGAAGTTCATCCAAGTATCCAAGTACGTCTAATACTGTGAATGCAACACCTGTTGTTCCTTGCATACGGCATCCGTATTTAGAAGCCACACAGTCGAACCATCCCATTCTACGTGGACGTCCTGTTGTTGCACCGTATTCTCCGCCGTCTCCACCGCGTCTTCTGAGTTCATCAGCTTCGTCTCCGAAGATTTCACTTACAAATGCACCTGCACCAACTGCTGATGAGTATGCTTTACATACTGTGATAACTTCTTTGATTTCGTATGGTGGAATACCTGCTCCGATAGCACCGTAAGCTGCTAAAGTTGAAGAAGATGTTACCATTGGATAAATACCATGGTCTGGGTCTTTTAATGTTCCCAATTGACCTTCTAATAAAATCACTTTATCTTCTTTCATTGCGTTATGTAACACAACAGATGTATCTGCTACATATGGTGCAATCATATCGCGATATTCGCGAAGTGTTGCCATAAGTTCATCCACACTTAAAAGTGGTTTGTGATACATATGCTCAAGTAAGATATTTTTCTTTTCTACTACGCTTTCTACTTTCTCAAGTAATCTTTCATCATCGAACAATTCACTTACTTGGAAACCGATTTTTGCGTATTTATCTGAGTAAAATGGTGCAATACCTGATTTTGTAGAACCGAATGATTTCTTTCCTAAACGTTCTTCTTCATATTGGTCAAATAATACGTGATATGGCATTACGATTTGAGCTCTGTTTGATACCAAAATCTTTGGCATTGGAGCACCTTGCTCTACCACTGTTTGAATTTCTTTACAGAATACTGGAATATCAAGTGCGACACCGTTTCCAATAATACTTGTTGTATGATCATAGAAGATACCAGACGGCAATGTGTGAAGTGCAAACTTTCCGTATTTATTTACGATTGTATGACCTGCGTTTGCTCCACCTTGAAAACGTACGACAAAATCCGCTTTTTCAGCAAGCATATCCGTAATCTTACCTTTACCCTCGTCACCCCAGTTAGCGCCGACTACTGCTTTTACCATTTTGATTACCTCTCTTTATTCATTAGTGTTTGGCCTTTCTCAAGACCGCATTCCTATCATAGCACAAAGTAATGCACATTGACAGTTCTTTTTTAAATTTTTATACATTAATCTCTACATTTACACCCAAAAGGTCTGCATTGGCATCTAAAATTGGGCGAACATGGTTTGCGAGGAATGCATCTACCTGTTCTTTTGAACGTCCAATGTACTTACTTGGGTCCATGGTTTCTTGGAGTTCTTCCAAAGTCATATTGAACTCTGGGTCAGCCGCAATAAGTTCGAGTAAGTTGTTGTCTTTTCCTTCTACCTTCACTGTGCGACCTGCTTCCATAGAAAGTTCACGGATGCGTTCGTGTAAATCTTGACGATTGCCACCTTTCTTTACAGCATCCATCATAATGTTTTCCGTTGCCATAAATGGAAGTTCGCTCATCAAATGTTTTTCAATTACTTTTGGATAAACCACAAGGCCATCCACTACGTTCATGCAAAGGTCTAAGATTCCATCTACTGCCAAGAATGCCTCTGGCACTGAAAGTCTCTTGTTTGCAGAGTCATCCAATGTTCTTTCAAACCATTGTGTTGCAGATGTGATTGCTGGATTCAATGCATCCACCATTACAAAACGAGAAAGTGCCGCGATACGCTCACTGCGCATTGGGTTTCTCTTATATGCCATCGCAGAAGAACCGATTTGATTCTTTCCGAATGGCTCTTCAATCTCTTTCAAATGTTGTAAGAGACGAATGTCATTGCTCATCTTGTGTGCACTTGCCGCGATTCCAGCCAATGCATTCAAAACTCTTGTGTCTGTCTTTCTTGAATATGTTTGACCAGATACTGGATAGCACGCTTCAAATCCCATCTTCTGTGCAATCATTGGATCAATCTTATCGATTGTCTCGTGATCCCCATCAAAAAGTTCCAAGAAAGAAGCTTGTGTACCTGTGGTACCTTTTGAACCGAGCAATTTCATAGTAGAAATCACGTGTTCCAAATCTTCCATATCTAACAAAAACTCTTGAAGCCATAGACATGCACGCTTTCCAACAGTGGTTGGTTGTGCTGCTTGGAAATGTGTAAATCCAAGTGTTGGAAGTGCTTTGTACTCATCTGCAAATTTTCCAAGCAATTGAATCACATTCACTAATTTCTTCTTCACTAATTTAAGCGCTTCTGTCATAACAATGATGTCAGTATTGTCACCCACGTAACAAGAAGTTGCACCTAAGTGAATAATACCTGCTGCCTTTGGACATTGTTGCCCGTAAGCATACACATGACTCATAACGTCGTGGCGAACCACTTTCTCGCGCTCTCTTGCCACTTCGTAATTAATATCTTCCGCGTGTGCTTTCAATTCTTCGATTTGTTCATCTGTAATTACTGGAACACCATTTTGACAAAGTCCCAATTCTTTTTCTGTCTCTGCAAGGGCAATCCAAAGTTTTCTCCAAGTACGGAATTTCATATCTTGTGAGAAAATGTATTGCATTTCTTTACTTGCATAGCGCTCTGATAATGGGCTTGAATATTTATCTGTACGTTGCATCTTATGTCCTCCTACTATTTCACCAATCCAACCATCTCTTGTACAGTGTTGAATCCATGTTGTTTCATATATGCTTCAATACCATCCACAATCTCCATCGTGACTCCTGGGTTGTGGAAGTTTGCTGTACCTACTGCTACCGCACTTGCACCTGCAAGAATCATTTCGATTGCATCTTCTGCTGTGGCAATACCACCCATACCGATAATCGGAATCTTCACCGCATTTGCCACTTGATATACCATACGAACCGCAATTGGATGAATAGCTGGACCAGACACGCCACCTGTTTTATTCGCAATGGCAAATGTCTTGCGGTTGATATCAATCTTCATACCTGTCAAAGTATTAATAAGAGAAACGGCATCTGCGCCACCTGCTTCGGCTGCCTTTGCAATCGCTGTGATATCCGTTACATTTGGTGTAAGCTTCATAATCACTGGCTGTTTTGCACGTTTCTTAATCTCTGCAGTTAATTTTTCCACTTGCTTTGGATCTTGGCCAAATGCAAGGAAGCCAGCATTTACGTTTGGACATGAAATATTGATTTCCATCATATCAATTGGTTCTTCTGCAAGGCGTTCTACCACTGCGAAGTACTCTTCTGGCGCGTGCCCACATACGTTCACGATTACTTTCGTATCAAATTGTTTTAAGAATGGAATATCTCTCTCGCAGAATACATCAATCCCTGGATTTTGAAGTCCGATGGCATTCATCATTCCACCGTACGTCTCAGCAACACGAGGAGTCGGATTTCCTGACCAAGGAACATTTGCAACACCTTTGGTTGTCACTGCTCCCAAACGATTCAAATCTACAAAGTCTGTAAATTCTGCTCCTGAACCAAAAGTTCCAGAAGCGACAGTCACAGGGTTTTTCCATTCAACACCTGCTATATTTACTCGCATATCCATTAGATTTCCACCTCCGTTGACAAGAATACTGGACCGTCTTTACAAATACGCTTGTTGTGTACATTTGTGTGATGATCCTTTTCTTTTGACTTGCAAGTACAAGCTAGGCATGCACCAATTCCACAAGCCATCTTTTCCTCCAAGGAGATATAACATTCAATGCCATTTTCTTCGGCGTAAGCTTTAATTGCGCGAAGCATTGGAGTTGGTCCACAAGCATAGATAATATCTGCCGTAAGCTCATTCTCTGCAATGGCATTCATAACGTTACCTTTTGTCCCCACACTTCCATCTTCTGTAGAAATGTAAAGGGCACCATTTTGTTCAAACTGTTCTTTTAAGAAGGTGTGTGCATCGCGATAACCTACCACGATTTGCTTTTCACAATCAAGTTGCTTTGCAAGTTCTAAGATTGGCGGAACACCGATTCCACCACCCATCAAGAATGCTTTCTTTCCTTCTGCTTTTTCCAATGGGAATCCATTTCCAAGTGGTCCTACAACCGGAATAATGTCTCCAGCTTTCATTTCTGAAAATTGTTTTGTACCAGCTTTTTCACTTGTCACACGATAAACCACTCTCAAACGACCTTCTGCTTTATCTATTTCACAAATACTAATTGGTCTTGGAAGCAATTTTGTCCCATCATTGGTATACATGGAGATAAATTGTCCTGGTTTTGCAGATGCAGCCGCTTCCGTCTGAATCCACATACTGAAAATATTATCTGCAAGTTGTTCCTGAGAAACAACTACTGCTGACTCTTTTCTTCTGTCTGCCATCTTTCTCAATTCCTTTCAAACTAGCGATTATTTAATGCGCCTGCAATGTCTGCAACCATATCTTCCACCGCTGCTCTTGATGCTTCACCAAAGTTTTCAGCACCGAATTTCGCATATGCTTCTTGCTTGTATGCTGCAATAATTCCACGAGAAGAATTTACGATTGCTCCAAGTCCATCTTCATTGAAGAAGTGAACCAAATCTTTTCCTTTTCCACCTTGCGCACCGTAACCTGGTACTAAGATGTATGTCTTAGGCATTACTTTGCGGAGAACTTTTCCCATTTCTGGATAAGTAGCACCTACTACTGCGCCCACATAGCTGTATTCGTCGCCCATGTGCTCTTCGCCCCAAGCTGCTACTTTTTCACCAACCAATTCATAGAGTGGTTTTCCATCAATCAATTGATCTTGGAATTCTCCACTTGAAGGATTGGATGTCTTAACAAGTACGAAGATACCTTTGTTTTCTTCTTTACAAACTTTTACAAATGGATCCACACCGTCAGAACCAAGGTATGGATTTACAGTTACGAAATCTTCATCAAACGGTACATATGTCTTGCTTCCAACTTGTACGCGACCTACGTGTCCTACTGCATATGCCGCAGATGTAGAACCGATATCTCCACGTTTGATATCTCCGATAACAACCAAACCTTTTTCTTTACAGTAATCAACTGTTTTCTTAAATGCTACAAGTCCTGGAATACCAAATTGCTCATACATAGCAATCTGTGGTTTCACTGCTGGAATCAAGTCATAAGTCTTGTCCACGATTTCTTTATTGAATTGCCAAATTGCTTCTGCAGCACCTTCCAAAGTCTCTCCATACTCTGCAAACGCTTTCTTTTGCACGTGCTCTGGAATGTAATTAAGCATTGGGTCTAATCCCACAACGATTGGTGCATTTGTTTTCTTAATGTTTTGTACTAATTTGTTAATCATCTTTTTATCCTCCAAAAATTAATTTCTTTCGTATACGACATTTCCGTCCACTAAGGTATAGCGCACATCCCCTTTGACTTTTCTGCCATGGAATGGTGTATTCTTTCCTTTTGAGAAGAATGTATCTTTATCAATTGTATATTCGATATTCGGATCAAAGACTACGATGTCTGCAATCTTTCCTTCTGCGATTGCTCCTTTTTCCGAAAGTCCCAAAATCTGTGCTGGATTATAACTGGTCTTTTCTGCCATCTGCATTGGCGTTAAAATTCCTGGTTCTACAAGCTCTGTATAGGCAAGTGAAGCCATTGTCTCCAGACCAACAATTCCGAAAAATGCCTTTGCCATAGAGCAGTTTTTTTCTTCCGCAGAATGTGGTGCATGGTCTGTGGCAATTACATCCATAATATCTGCCTGAAGTCCTGCCTTTAATGCTTCCATATCACGTCTTCCACGAAGTGGTGGATTCATCTTAAAGTTTCCATCATCTTCCGTAATATCATCGGTACACATTGCAAAATGATGCGGACAAACTTCTGCAGTCACTGGAAGCCCTTCTTTCTTGGCAGCCTCCACAAGTTTCACACTGTCTTCTGTCGAGCAGTGACAAAGATGAAGTCGTACACCTGTCTCTTTTGCAAGTAAAATATCTCTGGCCACAATCACATCTTCGACTGCATTGGTAATTCCCTTAAGACCAAGCGCTTTTGCTTTCTCATCTGCATGCATCACACCGCCTTCTACCATCGTAATATCCTCGCAGTGCGCAAATACGGAGATGCCATTTTCTTTTGCAAGATGCATTGCCTTGCGATATAGAGATGCGTTCATCACAGATTTCCCATCTTCACTAATGGCGTGACAACCTGCTTTTGCCATTCCTTCGATATCCGCAAGTTCTTCTCCTTGCTGACCAATGGTAACAGCACCGATTTGAATCACATTTACAAGCGAATCTTTCTTTGCTCGGTTATGAACATCTTCCACTTTTTCTCTACTGTCAACAACTGGTTTGGTGTTTGGCATTGCACAAAGTGTTGTAACACCACCTCTTGCTCCTGCCTTACCACCTGTCTCCAAAGTTTCTTTATATTCCAAGCCCGGATCACGAAGGTGTACATGAAGGTCGATAAAACCTGGCATTACATAGCATCCATTTGCATCAATTGTTCGGTCGACTACATCCACAATCTTCTCTGCCACTTTCACAATTTTATCATCTTCAATCAGTACGTCGCATACCCCTTCTCTTTTGCTTTCGGGATCTAGCACATATCCATTTTGAATTAAAATTTTCATACTAGGTATATCCTTTCATCTGTTTTTAAGCATAAAACTACATACTATATCTATATTACCATAATACAACAAAAAAAGGAATGTAAATTACATTCCTTTTTTCAATATTTCTAGTGCTTTTTCTAGCTGATTGTCTGCACTTGGATTCGTTTCGTCATATTTATATTCAATCTTCACATCTGGCTCAATACCTTTACCGTGAATATTTCTACCCTTTGCGGTAAAATACTCTGAACTTGTGATTTTGAGTGCTGTCCCATCGCTTAATTGATAAACATTTTGTACTACGCCTTTTCCATAGGTTGTAGTACCTACGATTGTTCCAACTCCGTAATCTTGCACTGCTCCCGAAAAGATTTCCGATGCGCTCGCACTAAATCCATTAATCAACACTACCAATGGTACATCTAAAATAGTACTGGCATCTGAAGAAAACGATTGTGCATTCCCACTACGGTCTTTGATGGAAACAATATTTCCCTCTGGGAGTATCAAATCTAACATTTCACATACCGTGTTAAGATTACCTCCCGGATTATTCCGAAGGTCAATGACAAGGGATTTCATTCCATCAGATTTGAGTTCTGTCATCGCGTTTTCAAACTGTTTATAAGTAACATCCTCAAATCCAGTAATTTGAATGTATCCAACCTTGTTATCTTTCATCTCATGTGCAACCGTTGTATTTTCAATCAATGCGCGTGTTACTTTTGCCGTGTATTCTTTTCTAGAATCTCCACGTAAAACAGTGATCTCTACGCTTGTTCCAATTTCTCCACGTATTTTCGATACAACAGTATCCAAATCTTGACCGCTGACATCTTCGCCATCTACTTTGTAGACAATGTCTCCCGATTTGAATCCACCTTTTTCACCAGGTGTATTCTTATAAATCGTGGTAAGTGTAATTAGCCCTGTGGTTCTATCTTGTTGTATACCCACGCCGATTCCGCCAAACGTACCACTTGTAGTTTCAAACAGTTCCTTGGCTTCCTTAGCACTATAATATACAGAATACGGTTCCTTGAGTCCAGCTACATATCCATGAATAACGGCATCTTGTATCGCCTCTTTATCAATATCATCCACATAAAGATAATCACGGTTAATGATGGCTTGTATTTCTTCTAGTTTTTTTAAAGTTTCATCTGAAATGATCTTACTATCATAAGTTTCTTCATCACCTGTGGAAGGTCGGTACATATTCCAAAGCGAGCGTACACCTACGCTTGCTCCGCCAACGAATAAGAATATCATCAGCATCGCAACTGCACCAACAATTACTCCCTTCCAAAAGTTTCTCTTGCTTCCCATGCCTAACACCTCTCTGAAATTTTATGCTTTCAAATGCTTTTTAATGGTAAAGAAACTTCCAATAAAACCAATACCAACACCAAGTGCCAATCCCACTGGCAACAAGGTCAAATATAATTTTCCAACTGAAAGGAAATCAATAAATCCAACTACCAAAGCAAATTTGGTCACAACGTAGTCAATTGCTGCCTTGTAAACAAAATATAACAATGTCAACGGAATAGCCGCTCCTACTAGACCAATCAAAACACCCTCCAAAATAAATGGTGCTCGTACAAAAGAGTCTTTTGCTCCTATATATTTCATAATAGCAATCTCTTCTCGGCGAACAGTAATACCCATTGAAACCGTGTTGCTAATCAAGAAAATAGCAACAACTAAAAGCAATGCTACAATCACACCTGAAACTGTGGCAAGTAAGACACTAATATTTTTGAGCATCTCTGCTGCATCCGCAGATGCACGTACTTTTCGCACGCCCTTTAATTCTTTCGCAAATTTTACCACACCGTCTTGATTCTCTACCGATTTCATATAGATTTCAAAGTTGTCGGAATTTGCCAACGGATTTTCTTCAAATCCAGTAAGTGCCTCGCTATCTTCACCAAAATACACGCTCTTAAATTCTTCCCAAGCCGTATCGGCATCAATATATTTCACTTCAAGAACATCTTCTCTTTGCATAAGATTTTGCTTAATGTTCTCTCGTTCTTTTGCTGTGATGTCTTCTTCAAAGTAAACAACGATTGGTAAACTTTCTTCCACATTCTGCATTAACTCGTTGGCATTTGCAATCAACGCATAGAACACACCAAATAAGAAAATACACGCAATCATCGTTGCAACTGAAGCAATCGAAAACATCTTGTTCTTCGCAATATTTCTAAGTCCTTGCTCGACTGTATATTTTATCGTACTAAGTCTCATTTATACACCCATCCTTTTCGTATCGCTCACAATGCTACCCTTTTTCATTGTGATTACTCGTTTTTTCATTGCATTGACAATCTCAAGATTGTGCGTAACAACGATTACAGTTGTACCTCTCTTATTTGCCTCATCCAACAACTTCATAATTTCCCAAGAGTTTGCCGGGTCCAAATTTCCTGTTGGCTCATCCGCAAGTAAGATTGCAGGCTCATTGATAATCGCTCTGGCAATGGCAACTCTCTGTTGTTCTCCCCCTGAGAGTTCCTTTGGATAAGATTTATATTTTTGTGCCAATCCTACCAACGAAAGGGCTGCTGGCACTTTCTTTTTCAATACACGTGTTGGCGTCTCTGTTACACGAAGTGTAAATGCAATATTCTCATATACATTCCTATCCTTAAGCAGACGGAAATCTTGGAATACAACACCAATTTTTCTGCGATAATATGGAATCGCTTTGTGTTTCAACTTTGCTAAGTCGCGGTTCATTACTGTAATTGTTCCAGTGGTTGGCTCCAATTCTTTTAACAGCAAACGAATCAAAGTAGATTTCCCCGATCCACTATCACCAACAATAAAAACAAACTCGCCTTGCTCAATCTTTAAACTAACCCCATTCAAAGCGGCGATCCCTTTTGAATATTCTTTCGTAACATCCTTTAATTCAATCATACGTTCCTCCTCAATTATTAATACTCCATTGTCTCCATATACTTCATATACTTCACAACCATAAGAGCAATCTTAAAAGTAATTGCATCTTCAAAAACACGAAGATCTAATCCTGTCAATTTTTGAATTTTGTCTAGACGGTATACTAAAGTGTTTCTGTGAATAAATAATTGTCGCGATGTCTCAGATACATTCAAACTATTTTCAAAAAACTTATCAATAGTCATTAATGTTTCCTCGTCAAAATCATCCGGCGATTTCCCCTCAAAAATTTCACGGATAAACATCTTACAAAGCGGGATTGGCAACTGATAAATCAAACGTCCAATTCCCAACGTATTGTATGCAATCACATCATTTTCGCCAAAGAAAATCTTTCCTACATCCAAAGCCAACTTCGCTTCTTTATAAGATTTCGAAACTTCTTTAATATCATTACCGATTGTTCCGTATGCAATATGAAATCCTGTTTCCCCTGTAGTCGCAAGTATCTTATGCAAATGTTCTGCATACTCATCAACCACTTGATATTTCGTCTGATTGCCAACTTCACGAATCACAATCACATGCTTTTCATCAACTACTGTAATAAAATCTTTGGTCTTAGCGCCCAAAACAGCTCTTACCTTTTCCAGTAGAAGTGCTTCTTTTCCTTCTGGCATTTCCACAATAAAGATAACACGTTTCGCCTCTGTGTCAATATGCAACTTTTTTGCACGATTGTATATATCTACCAACAACAGATTATCTAATAGAAGACTCTTGAAGAAGTTGTCACTATCAAAGCGCTCTCTATATGCAACCAATAAACTTTGCATTTGGAACACAGTAATTCTTCCCACTTTTTTAGCTTCTTCACTATCTCCATATACTGCTAATATGTATTCTGGCTGATAATCATCATATATTTTGAATAGCAAATATCCTTTTAGAAGCTTTACATCATCTCCCGTTTTCACAAAGTCCTCCACATATTTTCCCAATGCCTCCGCTTTGTCACGAGTTCCAGCAAGATATTTGCCGTCTATGTCCATGATGCATAAATCCATTTTTGTAATTTCTTTTAGACCTTCGATTGTACTTTGAAGTATTTGATTCGATATCATTTGTATCCCTCCGTCAGTCAATAACTCACATTTCATTTTAATACAAATGCACTAAAAAATAAAGGGGGAAAACACACTTTTTTATGCATTTTCCCCTTTTCTTGCCATTTTTTTCTTTAATAGTTGTCTTGATATAAATTCTTTTATTTTATGAAAAGACATTTTTTCTTTTTTCATGTCATCTAATAAATTGCCAAGTCCCAACCACAATTTCGCATTGACAAACATCTTATTCTTTGAAATAAACTTTTCTTCCATCGGCGATGGCAACGCAGATATCACACACGCTGCCTCTGCTCCATTCAGCAAATTAAGTAACATATCGTCTGTGGTGCCATGTTCTTCCATCGTCGCCATCTCTACCACTTGAATCTTACTATAATCTTCTTCCATATAGCCAACCAATTTCTGCATATCTTCTGGTTTCTCTGCCAATAACAACACACGCACACCATTCTTATGAAAATAACGTAAAAGCATCTTCAAAAACAGAAGTTCTTCTACTTCTTTCAACTGGCGTTCTTCATTCACACCTGCCGCCTGTAAAATGCCTTTGTCACTAGCAAGAACCATATCCATAGTCTCAAAAATCTCGCCAACCTCTTCACATTCTTGAAATTGCGTGATTGTATGCATCGTGACCATTTCCACAATGTTAATCGGCTCAGTCTCCATATAAGACATCACTTTTTTCAATGCATCCTTGGCACTTAAATTATTCATTTTTATTCCTAATACTTGAATTGTCTCATTCATAACCTCACCTGCGTAATCCCCAGTTTCTTGATTATAACAGATTCCCTTTTACTTGACAACTCTCATTTCACGGCGGCGTTTTGTTACCAGTCCCCCAATCTTTCCCGTCTGTTTGGAAGACAGGGATTTCCATCCTTCTTTCATCACTTGGTCTAACAATCCCAATTCCTCTGCAATCTCATATTTTAGTTTTTCTTCTTCTGTCAATTCTTCTAGCTTTATTTCTTTCTTTTTAGACATAAAAAATCCCCTTCCCTTTTAGGTAAGAGGATTTCCTATTTTTTACTTTTTATTCCATCTAGAGAAATGTCATAACCACAACGACTACACAAATTTGCAGAAATAACAAGATTGGTACACCCAGATAGAATTTCGTTTTTCTTGTTTTGTGTCTAAAAAGGCGCATGCCCGCAAACGCTCCAAGGCTACCACCAATCGCAGCAATCCCTAGAAGGACTTTTTCAGGGATTCTTCGCAAATCATGTCTTGCACTCCATTTATCAATTCCATAAAGAAGGAAGGCTAATAAATTCATAATTATACCGTAACAAACTATCAGTACATCCATTATGACACCTCAATTTCTTCATTCAAAGTAAATGAATAAATAATTTTCTTCTTCACACGCTTTCCGGTCAGCCGTTCCAAAGCTTCTGCGTAGTATTCTAACTGCGAATGATAGCGTTCTATAAGTTCTCTTCCTTCTGATACGCGATCCGTTTTATAATCCATCAGCACAAGGCCGCCATCTTCTTCAAAGTATGCATCGATAATTCCTTGAATCAAGACCATTTCTTTGGAATCGCTCTTTGGATATACTCGGTTCGCCTCCACGCCTATCACAAATGGTTGTTCCGAATGAAGTTGCCCTCTTCTACTTGCCGCCTGCATCCGTTGCCCAAGATTGCACTGCATAAACTGCAAAATATCTTTTCTGCGAATACACGTTACCATAGGTTCCGTAAGCAGTCCTTGCTCTTGCAAATGGGCAATCTCCTGCTTCAAAAGCGCATCATCATAATCCTTTGCAAAGTCAATCACTTCCATTAACTTGTGATACGCAGTACCACGAGATGCCCCTGTCAATGCTTCTTCTTTTTGCAAGAATTTCGGAAGTAACGGAATCACCTCTTCCTCACGGAATATATCTTCCCCTTCTTCCTCCATATACGCCTGTTTTTTCAATTCCGAAACCGAAAGCTTCTGTTTAATTTGTCCGACATTTTCATATGGATACTGATACGCAAGCTGCGCTTCTATTCTTTCTTTTAATGCAGAATCATAGACTTCATCGGTATCCCAACGTTCAAGAATCTCTCGTGTCACTTGCTCTTGGAACAAATACTCTGCTTCCTGCTCACCTAGCATCTCCGCAGTAACTCTATGAATATCAACCGGTACATCTGCTGCGTAAATTGAAGTCACCGGAGCAGGTAGGATATCAAATTCGTCCAAAATGTCTTTCATACATTTATTGCGATATAAAGATAACAAAATCCAATCCAGATAACTTCTTGCATTCCATATATTCGGATATGGAATCACTTTTTCATCGCAATCTCCGATAAAGCTCAACTCATCTACATCTTTTTTCATCCGCTTACTGCTTCCAAGTAAAAATAATTTTTCCCTGGCACGAGTCATAGCAACATACAAAAGTCTTGCTTCTTCCTCATCTGCTTCTGTCCTTATTTTTTGTGCCACTACTCTTTTTAACAATGTACTACTTATGCTTCGCTCTACAGGATTGATTGCTTCTATCCCAACTCCAATGTCTGGATGAATTACCATACGACCTTCCGCACTTTTATATTTGAATTTATTCCCACATTGTCCCAAAAAGACAATCGGGAACTCCAATCCCTTACTTTTATGTATGGTCATCAATGTTACCACATCCATCTGCTCATCCACTAGATTGGCTGGTCCATTGTCCACTTCATACTTTTCCATCTGCGCAATATAACGCACAAAATTGAACAATCCTTTATAACTACTACGACCAAAAGAGGTGGCCTTTTCAATCAACATTTCCAAATTGGCAACTCTCTGCTCGCCATTTGGAAACACTGCCATACAATCTAGGAATCCGCTCTCTTCAAGGATTTTCCATAAAAGTGTAGGAATTGCCGTTATCGGAACCATTGCACGGAACTGTTGATACATCTTGATAAATGTTTCTACCCGCGCCTTTAACTTTGTATCCGTACCCGTTTGTAAATATGCAAGCAAGCATTCATGTATGCTCACTTCCTTGTGATTTTTGCGAATAATTGCCAACTCTTCGGCTGTGAAATTTCCAAATAGCGATGTAAGCACAGCCGTATACGGAACATCTTGTCTTGGGTTATCTAAGATTCGCAAGTAGTTCAAAACTGTCTGTATCTCATAAGTTTTGAAATATCCCTCTTTTGTCTGCACATAGATTGGAATTGCGGCATCCGTCAAAGCCTTTGTGTAAACTTCTCGCACTGGTTTTAAATCTCGCACCAATATCGCGATATCACTGTATCGCACTGGGCGATAAGCGTCTAACTTCTTATCATAAATTTCTTTTTTTCCTACAAGCTCTTGAATTTTTTCTGCCAAAACCTGTGCTTCCGCTTCTCGTTGGCCTTCTGCTGACATCTTCTCGAAATCAAGCAGCAATAATTCTGTTTGGTTATCGTTAGAGGCATTGTATTTGGCTCCCACGTGCAAGGCTGCACTATCATCATACTTAATGCCACCAAAATCTTCGGACATAATCTGTTCAAAAACGAAATTGGTACTGTCCAACACCTCTTTCCTACTGCGGAAATTCTTATGCAAATCAATTCTGCGATTTGCCTCCCCATTTTTTTCATATTGGTGATATTTATTCATAAAGAGTTCTGGGCAAGCCAAGCGGAATCGATAAATACACTGTTTCACATCCCCTACCATAAAGAGATTGTTTTTCCCATTCCAAACTCCAGAAACGCTAGACAGAAGGGTATCCTGCAATATATTGATATCCTGATACTCGTCAATCATAACCTCGGCATATTTCTCCTGATACCCCTTGGCAATGTCGCTTGGAACAATTTGACCATTTTCTTCTTTTGTCAAAATTGCCAGTGCGAAATGTTCCATATCACCAAAATCAATGACATTTTTCTTCTTTTTTTCTTCAGCAAAGCAAGTGGCAAACTGTTTTACAAGCTTCGCAAAAGCCTCCATTTGTTTGTATGCAAGTCCCATTGTCGACTGGACTTCATCAAAATCCTCACAAAAATAACTCTCACAAATGCCATCCATATATTTTTGAAAATTTTTGCGGAGTTGCTTTACTAAGTTTTGCTTGTCCACATCGACAACATCATTCTTTTTCTTTCCTGCAAGCCCTTCCTTCACAAAACCAGAAACCAAGTTTTGCATTTCCACGAAAGAATCCGCTTGCTCAATCTTTTCTAGTTGTGTCAAATCAGACATCAATGCTGGAAGATAACTTTTCGGTCCTTCTTCCGATTCACAGATTTCAATTGCATATTTTAATTGTTCTTTCCAATCTGGCAAACGCAATTTCACATCTTTGATAATGTCTTTTATATACTCTTTTCCTTCAAGTTCCCCTGCGGTTTCTACCGCATATTGCTGCACACACATATCAAGCCACGCATCAGGATTCGGATGGCTCTGGGCTTTCGTATACAAATCTAGCACCAATTTTTCCAGCTCTTTTTCATCCTTTTTTGGAGCATAGCATTCCACAAGATTTAAAAACTGTGGTTCCGCCTGTGCGTATGCATTTTCAAAAACACTCTCTAAAGCTTCACGTTTAATCAGTTCAATTTCGCCCGTTTCACCCACGCGTACACTTGGGTCCAACCCCAAGACATGAAAATGTTCGTTGATAACCGACGTACAAAAGGTATGAATTGTGGAAATCTGTGCTTGGTGAATGAGCGCCGCCTGATGTTGCAAATGTTTGTTGTCTGGATTTTCCGCAAGCGCCTTTTCTATCGCTCCGCGAATTCGCTCTTTCATCTCAGCTGCCGCAGCATCTGTAAAGGTCACAACCAAGAGTTGGTCTACGTTAAGGGGCGACTCTTTTTCCATCAAACGTGTAATGACACGTTCTACTAAGACCGCCGTTTTCCCCGAACCTGCCGCAGCAGATACAAGAAGATTGCAATTTCTAGCATCAATTACATCTTGTTGTTCTTTTGTAAATTCTACGCCCATTCGTCCACCTCCTTACGCATAAACTCTAGTGCTTCTTCTTTTTCCATATTCGCGATTTCTCGATACTGAAGTCCAAAGGCTTTTTCTTCAATTCCACAAATTTCCTTATATGCACAGAATTCACATCCGGTTTCCTTACCGATTTTGTGTGGTGCTATTTCTGCTTTTCCTTCTAAGATTTCTTGCCCAATTCTTTGAACCTGATATTCAATATAGTCTGACACAAGCGCGAACTCATCCTCTGTCAGAACATCCTTTGATGCCTTGACCGTCATCTCCTTATCCAAATGACGAACCGCATTCTCATCCCCGAGGACAAATCCGCTCGGTTTCATTTTTTCCAAAATAGCCTCCTCTATATTAGAAGCTTCGCTTTTCGAAATCAAAGGATCAATGGCTGCCGAATAAAAAACACCTGAAGGAATCACCTGTTTCCCAGGATTTTTTCTTCTTTCCATTTCCAATGCCGCATTGAGATATACGAGTAGCTGCAACTGAATACCATGACAAATTTTACTCCACTCAAGTTCTCTTGGACTGGATTTGTAATCTACAATCTTAACATAGACTTGATCCTCTTCTTCACAAATATCAACGCGATCGATACTTCCAGTAAGGCGCATTTGTCCTAATGTTCCGATGTCAAAACCACTTCCAAAACGTACTTCAAATCCCTTTGGTTCAAAATCTCCTTTTTCCAATTGTTTTCTTATGGCCCAAACACTGCGTTTCAAAAAACGTTTCAAGCGCACAATCATATATTCGTTTCGCAGCGAATGGTACAATATCGATTCCCCATAATCCACAATACTCTTTTCAATGCTTTCCTCAATGAATAAATCCTCTTGATGTTCTGGCAATGTAGTCCATGTCCACTCACTATTTTCCAATTTTTCTGAAAAGTTTTTCATAGCACTATGGAACAAATTTCCAAAATCCAATGCTTTGAATTCAAACTGCTGACGTTCCTTGACATTCAATCCATAAGAAAGGAAATGAGAGTATGCACAGGCTGAATATGTTTCCAAACGTGTCACACTATTATCCAATACGGTTCCGTACAGCTCCTTTGCAAGCTCCTGAGACAAGGAATTGGCTGGTTTTTGATAAAACGCAGCATCTAAGAGACTTTCGATTTTTCCATTCCACTTGGCTTGTTTTTTGTACCAAGTGTATAATTCTTGCCATTCTAGATCCAGCCCATTCTCTTTCTTTTGCAATCCTTCAATCAGGGATTCTACCGCTTTCTTAGCATTCAATTCTTTGGTTGAAATTCGTGACGATATCTGCTGTGTTTTCAATTTCGGAAACAGCTTTGTCATCTCCGATACTAGATAAGATGGCAACATCGTCTTTCCATCATTTCCACTTGTGCTAAGTGTCAAATAGAGTTGCTGTTCTGGCTTTGTGAGCATCAAATATAGATAGAACTTTTGAATATACGTCTTCTCTTTTTCATTTGGCGCCAAAGTCATTCCATCACTTACAAACAACTGTCTATCATACTCTGATAGAATTCCCTTTTTCCCTGATGTTCCTGGAATATACTTATCGCTAGCACCTAATAAGAATACAACTTTCACATCCTTAATTCTGCTTCGCTCAACGTCCCCAATGACCACTTGGTCTAAGCTTGGAGGAATAATTCCCACCTTTGCTTCTTCTAATCCCGCATCCAACAGTTCACAATATTCTTTCAAAGAAATCTTTTCATCACCTAACAGTTCAACAAATTGTTCAAACAGCTCAATCACAATTCGATACACTTGCGCATACTCTTTTGCCAAAGAAAGTTCCCCAACTTTTTCAAACTGCATTTGGTACTCTTTCACTTTTTTCTGCAATTCTTTTTCCAAGAAAAAGCTATGTAAGGCCTCTGTTACTTCGCACACAGTTTTGCTTCTGCTTTTCAAACTAGGCATAACGCCCGATACACTGGCAACAAACTTTTCACGAATCTCATTGATGCTCTGAAGCTCTTCCAAACTCATTCCTTTGGCTCTGCGAACCCATTGTTCCTGCCATCTTTTATATCCTCGAATGCCAAAAGCCAACACATAGTTTTCTAAAATATCCACTTCATCTTGCGACAATTCTCCAAAATCTGTACGCAGATAACGAAATACACTGTCATAAGAAAAATCTTGTTCTGCCATAACCAAAAGACTTCTCAAATACTCCACAAATGAATTTAGCAAAATGCTTCTCTTGTGGTCCATAAAAAATGGAATCTCATATCCTTCAAAAATGCGTTCTATTAATTGGGCATAATCATCTAATCCGCCCGTCAAAATCGCAATATCCTGATACCTGTAATTCTTAGTTCTGACTAATTCCCGAACTTTTTGTGCAACAAAATCCACTTCCTCTTTCGGCCGCTTCGCATACCAAATTTGAACAGCATCCTGCTCTTTTTCATATACTTCTTTTGAATAGCGGAACAAATTATGCTCCATAAACGCTAGTGGTTCATTCTTTTGGTATCTGTAAACAGGTTCCTCATATAAATAGATTGGACGCTTTACCTGAATTTGATTTTCTTCTGCTAAACGAATGAAAGATGTTACCATATGTTTACTAAGTGCAAACAATTGATACGCATGTAAATACACAAACGGATTTTCACGCTTATCCATAGTAACTGAAACTGCTACATCTTCGCATAAGCGCATCAGTTGACCAAGCAATTTATTTTGCACTGGCGTAAAACCAGTAAATCCATCCAAAACCACGACACTATCTTTTAGAAGTTTCGATTTGTGCGCAACCAAAGAAAGCACATTCAGCACTTCTTCTCCGGTAATGTACTTATTCTCCAAATATGCTTGGAAATTTTGATAAATCAATCGAAGGTCGCTTAACTTATAATACAAGGACAGGTTGTCTTTTGCTTTTTCTATAATCTCATCGAGCATCTCTGGCTGTATATCATATTGTGTAAACTCAGAAATTACAGATTTCACCTCACTGATATACCCAATCTTTCGCAGATTCCCTCCGATTACTTTTAAATTCCCTTCCTGCTCATTGGCAATTTTTCGAATTACAAAATTCTTGCCAACCTCATTCAATATGGTACGTCTATTTTCTCCAGTTTCCTCGAATACTCTTTGTGCTAGGCGGTTAAAACTCAACACTTCCACATTCATAATTCCTTTATGTGGATTTGCCATAACAAGGTCCTTTTGTGTCTGCATCGTGAACTGTTCCGGCACTAAAACAATATATTTCTTATCTGGATGCTCTATCGATTCTTTCGTAACCCATTGATACAAATAATGGGACTTCCCTGATCCAGAAGGTCCCATAATAAATTGTAAACTCATCCTTTTCCTCCTAACTATTCAAAGTTACAATTCGATATTTTTTCATAAATTTCTACTGGCACATATCCCTGCACAAAAATACCATTTTCACGATATTCTTCGGCGAGCAACTCTCCGTATTTGCGAATCAGTTGTATCTTACCAGCATCTGCATAATCATAAACTCTTTCAATGTAAATCTTTTGTCCGCGGAGAACTTCTTCAATAACCCCCAACAAATCTTCCAATCCGTCGCCATGTTTCGCCGAAATTCGCACAATATGATCTGCGTGGAAATCTCGCAAGATATGCTCTCCTTGTATCTTGTCTTGCTTATTAAAGGCCGTAATAATCGGTTTATTTTTTACTTCCAAATTCATCAAAGTTTCATACACAATATGCATCTGTTCATCTACTTGTGGATTGGAGGCATCTACCACATGAAGAATGATATCCGCATATTTTGCTTCCTCTAAGGTACTGCGAAATGCTTCTATCAAATGGTGTGGCAATTTGCGAATAAAACCAACCGTATCCGTCAAGAGGATCTCTTGTTTGCTCGGCAATCTCAAATTACGTGTAGTCGGATCTAACGTTGCAAACAGTTTGTCCTCTTCAAGCACACCTGCTCCTGTTAAATGATTGAGCAGAGTCGATTTCCCTGCATTGGTATAGCCGACAATCGCAACGACAGGAATCTTGTTTCGATTTCTTTGTTCTCTGGTCACTTCCCTGTGACGTTTAACTTCCTTTAATTCTCGATTGAGCTGCGCAATACGGTCACGAATGAGTCTTCGATCCATCTCCAGCTTCTTTTCACCTGGACCTCTTGTTCCAATTCCACCGCCTAAACGCGATAAAGATTTTCCCAATCCTGTCAAACGTGATTGGCGATATTTGAGTTGGGCAAGTTCCACTTGTATCTTACCTTCATTGGTAGATGCTCTTCCCGCAAAAATATCCAAGATGATCAGTGTACGGTCCATGACTTTGGTATCCAACACATCTTCCATATTTCCCAATTGAATTGGAGAAAGTTCGTCATCACAAATAATACCGGTCGCTTCTGTCTCCCAAATCAGATCTTTGATTTCCTCTAGTTTGCCCTTTCCCACATAAGTTCCTGGGTGTACTTGATCTAGATTCTGAATCACTCGCCCTACAGTAACAGCCCCCGCAGTCGCCGCCAACTCTTCTAATTCATCCAAAGATTTATCGGTATCATCGCGCTCATTTGTACAAACGCCCACCAAGATAACTCTTTCTTGCATTTCTTTTGTTTCAATCATTTCCGCCATAATCTTCCTACCTTGTCTCTAAAAACTCTGCATCTCTTTTTATGCGTGTATCCTCTGGATAGTCCTTTACATAGCTCTTAAGTTCCTTTTTGGCAGCATCCCAATCTCCACTCTTTTCATAAGCAACAATCAAATTATACCTTGTTTCTTGTACCAATTCTGTCCCATCATCTTCAAGAGCCAATGCATCTTTATATTGCCGTATGGCATCCTCATATCTCGCAGTCTCCATATAAGATGCTCCTAAAAAGTTATAGAAAACCGCATCCTTTTCCACTCCAAACAGAACCGCCTTTTCAAAATTTTCGACAGCTTCCTCATATTCCTTCAGTTCAAAACAAGCAATGCCTTTCCCATAATGAGCTTCGTCCAAATGTTTTTCTTCTTGAATCTCTTTTTCAAAAATGACTTTTGCTTCCTCATACTTTGCTTCTTCTAAAAGGGTTCTCCCTTCTTTGATATTTCCTGCGCATCCGCAAAGCATAACTCCTATTAAAATTATAATCATTCCTATTTTTTTCATACTAGCGCTCCTTATACTTCTCTTGATAACGTTTCAAAAGCCATTGTTTTGCACGATATACCTTACTATACAAAACCGTTTTTGATATTCCTAACAACTTAGTCACCTCGTCATAAGGCATTTCCAAACAATAAATCAAATTGATAATCTCATACCAGCTTTCATTTTCTATGTATAATTCTCTCATAAGCTCAGTAAGAATCTGATGTTTCTCCCTGTGTTCTATATGAGAAAAACAAGTTGCTTCTGCGCTTTCCATATATAGTTGTTCATCCAAAACTTCTTCTGCATCTTCACCTTCACGCTCTTTCTTCGTATCCCTTAGCCAATTGTAAGATAAATTTCTCGCTGCGCGAAGCAAATATTCCCGCGCATTCTGCAATTCAATTTTATCCATACGAAGATACAAAGCAAAGAATACCTTTTGTGTGATATCCTGCGCTTCTTGTTCATTCTTTGTATAATATAAACTTATTTTATACACGTCATTCCGGTACTGTTGATACAGTTCTTCGAATTTCTCCTCTTTCCCTCTATCGCAACCCATACATTGAACCTCTGTGATAATTCTCCCATATGTGCATATTATATCATAAGATTTACCTTTCACAAACACCTCTTTTCAACTTGTCAATATTTGTTGAATTGTGTATAATGGTCAAGAATGTTAAATTTTTATAAACTTTTCGAGTTTTATTTGGGGGAATTATATGTGTAAACATAGACCAGATGGTCGAAGAATCAAAAATGTTGATCCAATGCAATTAATCACTTCATACTTAATGAAGAAGCGTTATGATGCGATGAATATGTACGAGGATACGTTTCCTTGTGAAGTATGGGATAAATATATTAAGGAAAAAGAAGCGCAAGGTATCAAAATGACCTATATGCATATTTTTATTGCAGGCGCTGTTCGTATGCTCGCGTTAAAGCCACGTTTGAACCGCTTTGTAATGAATGGTCACATCTATGCTAGACCAAAGATTTGGGTAAGTTTCGTAGTTCATCCAGAATTACACGAAGACAGTGAAGGTACAACCATCAAATTGTGCTTTGAAGGAACAGAAACAATTCTAGAGATTGCCCAAATCATCAATGCAGCTATCGAGAAAGAGACTACCAAGAGAACCGGTGAAAATGGCACAGACAAACTGGCTAGAGTGTTAACATCCATTCCTGGTCCGATATTAACCGTGGTTGTAAATACTTTGATGTGGATGGACAGACACAACATTTTGCCAAAGAAAATTATTGAATTAAGTCCTTTCCATACTTCATTCTTTGTTACAAACTTAAAGTCTTTGGGTATTAACCACGTGCATCATCATACATACGACTTTGGAACAACCGGCTTGTTCTTCGCCATGGGAAAAGAAAAAGTAATTCCAATTGTACATAAAGGCGAAGTGATTCAACAAAAACATATGGGATTCAGTTTAGTTTCAGATGAGCGTTTCTGTGATGGATTATATTTTGCCTTGGCTTTAAGAGAATTTAGAAAGCTTATGCGTAACCCATCGGTATTAGAAAAACCATTAGAAAAGAAAGTTGAAGATGTGAAATAAAAAATTCCGGCCCAACAACAAATATTGGACATGGGCCGGTGCATAGTGATTAGTGAATGAGGATGTGTGTGTTGCACATCTTCTTTTTTTGCAAGCATTTAAAGGAACTTAGTGTTTCTTAGTTGCCCATTTCACAAAAAGTCATATATAAAAAGCATATTTGAACAGACCTAGTTCTTAGCGATATTATGTCATTGACAACAGGGTGAAAGATTCCAGAAAGACTAAGCAACTGCGTTCGGAGATGTGATTATGATAACGCGTCAAAAACTCGCAAGCTCAAACAATTTGTCGCGCTATCACATTTTCCGAACCGCAGTTGCAAGGCTTTCTACAGAATCTTTCAATGTTATCACAAACATAATATCGCATAAGAACAAAGGCTGTGAGTTTGCTTTTTATATGTGTAATGGCTTCTGTGAAATGGGCAACCTAGAAACTCTTGTTTCTGAAAACCTACTTGCAAAAGAAAAAGATGTAGCAAAACATACTACATCTTTCAACACTTATACTATACATCGGCCCATATCCAATATTTGTCATAGACCTCTTTATAATTCATCAATCTGCCAATCAATCGGCTCAATTCCATTTGCCTGCAAAAATTGATTGGTTTTACTAAAGGGCTTACTTCCAAAGAAGCCACGATAAGAAGATAGAGGGCTTGGATGCGGTGCCTCTAATACCAAATGTTTTGGATTCGTCAGCATACTTTTTTTCATCTGCGCTGGCCTTCCCCACAGAATAAATACCATCGGTCTATCTTGTTCATTCAATACACGGATAGCCGCATCGGTAAATTCTTCCCAACCGATTCCACGGTGCGAGTTTGCCTGATGTGCGCGTACGGTCAGCACTGTGTTCAACAAAAGTACTCCTTGTCTTGCCCATTTTTCTAAATACCCATGGTTTGGAATTTTGCAACCCAAATCATCATGAAGTTCTTTGTAAATATTTACGAGCGATGGCGGAATCTCCACCTCCGGTTTTACTGAAAAACAAAGTCCATGCGCTTGATGTTCCCCATGATATGGATCTTGTCCAAAAATAACAACCTTCACCTGATCAAGCGGCGTAAAATGAAATGCATTAAAGACATCGTCCGCCGGTGGGAAAATCTGTTTTGTTCGATACTCTTGATTGACTGTCTGAAATAATCTCTTATAATAATCTTTTCCAAATTCGCCTTTTAAGGCATTCAGCCATTCGCCACTAATTGCAGCCATAACTTCCTCCTACAATCTTACCGAGACCCCTTGATCTCGCAAATATTGCTTTACTTCTTTGATTTCTAATTCTTTAAAATGAAACAGCGATGCCACGAGTGCTGCATCTGCCTTTCCCTCTGTAAACGCATCATAAAAATGCTCCAATGTACCAGCACCACCAGAAGCAATGACTGGAATCGATACGCTTTCCGAAATCACTCTTGTAAGTTCCAAATCGTATCCTGCCTTTGTCCCATCGCAGTCCATACTCGTAAGCAGTATTTCTCCTGCCCCAAGTTCTTCCACTTTCTTGGCCCATTCGACCGCATCAATTCCCATATCAATACGTCCGCCATTTTTATAAATATTCCAGCCCGTTCCATCTGCCCGCCGTTTTGCATCAATTGCCACAACCACGCACTGACTTCCAAACTTCTCTGCCGCTTCGCGAATCAATTCTGGTCGATTGATTGCCGCTGAATTGACAGAAATCTTATCTGCTCCCTCCCGAAGAAGTGCTTTAAAATCATCAACTGTGCGAATGCCTCCGCCCACAGTAAACGGAATAAATACGTTCTTCGCAACCTCGCGCACCATATCAATCACGGTCTCTCTCGCATCCGAAGATGCTGTGATATCCAAAAATACAATCTCGTCTGCGCCTGCCTCATCGTATGCTTTTGCAATAGCGACCGGATCTCCTGCATCTACCAAGTTAACAAAATTAACTCCTTTTACAACACGTCCGCCATGCACATCCAAACAAGGAATAATTCTCTTTGTAAACATCTCATTTCCCCCTAGCTAAGCTCCACAAAATTCTTCAAAATGTTGAGTCCCACGTCACTGCTCTTTTCTGGATGGAACTGACATGCAAACACATTTCCCTTTTCCACAGATGCATGAATGTTCACACTATAATCTGTGGTCGCCTTTACAATCTCTGGTTCTTCGGCTTTCAAGTAATAAGAATGAACAAAATACACATATGCTTGCTCCTGAATGCCACGGTACAAACGTCCCTCGTTTTGCAAATGTAATGAATTCCATCCCATATGTGGAATTTTTAAATCATCCTTTTCTGGAATTCTAAGAATCTCGCCTTTTAAAATTCCGAGTCCGTCTACCCCTGGTGTCTCATCGCTGCGTTCAAACAAAAGTTGAAGTCCCAAACAGATTCCTAAAAAAGGGGTTCCTTTTTCTACTACTTGATGAATCACTTCAACCAATCCATATTTATTTAAATTTGCCATCGCATCGCCAAAAGCACCTACCCCTGGTAAAATCACTTTGTCTGCTTCCAAAATAACATCTGCATCTTTTGTAATAACCACCTCGGCGCCCAACTTCTGCAATGCCTTCTCTACACTTTTTATATTTCCTGCATCATAATCGATAATTGCAATCACGTGTTGCCTCCTATTTTAAGTCTAATTCAAACCAAAATTCGACTCCATTTTCATAGTTTACCACACCGAACTCTTGTTGAAAAGACTTCATAATCGCTTTTACAATGGATAAGCCAATTCCATGTCCACCGTACTCTCGCGTGCGCGCCTTGTCCACTTTGTAAAACTTATTCCAAATATGTTCTATGTCCTCTTCCGGAATCTCATCTCCTGTGTTAAATACACTTAAGCGAACCTTTTCTTTTTCTTCATCAGCTGTAATTCGTATGACGATCTTATTTTCATTTTTCACATGGTTTAGGGCATTACTCAAGTAGTTACGAATCACTTGCTCTACCTTGTACTCATCGCCCCATACAAACACGGTATCAGCAGACTCTAGTTGCACGTCTACCTGCTTTTGCTGTATCAAAATAGTATTGCTTTGTATGATACCACGAACCAATTCCACCACATTGAACCGTTCAAACATAATCTCCTCTTGTCCAAACTCCAACTCATTGAGTGTTAGGAGATTTTTCACCAATTGGTTCATTTTATTTGCTTCATCCAAAATAACATCACAATAATATTCTCTGCTCTGTGGATCCTCAGAAACACCTTCTTTCAGTCCTTCCGCATATCCCTGAATGAGTGCAATCGGTGTCTTTAATTCATGCGATACATTCCCAATAAATTCTGTACGCATAATCTCAATTTGCTCTTTTTTCTCAATGTCCTTTTGCAATTCATAGTTAGCATTCTTAAGTTCCGAAATCGTCTCTTCCAGTTTTTCGGACATGGCATTAAAATTGGTCCCTAGAATCCCAATTTCATTTTCGCCACCACTGGTATATTTTGCATCAAATTCAAGATTTGCCATTCGTTTCGACAATCTCGTAAGCTCCAAAATCGGATTGGTAATTCTCTTTGCAAAATACCATACAAAAATGCACCCTATTAACAGCATAGCCGCGGTAGTGTAAATCAAAAACTCATTGGAAAGGGACACACTTTCTCGGATACTTTCTATTGGACTACGGAGAAGAAATGTCTTTTCGGTTCCCAAACGTCCCCACATTTCAATATATTCGCCTCCACCCATTACATCGGATGCACTATGGATTTCATAATTGTTCCCCGTCTTTAACAGTTTCTCTTTTCCCTGATTTTGATTCAATATATAGCCCATCAACTGGCCATATAACTCTTGTGCTTTTTTTGAATTTTGAGCGGTGCTCATTACCTCTTGTCCATCATTACTCAAAACTAAAAGAGACAGATTCCCAATTTCTACTTCTTCATTCAACCGGTCAATGGTATCTTGGGAAGTAAGTGTGCCTCTCTTATCCGCTCGATTCATTTGATTATACACACGAATCAAATTCATCTGCTTATTGTGAACATAGAAATCTTCCAAAAAACAACTATTAATTATGATTGAAATTACTAAAACCGAACTGACGATTACTATAAAAATCGTCGCAATCTGTCTTCGGATTGACTTTTTCATTCTTACACCTCAAACTTATATCCCATTCCCCATATGGTCTTGATATAATTTCCTTTTTCGCCCAATTTATTACGCAGTTTTTTCACGTGGGTATCGATTGTTCTCGCATCGCCAAAATAATCATAATCCCACACATGATTTAATATTTTTTCTCTTGATAACGCAATCTTTTGATTCTCCACAAAATAGAGCAACAATTCAAATTCTTTTACACTCAAATCGATGGTTGCATTGTCGATGGTAACCATATGTGCCGTCTTATTAATGACAATGCCACCCGCAGAGACAATCTCTTCTTCTATGCCACTCTTCGTCCTCTTTAATAATGCAGCTACTCTGGCTACCAAAATCTTTGGGCTAAATGGCTTCGTAACATACTCATCGACTCCCAGCTCAAAACCTTTCAGCTCATTCCATTCTTCTGCTCTTGCAGTCAGCATCATAATTGGAACCTTGGAATGCTCTCGAATCTCTTTGCATGCCTGCCAGCCATCCATACGCGGCATCATCACATCTAAGATAATCAGATCAATCGTTTTATCCGAATAAAACAAGTCCATTGCCGCTACGCCATCCGTCGCCTCTAAAATTTGATATCCTTCTCGCTCCAAAAAATCGCGAATCAATTTTCGCATTCTACTCTCATCATCTACAATTAAAATTTTTATCTTTTCCACGTAATACACCTCTTCTGGTTTATTATGTATTTCAATCTAACAAAAATTTATGTTGATTTTGTGTTTTCATTATACACTGTTTTATAAAACAAAAAAAGTAACCAAAAAGCGATTCTTTCTGATTACTTTTCTCTCTTTCTAAATGGACCTGAGGGGAATCGAACCCCTGTCCGAAAGCCCGTCCATCAAGGCATCTCCCATCACAGTCATTATTTTAACATTCCCTCCATCAATCGCCTAATGACAGGCTACTGACTTTAGTAGCTTCATAAGTTCTTCCATCTCCTCAAAGCTTTGGAAACGAAGTGCCTCACCTCGTTGAAGCCGGTATCTTAAGCAGTGAGCGACCTAAGACCGACTGCTACCACTAGGCAGCGTACGCTAAATTTTCGTTTGCGTTTAATTTTAAATACGGATTGTTACGCGGTCCCGCCCCGCGGATGGCTTCCTCAACTTCAAAACCCCCGTCGAAACCAGTACAAGCCCGAAAACTTATCACTTGGTTCGCAAACGTAGTAGGATTATATCGAATCTCCCACTACTTGTCAAGGTCTCCTTAAATCAAATATTCTTCTGCATATTTTGATGCAACCGCACCATCTGCAACCGCAGTTACAATCTGTCTAAGTGGCTTTTGGCGCATATCTCCCACTGCAAATACACCCGGGATATTTGTGGTAGTTGTCTCGTCTGCAAGAACATATCCTGCTTCGTCCAGTTCCACCTGCCCTTTGATTAGCTCTGTGTTTGGAATATTTCCGATTGCCACAAAGATTCCATCACAAGGAACCTCTTGAACGGAATCATCCTTGCGACTTTTCACCTTCACTCCAGTCACAAACTCATCCGCTAAAATTTCTACCACTTCACTGCTCCACAAAAATTCAATATTTTCTGTTTTTTCCAGTGATTCCATATATGTTTTTGATGCGCGCAGTTCATCCCTGCGATGTACTAAGTATACTTTTTTACAAATTTTAGCTAAGAACAATGCATCTGCAACCGCTGTGTTTCCTCCACCAACAATCACAACCGTCTTGTCGCGATAGAACATACCGTCACATGTCGCACAGTAAGACACTCCTCGTCCACGTAAGTTTCTTTCATTTTCCAATCCCAATTCTCTTGGAAATGCTCCAAGAGCTAAAATTACTGTTTTCGCCTCAAATGTAGCTTTGGCTGTGTGAATTAATTTTGGATTCTTATCCAATTCTACACTTTTTACCTCAGCTAATTTCGTCTTGACGCCAAAACGCTCTGCACCTTTTTTCATCTGCATTCCAAGTTCAAACCCATTGATTCCATCTACAAAACCCGGATAGTTTTCTACAATCTCTGTGGTAGCCATCTGTCCGCCCGGGGCAAACTTCTCAATGACCAAAGTATTCAGGTTCGCTCTTGCCGCATAAAGAGCTGCACAATATCCTCCTGGTCCGCCTCCAATTACAATTACATCATAACAATTATTTTCCATATCGTTCTCCTATTCTACTCCGTTTTCACCGAGCCACTCTTCCAACTCTTCCATAGACATTGCGCCAACAAATGTTGCTCTTGGTTCTGCATCTCCCACAAATAATTTCAATGTTGGGATACTCATCACACGATACTTTTGCGCAAGTGGTGTCGCCTCATCAACATTTAATTTTACAATTTTTACTTTTCCTTTTAATTCTTCTGCCGCTTCTTCCAAAACTGGTGCAAACATCTTACATGGCATACACCAATCTGCATAGAAATCTACCAATACTGGCAATTCTGACTGTAATACTTCTGCTTCAAAATTTTGACTTGTTATTTTCAACATATTTCCCTCTCCTTTTCTATTTCAGCATACTCAGGAATTCCTCTTCTGTGATAATCGGAATTCCAAGTTCTTTTGCCTTTTTATTCTTGGATGATGTAGAATTTACATCATTGTTAATCAAATAGTTTGTCTTTGCCGTTACAGAACCAGTTACCTTTCCACCTTTACTCTCAATGACTTCTTTTACCTCATTGCGATTTGAAAAATGTTCCACACTTCCTGTAATGACAAATGTCATATTTTCAAAAATCTGCTCTCCCGCATTTACTTCTTCTTGGGGAATCGTTAGTTCTTTTAATAATCTCTGGAATTCTTCCACATGTTCTTCTTTTGCAAAATACTCCACATATGCCTTTGCAATGACTGGTCCAATTCCAGAAATATGATTTAAATCTTCTTCTGTTAAACCAATCATTTTTTCGGTATCATAGTGAAATTCCTTGCAAATCACCTTTGCATTGGCAAGTCCAATATTGGCAATTCCAAGACCATATATCAATCGTGGTAACGTAGTTTCTCTTGCTTTTTCCACACTCTTTTGAAGATTGATGTACGATTTTTCTCCAAAGCCATCCATCGCTTTTATCTCTTCCTCGTATCGATCCAAGTGAAATATATCGGAATATACGTTGATAAATCCTTTTGCAATAAACTTCTCTAATGTTGCCTCAGAAAGTCCATCAATATTGAGTGCATCACGACTCACAAAGAGCGCAAATGATTTCAAATGCTTTGCCCCACATGCTTCATTGGTGCAGTACAGCGCCTTTGCATCACTGACTTGACGAACCTCCGTCTTTCCGTGGCAAACTGGACACTCTGTTGGAATATCTTTCACGCCACTTCTGGTTAAATTCGAAGCAATCTGTGGGATAATCATATTTGCCTTATATACTTCTATCTTATCCCCAATGCCAAGTTCCAATTCTTCCATAATGCTGATATTATGGACACTCGCACGGCTTACAGTTGTTCCTTCCAATTCCACTGGTTCAAAGATTGCCACTGGATTAATCAGTCCTGTTCTTGATGGGCTCCATTCAATCGCTAAGAGGGTGGTCTCGCGAATCTCATCCGCCCATTTGAATGCGAAAGAATCTCTTGGGAACTTCGATGTTCTTCCAAGAGATTGCCCGTAGGCAATATCATCATATACCAATACCAAACCATCTGAAGGAAAATCATTGTGCGAGATTTGTTGTGCAAAATATTGCACCTTTTCTTCGATAGTATCTGCTGTTACTTCGTAACCTTCTACTACTTCAAATCCCTGTTCTTGTAGCCACTTCATCTGATAGATTCTTGAATTTTTAAAATCCACATCCTCTGCTTTCACAAGTGAAAATGCGAAGAACTGTACATTTCTTTTAGCCGTAATCTCATTATTTAACTGGCGCACAGAACCACTACAAAGATTTCTCGGATTCTTATATTTTGCATCCACATCCTCAATCTCCGCATTGATGTTTTCAAAATCCTGATATCCGATGACTGCCTCGCCTCGCAAAATCAATTCTCCTTGATATGCAATGCGAAGTGGTAAATTCTTGAATGTTTTCGCATTATTGGTAATGACTTCTCCCACTTCCCCATTACCTCGGGTAACAGCTTTTTTCAATTCCCCATTTTGATAGGTCAGCACAATGGTAAGTCCATCCAATTTCCAGGAAAGAAACGCCTTCTGCTCTCCCAAAAATTCCTTTAATCTAGAGACTTCTTTTGTCTTATCTAAAGATAGCATCGGCTTTTCATGACGCTCTTTTGGAAGCTCACTAAGAACCTCATATCCCACATTGACTGTCGGACTATTCGACATCACAATTCCTAATTCTTGCTCCAAGGAGGTGAGCTCATCATAGAGTTTATCGTACTCAAAGTTACTCATAATCTCGGTTGCATCCTGATAGTATGCTTTAGAGGCACGATTTAATAACTCCACCAATTCTTGCATTCGCTGTTTCTTCTGTTCCATTTTATATCCTCACTGTTTCATTTGAAGAATCTTTAATCAACTCATAGAGCACAGCAATCTCTTCCTCAGAAACCTTACGGGTTTCCCCTGGTTTCAAATTGCCTAGCTCAATATTCATCACGCGCACGCGTTTAAGCTGTGTCACTTTGTAGCCCAAATATTCACACATACGGCGAATCTGACGGTTTAGCCCTTGAGTTAAAACGATGCGAAAGGTGTACTTTCCAATCTTCTCCACCTCACACTTTCTTGTGACCGTATCCAAAATCGGCACTCCGTTTGCCATTTTTTCTATAAACTCTGGCGTAATCGGCTTATTGACCGTAACCTTATATTCTTTTTCATGCTGATTCCCCGCACGCATCATTTTATTAATAATATCACCATTATTCGTCATCAGAAGAAGCCCTTCCGAGTCCTTATCCAAACGGCCAATATAAGTGATTCTAGTTGGGTAATTCAAGAAATTAATAATGTTATTTTTTTCTCGTTTTTCCTCTGTGCAAACAATACCAACTGGCTTATTGACTGCCAAAAGCACCATCTCATTCTGTGGGCGAATCTCTTTTTTCCCCACTCGTACCACTTGGTGTTCTGAAATTTTCATTCCCATCTGGGCGCGCTTGCCATCAACTGTGACTTTTCCACTTTCAATCAAGCGATCCGCCTCTCTTCGAGAGCACACACCCGCCTCGCTGAGATATTTATTTAAACGTATTTCCATACTTTCTCCTACAATGTGAAATATGCCTTCATAAAAGCAACTAAACTTTTGTAATCCTCTACGCCCATCGTTTCTCGACTCGAATGCATCGCCCAGATTGGCGTTCCAATATCAACGGTTCGTACCGGCAACATCGCAGAAGAAATAGCTCCAACTGTTCCTCCGCCGGCCATATCGGAATGATTTGCAAACTTTTGGTATGAAATGCCTTCTTTTTCACAAATTTGCTGCACAATACCAATCGCCTCACTGTCAGTCGCATAGCTTTGACTTGCAGCTTCTTTAATAGAAAATCCATGATTGATAATGTTGCGATGCGTCAAATCGTACTTCGCTGCATAATTCGGATTGTATGCGTGGCTGACATCGACTGACATCAATAAACTATCCTCAATCGCACTTGCGAAATCCATACTTGTCAATCCAAGTGACAGATAAATCTTTTCCACGATTGTTGCCATAAGTGTAGACGCCGCTCCCTGTTTACTACGGCTTCCAACTTCCTCATGATCCAAAACAATCATCATATTTATACCAGAAGTTCTATCTCCCTCTGTAATTCCTTCAATAAGTGCCTGTGTAGAACACAAATTGTCCAAGCGTGGTGACGAAATGAATTCATCGCGAAGCCCAACAATGCTTGGCTTATCAGTATTATAAATCATTAATTCATAATCTAAAATATCATCCTTCTCTACGCCCAATTCCTCCGCTAAATAGGAAAGAAATGCACCCTGTGTCATTTTCTCCGAAGCCATCCCATAAAATGGAATCATTTCCACTTGTTTGCGAAGCTCTACGCCCTTGTTCATCTCACGATTAAAGTGAATCGCAAGGTTTGGAATAATTAGTACTGGTTTTTTCAAATCAACTAACCGAACTTCTGGTTTGAAAACTTCATCTGATTTTAGCACAACTCTCCCAGCAACAGAAAGCGGTCGGTCTAGCCACGTAGAAAGAATCGCTCCACCGTAAGTCTCAGTATTTAATTGCAAATAACCGCCATTTTCCATCTCTACGTTATATTTTAAACGAAATCCCGGAAAATCACCGTGTGATGCCGCAAGACGGAAACCATCTTCTGCGCAAAAATCTTTTCCGATCGTAAATGCGAAAATGGTTGAGCCATGATGTATAAAAAAATAACGTCCGCCTCGTTCCAAATCCCAATTTTTCTTTAAGGAAAGTTCTTGAAATCCCTTATCTAATAATTGCTCTTTTGTCGCTTTTATCGTATGAAACTGTGACGTTGATTGCTCGATAAATTGAAATAATCGTTCTAATTTTTTCATCTTATTTTCTCCCTATAATTACACCTTTCATCATACTGTTTTGCACCTTAAAAGTCAACGTTTGTCAAAAACAGAATGTATTTTTTCTTAGTATCTGTTATACTATACCTTGTGGTAACAATTTGTTTATACAAGGAGTATTTTATGCAGACAAAAGATTTCTTAAACGGCTCTGTATCAAAGACATTTTTTCGTTACCTGATTCCCGCTATTTTGGCGAATATGGTAACTTCAATTTACATATTGGCAGATACAATTATCATCGGAAAAGGACTTGGAATGGAAGCTATGGCTGCCCTTAATATTCTTCTTCCGTTATTTAGCATTTTCTTCGGGGCCGGACTTCTCTTCGGCGTGGGCGGTTCTGTTCTGATGTCCATTGCCCGCGGCCGTGGCAACCACAGATTGGGGGAAATTTATTTCACTTTAGCACTCATTCTTAACACAATTACTTGCATACTTTTAACCATCATATTTCTCTTATGGTTAGAACCAATCGTACAATTTTTAGGAGCTACCAAAGCAACGATGCCATTCATCAAAAATTACGCTCCATATGTCATCGGTGGTCTAAGCGCTTTTGCTTTTTCCACATTTCTGCAGACATTCGTCCGAAATGACGGCGCGCCAAAATTATCTATGGCAGCAGTGATTGCCGGTGGTGTTTTAAATGTGATTTTAGATATTGTCTTTGTCTTTCCTATGCATATGGGAATGGCAGGGGCATCTATTGCGAGTGTTTTTGGATCCTTGTGTACCGTTTTCATTTTATTGTTCCATTTTTTCAAGAAATCAAACGGACTGAAACTACGTTTCCGAGGTTGCTCCTTGACACATATCAAAGAAATCTTGCAAAATGGCTTCACCAGTTTCCTATTAGAAATTTCTTCTGGCATTGTGACATTTGTATTTAATATACAGATTTTAAAGTATGCCGGAGAAGTGGGTGTCAGTATGTATGGAGTTATCTCCAATACTGCTATTATTGCTGTGTGCCTTTGCAACGGCATCAATCAGGCGGCACAACCTATTTTGTCCACAAACTATGGTGCAGGGCTGATTAACCGAATCAAAGCTGTTCGCAAAATTGGAATTCTGACTGCTTTATTGATTTGTGCAGTTCCAGGAATCCTCGGACTCACCGTCCCAAACCTATTTACTTATATTTTCTTAAATCCAACCGAGGAACTGTTGGCTATGTCAGAAACTGCTATTCGAATTTATTTTTCAGGCTTCTTTTTGACAGGTATCAATATGTTTATTGTAGGTTATTTTCAATCAACCGTAAAACCATTGCTATCACTAATCCTTTGCCTGCTCCGCGGATGTGTTCTCAGTATCGTTTTCGTTACGATTCTGGCACCACTCTTTGACATCGTGGGCATTTGGGCTTCAGTGCCTTTAGCAGAACTTGTCACGTTATTTATTGCAATCTATTTTATCAAAAAACATACAAAGGAGGGCCAGGCATGATCGCTTTATCACTGACGGAAGTCAAAGAATGCATGTCGAAACTATTATTATCAGAAACATTTGATTCATTCCTTTTTGTGGAAGGAGAAGTAACCACTTTTAACACCTTTCATATAGATGGTTATTTACATAAAGATTTCTTTTCCGAAAACGAACTTCTAGATCGTGAATACACACTTTGGAAAGATATAAGGGAACATTTCTTTTCTCTTATCAAGGGGAAACGCACCCCTTTAAATTTTAAATTTGTTCTCGGCTTATCAGGTAGCAATATCCAAAAGTTAATTCAGCAACAAGGCTTGGATTTTGAACTAGAAGATATTCGTGGTCTCTATATCAATTTAAAGTTTGATGGACAAAAGTTGCAATGTGTGACTGGAACCGCTATGACCTTATTTACAATGGACAAAACTTTAGAGCAAGCGTGGGATACCATGGTTCAAAAATTTTTCACGCAGAAAGAAATTCCTTTTGAATTACTATAAATATTCTTGTACAAATTCCAAAAAGCTATTTGCCGCCTTTGGCAGATAGCGTCCTTTTTTGGTAATCATCGCAATCTCCCAAGGAAAATGTGGGCGTAGCGGAATGGATACCAAATCTTCTGTTTGAAACTGTTCCAACATCGGTGCCGGCATAATTCCTACACAATTTCCATAGGTAATAACATCCATAACAAAGTTTGGCATCATACTCTGATAAATAATATCTGGCACAAATCCCTGTTCTTGACACATCTCTACAAACTTATTATAAAGTGTATTGTTCTTATTATAAGTAATAATCTCTACTTCCTGTAACTGCTTAATATGTACATATTCCTTTTTCGCAAATGCATGGTCTCTTCTTACTAAAACACAGACTTCATCTCGAATAATTGGAATGACGTTTAACTGATATGCTTCTTCGATTGGAAGCATAACCAATCCGATGTCTACTTTTCCATCTAACACATCTTGCGCAATCAAACGTGATCCTCTCTCACTAATTGTAATTTTAATTCCCGGATATTTCTTGCGATATTCTGTAACCAATTTTGGAAAATACATATCCAAAAGCACTCCCGGACTGGATATGTGAATTTCCCCCACTTTGGATTCTTTGATATCTTGAAGATGACGATAGATATCTTCATACTGTTCAACTAACCGGCTCCCATACACAACTAATGCCTCCCCCGCATCCGTAAGCGCAAAAGACTTAGTACTTCGGATAATTAAAGGTTGCTCCAATTCTTCTTCCATATTTTTAATACATCTGGTTATAATGGGTTGTGTCACAAACAGATGCTCTGCTGCTTTTGAAAAACTCTTACATTTCGCAACTTCCAAAAAATATTTTATATGTTGAATATCCATATTATTACCTCCATAAATCATATTTTAATTATAGCAAAAAAGCATAAATAATCAACCATTTATGAATTTGTCTTATATGTCTGTTGTTTTTACAATGTATATATAACTTACAAATTGGAGGAAAAATTATGTCAGCAACATCTATCATCTCTTTGGTAGGCATCTTGGTCGGCTTAATCGCATTGATTGTATTTGCTTATCGAGGACATTCCATTATTTGGGTTGCCCCTGTATGCGCTTTAATCGTCGCACTTTTCGGCGGTGCCAACCTACTAGACTCCTACTTGGGAGACTATATGCAAGGAACTGCCGGTTACATCGTTTCATGGTTCCCTGCCTTTTTCTTAGGAGCTGTTTACGGAAAGATTATGGACCGCACTGGTTCTGCCCGCTCTTTGGCAAACAAACTGGTATCTCTTATCGGTTCTAGATTCGCTATTTTGGCAGTCGTTTTGCCATGTCTTCTTATGACATATGGGGGAATCTCACTTTTCGTTGTAGTATTCGTAATCTACCCAATGGGATATGCCATCTATCGCGAAGCAGATTTGCCTCGCCAATTGCTTCCAGGAGCAATCGCATTTGGAGCTTTCGGAATTACAATGACAGCAATCCCTGGCTCACCACAAATTCAAAACTTGATTCCTACTACCTATTACGGAACAACAGCTACTGCTGCTCCAGTTATGGGCTTGATTGCAGCTATTTTGATTGGTGTTCCAGGATACATATATTTGGAATGGCGTGCAAAAAATGCTCGCAAAAAAGGTCTGCACTTTGTAGAAGACCCGAAACACGTAGAATCATCTGCAGAAGGAAAAGAACAACCAAAATGGCACTGGTTATGTGGATTACTTCCATTGCTCGTAGTTGTTTTGATGCTCAATGTTCTTCCTGGTTTACTGGAAAAATACAAAAATATCAAATTAGAATCTAGCGAATCCATTATTATCGCTTTGATTGCTGGAATCCTTGTGGTTTGTTTAATGAACGCACATCAATTAAAACAATTGCTCCCAGCCATCAATGAGGGTGCAAACGGTTCTCTTAGTGCAATTATGAACACGGCTTGTGCTGTTGGATTCGGTTCCGTGGTGAAAATCGTTCCTGGTTTTGCTTTATTAAAAACAGCTATGTTAAATATGCCTGGTTCTATACTATTCTCGGAAGCCGTTGCCGTTAACGTGCTCGCAGGGGCTACTGGTTCTGCTTCCGGTGGTATGTCCATCGCATTGGATACGTTAGGTGCACAGTACTTAGAAAAAGCTGCAGCAATCGGCTTGAGTCCAGAATACTTACACCGTATTGCTTCACTTGCTTCTGGCGGGCTTGATACCTTACCACACAATGGTGCAGTACTTACGCTACTCGCAGTTTCAAATTGCAAACACAAAGAATCTTACTTAGATATCTGTGTGACATCTTGTATCATCCCAGTAATCGCTTCCTTACTTTTGGGGCTTGTATGGGGACTATTTATTTAATGACATAGCAAAGGGAATGCTCTTTGAATTGAGCATTCCCTTTTTAATTGCTTTTATTTATTTTGCAAGTAACATCATAATCTCATTGCTTCTCTTGATAAACTCTGTCATTTCCTCTGGATTTAATGGCTTGTTGCTCAGAAGCGCCAAATCATATAATTGCTTGCAGAACAATGCGGTATGTTCTCCTTCTTTATGTTCTAACACATATTTTACAAGTGGATGATTTGCATTTAATACTAATGTAGTATCTGTACCAAACATACTTGGATCCATTCCCGCCATACCATACATTTTCATCATATCCTGCATACGACGAGCTTCTTCGGAAAGAGTCATCATGGATGCCACACTTTCATTTTTCAATTTCTCTACTTTGACATCCAATTTTTCTTTGCCCAAAACAGTTCTAAAAAGTTCTGTCAATGTCTCTGTGTTTGCTTTGAAAGTTTCCTCTTCGTCTGCTTCCACTGCTTGCTTAAATGTGTCTGTCAAATCCGCATCGATACGTTGGAATTTCACCTTTTCATTGCGTTGTTCCAATTGACTAATAAATGGTGTGTCAATGCTGTGTGTAAGTATTACCGCATCCAAACCTTCTGCCTTAAACATATTGATGTACTGGCTTTGTTGTTGTTCATCAGTCACATAATAGAGTGTAGTTTCCTCGTCTTCTTTTCCGTTCTTTTCCACACATTCTTTGAACGTCAAATACTTGTGTTCTAAATTCTTAAACAACATATAATCACTCATCTTGTCACAGAATTTTTCATCCTTTAAGCAACCAAATTTGATAAATGGGCTGATGTCATCCCAGTAACTCTCATAAGTTTCTTTGTCTGTCTTGCACATTCCAGAAAGCTTGTCTGCCACTTTCTTTGAAATGTACTCAGAAATCTTGTTCACAAATCCATCGTTTTGAAGTGCACTACGAGATACATTGAGTGGCAAGTCTGGGCAATCGATAACCCCCTTTAATACCATCAAAAATTCCGGAATAACTTCTTTGATGTTGTCCGCAATAAACACTTGGTTATTGTATAACTTAATCTTTCCTTCTACGGAATCATATTCTGTATTAATCTTAGGGAAGTATAAAATTCCTTTCAAATTAAATGGATAATCCATATTCAAATGAATCCAAAACAGTGGCTCTTTGTAATCCATAAATACTTTGCGATAAAAAGCAATATAATCTTCCTTCTCACACTCATTTGGGTGTTTCGTCCAAAGTGGAGTTGTGTCATTTAGCGGTTTTACTTCTTCTTCCTCTTCTTCCGCTTTCTCTGCATTTTCACTCGAAAGGTAAATTGGAACTGGCATAAATGAACAATACTTTTCAATCACTTCTCTTACACGATACTCGTTAGAAAACTCCACACTGTCTTCATTCAAAAATAATGTGATTTCTGTTCCAACAGTTTCTTTGTCGCCCTCTTCCATATCATATTCTGTTCCACCGTCGCAAGTCCAATGCACTGGCGTTGCGCCTTCTTTATATGACAAGGTGTCAATGTGAACTTCCTCTGCCACCATAAATGCAGAGTAAAATCCAAGACCGAAATGTCCAATCATATCATCTTCTGTAGTTTTATCTTTGTATTTCTCCAAAAACTCTGTCGCTCCCGAGAACGCAATCTGAGTAATATACTCTTCCACTTCCTCAGCAGTCATACCAAGACCTGTATCAATAAATTTTAAAGTCTTCTCCTCTGGGTTTACTAATACCTGAATACTTGCTTTATAATCATCTGGCATCTGGTACTCGCCCATCATATCTAATTTTTTCAGTTTTGTAATTGCATCACAACCATTTGATATTAACTCACGCACGAAAATGTCGTGGTCTGAATACATCCATTTTTTTATAATTGGAAAAATATTTTCGCTATTAATAGATAAATTCCCATGTTTTGTTGCCATTTTAAGCATCTCCTTTTCCGTCTAAAGTTTACCTAAAACCTATATTAATACTCATTAAATCAGATGTCAATACAAAATTAGCACTCTCGAAGAAAGAGTGCTAATAAATAAAAAATTTACATAACACAGATTCCATGATACAATGCAAATATTAAAACATGATTAACGTTTAAAAGGAGCATTTACAATATGAAGAATCTAAGAATTATGCCTGTTACAAATATGGCTCTTGTTTATTCGGTGTATGCTGTTGCAGACGCAATCTGGCATCAGCATTACACACCGATTCTTGGTGAAGCACAGGTTGACTATATGGTAGAGAAATTTTTATCACCAGAAGCATTGGTAGAACAAATCAACTCCGGATACGAATATTTTCTGTTCTCATATGATTACACCTTTGCAGGTTTTGCCGGAATCAAAGAAGAAGACGGAAAATTATTCTTAAGCAAGCTATATGTAGACGAAGAATTTCGTGGAAAAGGCATTGGAAAGCACATGTTCCAGAAATTTGTTGAAATTTGTAAAATGAGAAAATTAAGCAAGATCTGGCTTACTTGCAATCGCCACAATGCAGATTCCCTTGCTGTATATGAACACCTCGGTTTTACCAAAGTTCTCGCGGAAGTAACTGACATTGGAAATGGGTATGTAATGGACGATTACATATTAGAATATGAAATATAATAGATAAAATTATGACGGGGAGTATCACTACTCCCCGCTTTTTATTGATACAATCTCTAATACCTGTCCCAAATCGCTAATTTCATAATCGATGTGTAGCCCTAGGTCATTTTCCTTTCCCAAAGGATTAAACCAGCAAGTAACAATACCTACATTATTGCCCCCTTGTATATCACTGGTAAGTGAATCACCTACAATCAAAATCTCTGATTTATCATATTCACCGATTGTTTTAAAGACTTCATCAAAGAACCCAATCGCCGGTTTTTCTATCCCTATCTCATCGGATATAAATACGCCATCAAACAAATCAATGAGTCCCGAGTTTCGAAGTTTTCTATCCTGTGCTACCTTTGTTCCATTTGTAACTGCGTATTGCGGAATTTTCCCTTTACATGCCTTCACGGTTTCCAAACCGTTATGATTGAAACAAATGGTATCCCCTAAACGAACCTGATACTCCGCGTTAACCTTTGGTGCAACAGATGTGTCCAGACCATATTTCTCAAGCAAGTCATTAAAACGTGCTACTAAAGCTTCTTTTTTACTAATTTCTCCCCGCTCTAAACGCTTCCAATACTCTCTATTAATGGTTTGATATGCACCAAGCATTTCATCTGTACACTCGCCCAACTTAAAAACGGAAAAGCATTGTCGGATAGCAGCCTTTTCCGCCGCTTCAAAATTTAAAAGTGTACCATCTATATCCCACAAAATAACCTTAATTTTCATTTTAATGTTCCTCTCAACCTTAATTTGAATTTTGTAATAGGAAACCCAGAGGTAACCCTATTTTGACACTTAGGTGATAAAAAAAGAAAGTGCCGAAACCCTTGTAAAAGCAAGAACCTTAGCACCTTCAAATCGGAGTGACGTGATTCGAACACGCGACCTCTACGTCCCGAACGTAGCGCTCTACCAAGCTGAGCCACACTCCGCTATTTAATTTTATGTATAAAAAAACTACGGAAAAGGGATTCGAACCCCTACTAACAGAGTCAGAGTCTGCTGTGCTACCATTACACCATTCCGCATTAATGTTTACCGAACAAATTACATTATAACATTATTTTATGAAAAATCAACCATTTTCTTTTAAAAAAACATTGCTAATAAACTTATTAATATTTTTTAAAAATAAGTATAACTAATCTCAAAAAAAATATTGTAAATCAGCCTATTTTGTGATAAAAATTTTATGTGAGATGTTTTTAGTCTCCTTACTAATCATTTTGAAAAAGAGAGGAAATCGAAAATGGAAAAAATTTATACAGGTAAAACAAAAGATGTGTACAAACTTGATAATGGAAATGTAATGTTAAAATTCAAAGACGACTGTACTGGAAAAGA
>JAZOWZ010000031.1:0-1608 GCA_045659485.1 Faecalimonas sp. | reverse complement strand
ATTTACTCATTTGCTTTACATGAAGAAATCAGCTGCTAATTGGAATAAATATGTAAAAAAGGGAAATCCTCTTACCAAAAAGGGAAAGGGGATTTTTCTATGTCTAAGAAAAAACAAAAAGAAATTCGGTTGTCAGAGCTTACAGAAGAAGAGAAGATGAAATATGAAGTAGCAGAGGAACTTGGGCTTTTAGATAAAGTGTTAAAGGAAGGCTGGCGTTCTCTGACGTCTAAAGAGACTGGGAAAATTGGTGGATTAGTCACAAAGAAGCGCCGAGATATGAGAGTTGAAAAATAGAACATAATCTGTTATAATCAAGAGACTGAAGAAAATCAGGTGAGGTTATGAACGAGAATATTCAAGTATTAGATTTAGAAATTGACAATCTTACAGCGAAAGATGCCATGAAGCTTATTATGGACTATATGGGAACGGAACCGGTAAGTGTAATTGAGATGGTTACAATGAACACTCTTGGAAAGTTTCAACAGGACGAAGAGGCAAATGCCATGTTCCAATCCTTCGAGCTTGCCCTTGCAAGTGACAAGGGAATCTTGCAGGCAGCCGGTGTGAAAGAGGAACGCCGTTTGAAAGAAGTGGAAGAATTGCTCATTATCAAGATGGTAATGAGATATCTTCATAAGAATGGGATTAAGGTATTTTTGTTGGCTGAGAATGGTGCAGATTTAGAGAAGCTGGAAGGCTACATGAACGAAGATTATGCCAATATTCAGATTGTAGGGACTGCTACTTTGGAAGAAAACGCAGTGTCAGACGATATGCTTTTGAATCTGGTGAATGGTGCAGAAGTAGACTGTGTACTTTCTACTTTACCTTCTCCATCAGAGGAAGAATTTATTTATCGCAACAAAACCCTTGTCAATGCAAGAGTCTGGTTGGGGTTTGGAGATCTGCTCGGAGAGATGCGAAAGCAGAAAAATGTATTTCAAAAAATCAAAGAATTTGTCTTAAGACAGATTTTAAAGAGAGAAATGGCGAAAAAAGGGGAAAATGCATAAAAAAATGCCAATTTCCCCTTTATTTTTTTGCGATTTTGCATTAATATGATAAAAGGTTATGTATTACGGAGGGATAAAGATGATTTCGAACCAAATTCTTCAAAGTACAATTGATGGATTGAAAGAGATTACTCAAATTGATTTACATGTTTTCGATATAGAAGGAAAGATGCTTGCAAGTACATATGGGGATGCAACAGAATATACTGGCAAGGTGTCTGATTTTGCAAAATCTTCTGCAGACAATCAAGAAGCAAAAGGATGTCACTTATACAAGATTTATGATGAGGGGCAGCTAGAATACATTTTGGTAGCCGCAGGCAATGGTCATGAAGTCCAGACCATTGGAAAGGTGGCAGCTTTCCAATTAAAAAGTCTTTTGGTTGCATATCAGGAGAGATTTGACAAGGATAATTTCTTCAAGAATTTACTACTTGACAACCTGCTATTGGTAGATATTTACAATCGTGCAAAAAAATTGCATGTTGACACAGATGTGAGACGTGTTATCTTTATTATTGAAATGCCAAGCGATAAAGAGACGAATGTCTTAGAACAGGCTAGAAATGTTCTTGGCTGTCAAACGAAG
>JAZOWZ010000030.1:0-8629 GCA_045659485.1 Faecalimonas sp. | reverse complement strand
GTAGCTGGGTCACGAGTAAATGCAACACCTGTACCTGATTCATCTGACCAGTTACCAAATGCCATTTCTTGTACGTTAACAGCTGTTCCCCAAGAGTATGGGATATCGTTATCACGACGATATACGTTTGCACGTGGGTTGTCCCATGAACGGAATACAGCTTGTACCGCTCCCATCAATTGTTCCTTTGGATCGCTTGGGAAGTCTTTTCCAATTTTTTCTTTGTATTCAGCTTTGAATTGATTTGCTAATTCTTTCAAATCATCTGCTGTAAGATCGATGTCTTCTGTAACACCTTTTTCTTCTTTCATCTTGTCGATAAGTTCTTCAAAATACTTCTTACCAACTTCCATAACTACGTCAGAATACACTTGGATAAATCTTCTGTAGCAGTCACGAGCCCATCTTTCATTTCCAGTCTTCTTAGCAACAACTTCTACTACTTCTTCATTAAGACCAAGGTTCAAAATTGTATCCATCATACCTGGCATAGATGCTCTAGCACCAGAACGTACAGATACAAGTAATGGATTCTCTAAATCTCCAAATTTCTTTCCTGTAATTTCTTCCATCTTAACGATAGCTTCGTTAATTTGAGCTTGAATCTCGTCGTTGATTTGACGACCATCTTCATAATACTGTGTACAAGCTTCTGTTGAAATTGTGAATCCCTGTGGTACTGGAAGACCTAATTTTGTCATCTCAGCAAGGTTTGCACCTTTACCACCAAGGAGGTTTCTCATGCTCGCGTCACCTTCTGTGAACATATAAACCCATTTTGTCATACTTTATGACCTCCTATATATTTTTTAGGTAATACACACGCGAAAAATACGTCTTCATCTATTTAGAAGGCGCATTTTGCTTGTATTAGTTTTCTGCTGTCGTGTGGGTACACAGACCCACACAACAATTTTAACTTTTTTATCCTATTACGTCAACCAAATTTATCCTTGTTTTTTTATAAGTACAATTTTGATTTGTATTAGCATTTTTCTGCTAAAAACGCCTTGTATCCGCGATAAGCTTCATACACATCCGCCTTGCTTGTAACCTCCCAAGGTGCATGCATACTTAGCACTGCCACGCCGCTATCAATGACATCCATTCCATAGTTTGCCAAGATATATGCAATCGTACCGCCACCGCCAACATCTACACGGCCAAGTTCCGCAGTTTGGAAGGTAACACCGTGTTTTTCCAATACGCGACGAAGGTATGCTACATACTCTGCATTTGCATCATTAGAACCACTCTTTCCGCGACTTCCTGTATATTTATTGAACACAAGTCCGTGTCCAAAATATGCTGTGTTCTTCTTCTCGTAGACACTCTCGAACATCGGGTCAAACGCAGCACTTACATCCGAAGACAACATCTTCGAATTCGCCAACGCCTTGCGCACTTTCAACTCAGAATACTCGCCCATTGCATCCAAAAGTTCTGCCACCACATTTTCAAAGAAACGCGAATGCATACCTGTTGCACCTACACTTCCGATTTCTTCTTTATCCACAAGTAAACAACAAGCTGTTTTTTCAACATCTTTTGCTTCCAACATCGCTAAAAGCGAAGTGAATGCACACACTCTATCGTCTTGACCATAAGCCAAAATCATACTGCGATCCAATCCACAATCGCGTGCTTTTCCCGCTGGAACAATCTCCAATTCTGCAGATAAGAAATCTTCTTCTTCCACATCATATTTTTCTTTTAATAAACGAAGTACATTTGCTTTTACCGCTTCTTTTTCTTCACCTTTCAACGGTTTATTTCCAACCAAAAGATCCAATTTTTCTCCTTCGATTACTTTAGCAGCTTTTTGTTCTAATTGTTCTTGTGCCAGATGAATTAACAAGTCCGTGATAACAAATACTGGATCTTTCTCATCTTCCCCAATTACCACTTCTACCTTTGTTCCGTCTTTCTTAACAATTACACCATGAATTGCAAGCGGAATTGTTACCCATTGGTACTTCTTCACACCGCCATAATAGTGTGTATCCAAATAAGAGAGTTCTCCCGCCTCATAAAGTGGGTTTTGTTTCACGTCAATACGCGGAGAATCCACGTGTGCACCTAAAATGTTCATTCCTGCTTCCAAAGGTTCTGTTCCTATTTGGAATAAGGCAATGGTCTTGTCCATACACACTGCATAAACCTTATCGCCTGCTTGTAATGTTCTCTTTTCCGCCAAAACTTCCTTTAAATCGCAGTATCCGTTTGCACATGCCATCTTAATTGCTTCTTTCACACATTCACGCTCTGTCTTACCAATATCCAAAAAATCTTTGTATTGTGTGGTCACAGATTCCAACTCCTGCAATTGTTCTTCTGAATATACTTCCCACAAATTTTTTCTTTCCATTTGATTTCCTCCAATTAGCACACGAGACGTAGCAAACTTTTACTACGTCTCGGCCTTACATATTAATTAAAATGTAAATTTTTCTTCAAAATATGCTTTCAAATCTTCGATTTTAATTCTTTCTTGTTCCATTGTATCACGATCACGAACTGTTACTGCACCATCTTCTTCTGATTCGAAGTCGTATGTAATACAGAATGGAGTTCCGATTTCATCTTGACGGCGATAACGTTTTCCAATATTTCCACGATCATCAAATTCACAGTTGTAGTATTTTGACAATTCTGCAAATACTTTTTCTGCGCCTTCATTTAACTTCTTAGAAAGTGGAAGTACACCAATCTTAACTGGTGCCAAAGCTGGATGGAAATGAAGCACTGTACGTACATCTCCGCCTTCCAATTCTTCTTCGTCGTATGCTGCACAAAGGAATGCAAGTACCACACGGTCTGCTCCAAGAGATGGCTCAACAACGTATGGAACATATTTGATTTTCTTTTCATCATCAAAATATGTCATATCTTGTTTTGACACTTCTTGGTGTTGTGTCAAGTCATAGTCTGTTCTGTCAGCGATTCCCCAAAGTTCGCCCCATCCAAATGGGAACAAGAACTCGATATCACTCGTTGCTTTACTATAGAAAGAAAGTTCTTCTGGAGAATGGTCTCTTACACGCATCTCTTCTTCTTTGATACCTAATGTTTGTAACCAGTTAATACAGAAATCTTTCCAATATGCAAACCATTCAAGGTCTGTATCTGGTTCGCAGAAGAATTCTAATTCCATTTGTTCAAACTCTCTGGTACGGAATGTGAAGTTACCAGGTGTAATTTCGTTACGGAATGATTTACCAATCTGTCCGATACCGAATGGAATTTTCTTTCTAGATGTACGTTGTACATTTTTAAAGTTTACGAAAATACCTTGTGCTGTTTCTGGTCTTAAGTAAACTGTGTTTTTTGCATCTTCTGTTACACCTTGGAATGTTTTGAACATCAAGTTGAACTGACGAATCTCTGTGAAGTTGTGTTTTCCACATGTAGGGCATGGAACGTTGTGTTCTTCCACCCATGCTTCCATTTGTTCTTTTGACCAAGCATCTACGCTCTCTGTCAATTCAATTCCATTTTCTGCTGCAAAATCTTCAATAATCTTGTCTGCGCGGAATCTCTCTTTACATTCTTTACAATCCATAAGTGGGTCGCTAAATCCACCCAAGTGTCCTGATGCAACCCATGTCTGTGGGTTCATAAGAATCGCACAATCCACACCTACGTTGTATGGATTCTCTTGAACGAATTTTTGCCACCAAGCTCTTTTTACATTATTTTTTAACTCAACACCAAGATTCCCGTAATCCCATGTGTTTGCAAGTCCACCATAAATTTCTGAACCCGGATATACAAAACCTCTTGATTTCGCGAGTGCTACGATCTTTTCCATTGTCTTTTCCATAACTCAAATTCCTCTCATTCTGTGAATCTTAATGCTAATTATTATAACGTCATTGTTTGCTTATTTCAAGCACATTTCCAATATTTCCAAGGACTTAAAACGTTTTTCCACGTGTGTATCCATATATTGCTTCATGATTCTCCGCATTTCCCCTAAAACTTCATTCGAAACGGTAAATGTATATAGTTTTTCAATGCTCGAGGTTGCAATATACTGCAATGTATACACCGTAGAATCGCAAACACAAATTCCATCTGGCGCAATCCCTTGGCATTCCTCGCAGATAAAACCATGATTTTGACTACTAAACACCATCTTTCGCTCATCCACACCGCAATTGGCACAGCGAAATACTTCTGGTGATTCCCCCTGTATCACCAACGTCTTAAGTTCGAATATGTATCTCACTAGCTTTCGGTCAAATTTCCCCGAAGCCAGTGCTCGCATCGTTTGATACAGTAGTTTTAGCATTTCTTTTTCATCGTTGTATTCTCTTGTATAATAGTCCGCGATTTCCATAAAATAGAACCCGTAATACGCGCTCTCAAAATCGGTGTTGAATTCCATAAAGTAATTCAAAATATGTGCTTGCATCACATTATGGGATGTCCGTCCCTCATAGAGTTCGAACTCCCCAAAGGAAAATGGATTGGTCACGCCCATTAATGGACTGTTCTGACGCCTTGCACCTTTTGCGAAGGCGGAAATCTTTCCTTTTTCTTTTGTCAGAATCACAATCCTTTTATCATATTCACCGATAGGAACTGCGGACAGTATCATCCCGGTCACTTTTATCGACTGATTCAACTGCACTCTCTCCCACTTTACTGTTGTCTGTGTTCATCCGGATTCCTTTGTAAGATAAGTAATCCGCAACACTCCCTGTCTTTTCAAATGTTACCCATAAATCTTTATCTGCCATGTGAACTTCCTCCCTTATACAAGGTTAGAATCTCCACCTAACATTTTCTCATACTGAAAGTATCTACCAGTTCTTACAATTCATCCTTGGTATATCCAAAGTTCTTAATTAGAAAATCACTGTCACGCCAATCTTTCTTTACTTTTACCCACAGTTGCAGATTGACTTTCATATCCAGCATTCTTTCAATCTCAAATCTGGCAGTACTTCCGATTTTCTTCAGCATTGCCCCTTGTTTCCCAATAATGATTCCTTTATGTGAATCGCGTTCACAGATAATCGTCGCATCAATATCTACTATCTTTCTGCGGTAACTCATCTTGTCAATGGCCACTGCAATTCCGTGTGGAATCTCGTCATTCAAGCAATGAAGCGCCTTTTCACGAATAAGTTCCGATACAATCTGTCGCTCTGGTTGGTCTGTGACTGTATCCTCATCATAAAACTGTGGACCATACGGCAAATATTTCAAAATCACTTTTACCAGTTCGTCCGTATTTTCTCCACTCCTTGCAGACACTGGAACAATTGCTGCAAAATCGTAAATCTTTTGATAGGCATCAATAAACGTCAATACCTCTTCTTTTTTTACCATATCCACTTTATTGATAACTAGCACGACGGGCGTTTTTACCTTGCCTAATTGCTCCGCGATATGCTGCTCACCAGCACCAATAAACGTTGACGGCTCCACAAGCCAAAGCACTACATCCACTTCGTTAAGTGTACGTTCTGCTACGTTTACCATATACTCACCCAGCTTATTTTTTGCCTTGTGGATCCCCGGCGTATCCACAAAGACAATCTGACCTTCTTCCTTCGTGAGTACCGTCTGTATACGGTTTCTGGTCGTCTGTGGTTTGTTCGACGTAATTGCAATTTTTTGCCCAATTAAATGATTCATAAGTGTCGATTTCCCCACATTCGGTCTTCCAATTAAAGTTACAAATCCTGATTTGTAATCTGCTCTCATATGTTCTCCTTTATGTTTAGAATAAGTCTCTTACTTCTCCAAATAGTTCTTTCTGTGCCTCTATCTTCTCTTCATTTCCAATCACACAAATCTGGTCGCATTTCAGAACTGCTTCTACACTTTCTGCCAATGCACGAATATCTTCTTGCGAGGCATTCAAGATTTCCATTCTTTCTTTGCGTATCATTTCCTCTGATACGCGATTCATATAAAGATTCATAGAACGGTCACCTTTGGTAGCCGGTGTCATCGGTCGGTCAATTCCACTCATCGTTCCAATGATATACTTTGTCATATCACGTTCTGATACTGTAAAGTCGCGAAGATATGCTGGCACTCCCTCATAAATGGCATTTGTCTTTTCCAGATTTGGATCTCGATAAGATACAAAATACCCTTCTCCTAATCTCGAAAAACTACTCATACAACCGTAGGCGCCACCTTTCACGCGCACATTTTGCCACAAATATTCATAGCCCATAATCACACGTAAAATTTGGAATGCTCCTGTATAAGAATGTCCCGCATCAATAAAATTACCCGCACGTGCAACATACTGCACTTTGGATGCAGTCTTTAAACCTTCATTTCTCTTTTGGCAATGAAGGACACAAGATTTTTGCTCTACCTTTTCTGCAAATAGCGCTTCTTTTATCTGTGGTATTTGTAATTCTAGTTGCTCTAATCCCTGGCGCTCTGCAGTAAAGCTCACCATCATATTGTCGCTTCTAAAAATCTGCTTCGCCAATTTACTCAATGTAGCTATGAGCATTTCTTTCTCTTCTTCAAAATGCTCTTCTACACGTTTTACAACTTCATAATACTCAATGCCATTGGTTAAATCTTTAAATTTAGACAACGGTGACGTATATGCTAACGCACGTCCAGCAGCCGTCGCATGTCCAGATGACTGAAAGCGCATTTGAAGACGTGATTTTGCCATAGCAAGTATCTCTTTGAAGCGCTTTTCATCTCTCAAATTAGACTTTGTCAAAATCTCCGACATCATTGCAAATGCGATCGGAAGTTTGTCATACAATGCCTTGGACTTAATCTCAAAAGTGGCACGAAAATCTTTTTCTTTGACCTTTGTCACATCTGGATATAATTCAATACTGGTCGAAATTCCACCCGTGTACATATTGATTTCATTAAACAATTCACCATATCCATAGTTTTCTGTGTCAATAACACCTAAAACTGCTTGTAACATTCCCACATACGGCAATTCCTCAGCCGAAACCCCAGATAAATCAAACAACAAATCCACATACCCAATTCCATTGGTATCAATATCGTGATATACCACAAGAGTATCGTCTATAGTTAATTCCTCGTTTTGAATCGGTGCAATTTCAAGACTAATATCGCTACGCTCTAGTACAGGAATTTTTTCTATATCCTCAAGATTCTCTTCTGCTTCTTGATATTGCACCAATGCATGTGTTGCATTGACAAGCGCCTTCAATTCCTCGTCTCTGAGAGATTCCTTATATGCAGCCAACTTTTCTTCTAATAGTTTATCCATTTTTGCAGTGCGGCCTTTTTCGGGCTTCACAACTACAATGGCACCATGATTATTATCAAGCACATAGCTTTGAATCAGATTTTCAAAATACTTTGTGCCGATTTGTTCTTTCAAGAAATCGTAGGTAGCAATGGCATCCAAATGAACAAATGGCTTATTTTCATCATAGAGCCAACTGTCAAAAATCTGTAGACCATATTCTAATCCCTTTGGGAATGAGCCAAAGTCTGCTTCGCGATAGCGGAATTCATGATAATGAATACCTGCTTCAATCGACTTTTTGTCAATTCCTTTTGCCACAATCTCACTTAATGTATCTTCAATTATTTTTACAAACGCATCCTTTTGCTCTACATTTGCATTCTTCGCTACAATCGAGAAAATCGGTTGATAAATTCCATTATCATAGGAACCAAAAATATCTTTTCCGATTCCCGCATCCACAAGGGCCTTCTTAAGCGGCGCACCTGGTGCTGACAAAAGGGCATAATCTAACACCTCAAATGCCAGATACAACTCTCGGTCCAAGCTAGTTCCTATTACCTTATTATAAGACAAATACGTGTTATCTTCTTCCGATTCACTACTGCTAATCGAATACAACTGCTCTATTTCTTTCATCACAGCAAAAGGTTGTTGCAACTCGATCTTCGAATCAATCTCTATTGCATCAAACGAAGACAAATACATTTCATCCAACCACTGCAATTTTTCCTCAAAATCCATATCACCATATAGATAAATATAACTATTGGACGGATGATAATATTTCTTGTGAAAATCCAAAAATTGCTCATACGTAAGATTTGGAATACATTCTGGGTCTCCGCCCGACTCATTTGCATAGCAAGTATCTGGAAACAGCGAGTTAAGAATCACGCGGTCCAAGACACCCTCTGGAGACGAAAATGCGCCTTTCATTTCATTGTAAACAACTCCGTTATAAGTAAGCGCATCCTCTTCTGATTCTAACTGATAACTCCATCCTTCTTGTCTGAAAATCTCCTCGTGCTGATAAATATTTGGATAGAAAACTGCATCCATATATACATGCATCAAATTTTGAAAATCTTTATCATTGCAACTTGCAATTGGATATACCGTCTTATCTGGATATGTCATAGCATTCAAAAATGTATTCAGTGACCCTTTTACCAATTCTACAAATGGGTCTTTGAGTGGAAAATTCTTAGAACCACAAAGAACAGAATGTTCCAAAATGTGTGGAAGCCCTGTACTATCCTGAGGTGGCGAGCGGAAACCAATATTAAACACTTTATTTTCATCATCATTTTCTAACAGTACGATTCTGGCGCCACTTTTTTTATGTTTCAAAAGATAGCCTACACTGTCTAATTCTTCAATCTGATGTTTTTCAATCAA
>JAZOWZ010000029.1:0-2086 GCA_045659485.1 Faecalimonas sp. | reverse complement strand
TGCAGGTTTTGCAATGTGCTGGTTCTATGGAAAGGGAAAAGCAATCAAAAAAGGTTTTGTTGCAGTTATCCTTATCGGTTTAATTCAAGGTGGCGGAGAAATTTTACTTAGCCAAGTAAACACAACACTTTGTAACTTCGTGCCAGCTTGCCTTTCTATGATTGTAGTGCTTTTCTTAGGAAAGACAAAACTCTACGGCGAAGCTTGGGAAATCGAAGAAAGTCCAATCATGAACCGTTCATTTACAGCAAATGTAGGTGAAAAAGCACCAGAAGATATGTCACTTGTTCAAGCATTCGTACCATATTTCGTGCTTTCAATCTTAACATTAGTTGTACTTACAGTAACACCAATCAGCAATTTCTTAAATCAAGTGTCATTTGGAATTCAATTCCCAGAGACAATGACAGCATATGGACATGTAAATGCAGCTAGTACAGCAACATTTAAACCATTTACACATGCAAGTATGTTCTTATTGATTTCAGCACTTGCGGGTCTTGTATATTACAAACAAAAAGGATGGATTAAAGAAGGCGGAGTAAAACGAATCTTCATGAAATCCATCACAATGACAATGCCATCAGGTATTTCTGTAATCGGTCTTGTTATTATGTCAAAAATCATGGACGGAACAGGACAAACAGCAGTACTTGCAGAAGGTATTGCAAATGTACTTGGCAAGATTTATGTAATCCTTGCACCATTCGTTGGTATGCTGGGAACATTTATGACTGGAAGTAACATGAGTTCTAATATTTTATTTGGTGGATTCCAAGTAACTACAGCTAATCTTCTCGGTGTTGAAGCAGCACCTGTTCTTGGTGCTCAATCAGCTGGTGGAGCGATTGGTAGTGCTATCAGCCCAAGTAAAATTATTCTTGGAACAACAACAGCGAACATCCTTGGAAGTGAAGGGGAAGTTCTTAAGAAACTTATGGCGCTTGCGATGATTTGTGCAATTGCAATCGGAATTATCGCATTTGTATTCGTAGCATTATAGAGTGACAGACAGGAGATATCATATATGGAATTTTTTAAAACAAAAGCTGGTGGGCTTACAATTGCTTTTGCCGTTATTATGATTGCGTTTGTCATGATTATGGCAGGATTAGGTTCAGGAAATGATGCCATGTGCACAATCGGTTTTGTGTTAATCGTTGTTGCAATGCTTTATTCACCAGTAAAGGTACATATCTTGGATCGTTTGAAAAAATAATTGAGGACGACTTATGGTTAGTAATAAATTGAACCCTCAAAACAGAAAAGACAATGTAAAGATGCTTCGCAGACATCTTAGATTGACTCAAAAAGAATTCATTGAGCAGTTTCTTACTGACGAGACAGGTAAAGCTCGTATGAGCATTGCTACTCTTTCTAATTTGGAAAGTAGTGGCGGTACAAAACTCACAGAATTAATCGCAATTGTTTCAGAAAGACTTTTACTGGATCCTATGATTTTTTCAAAAGAGCCAGAAGAGTTTATGGCAACCATTGATTATGTGATTGAAAACAAATACGTGGTGTCAGAAAAGAAAAATGATACTAGTCAGTTGATTCACCGATTGACAATGTATTTGGCGGATCAGATGTTTGATCAGAAATTAAAGAAGAACGAGCAGATTGAGTCAGACCGAATCTTAGCAGAAAAGTTGGGAGTTGGAAGAACAAATATCCGTGAAGCATTGAAGGTTCTTGAAGTTCTTGGAATGATTGATATCAGACCAGGACAAGGAAGTTACCTTAGCGGAGGGGAAACAAACTTCTTTAACATTCCACTTTCTTGGTCGCTTTTCCTTAATGGAAATCAAACAGATGATATTGTGGAAACGAGAAATTTGTTGGAAGTGAAAGCAGCAGCTCTTGCAGCCAGCTGTGACAAACAAGACAAATTAGATAAGCTAGAAGAAGTTTATGCTCGAATGAAGGATTCTTTAAAAGCAAAGAATTATAAAGAGTTTTTACAAGATGATGTAGTGTTCCATACTTGTATTGCAGATTGTTCTGGAAATCAAGTTATTTATAATATGCTTCAAACAATCAGTAACTTCATGAAACATATCAGCCAGACTGGAATGGTAGATGA
>JAZOWZ010000028.1:0-3595 GCA_045659485.1 Faecalimonas sp. | reverse complement strand
TCTTTCTTCTATGTATTCTTTCACAAACAAAACCCCTGCATGATTGCCTTTTTACAATCTATGCAGGGGTGGTGGGTAGTATGACTAGATGTTTACTACCGTGTAACAGATTACTGTTCAGAAGAGCTGCTCATTTCTAATCTATTCACTTATAATTTCAATCTGGCACATCCCCATTGTCTGAAGTGCTGCTTGATGACTTTCTACCGTAACTCCTGCACAGCAGTTTTTATCAACTTTAACATGTGCATCCGGGAATGTCGCCTTTATAATAAGCGCATTTGAAACAACACAGATGTCCGTGCACAGACCAATGATTTCAACTTCCTCTAACTTCTCTTCTCCCCAATGTGGCCAACCGAAATTAGGCTTGTCAATAATCTTGCTTCCTTCAACGTATAGTCCGTCTGCAATCTCCCATCCTTTGGTTCCTTTAATACAGTGCTCAACTGGAAGTTTTTTCCCTTCAGTTGTCTGAAGGTAATCTTCTGAGTGAGTATCTCTCGTAAAGATAATCTCATCTCCACGCTTTGCATACTCCTCAATCTTTTCTTTCACTCTTGGCACAATTGCAACTGCTTCTTTTGTTCCAAGCGCCATATCGATAAAATCATTTTGCATATCTACTACGATTAACGTTTTTTTCATAAGGATTTCTCTGCCTCCCTTTTAAGACGCTCATCCAACCTTCTTTCTGCAGAAAGAAGGAATCTCTTCCACTCATCCTTATCAGTGATGTCTGTCTCACCGTTTAGTACACGTACCATCTTCTCTTCTGTGTGACTTTGCTGTGGATGATTTCCTAACACAATATCCACATCTTCTAAAGCTAGTTTTTTGAGTCCCGCACGGAATTTATCTCGACAGTCAAAAGATAACCCATATGCATTCAAGAAGTCTGCTGCCATCGAGTTCGTACCGATACCACCATGCATTGCCGCAACAATCTTTTTACCCTCGTTTTCAAGCGTGATAAAGAACGACATAACTCCTTCTGTATGTCCTGGTGTATGTACGCAACGTATTTGCACATCTCCAAACGTAAATACATCTCCATCCTCAATCAACACATCACAGTCAAAAAACGGTAGTGTCTCTAGGTTTAACTCTCTCGCCCAAGAAAGGTCTAATTTCCCATTGACGATATCGTTATCAATTCTACTGATATAAGTCTTCGCACCTGAACGTGCAACTAACCTCTCTGTACACCCGAAATGATCGATGTGACCATGACTATGAAAGATTGCGCAAATATTTTTCGGATCAAATCCCACTTTTTTGATATTATCCACGATAAGATCATACATATCTGGATATCCTGCATCGATAAGTACAAGACCTTCCTCTGTATCTATCAAATGCACAGATACTGCTTCACTTCCTATGAAGTATAAATTTTCACACATTTTAAATGCTTGTAATTTCATTTTATCAATCTCCTTACAAACTTCTCGATTTCTCCGCACAAGCCTCCATCGCTTCCATAAGTGAGCTTCTAAATCCTGTTGCTTCCAATACTTTTACTGCTTCGATGGTAGTTCCGCCTGGAGAGCAAACCATATCCTTTAATTCCCCTGGTTGCTTTCCTGTTTCTAATACCATCTTCGCGCTACCTAGTACTGCTTTTGATGCAAACTTATACGCCTGTGCACGTGGCATTCCTTCTCCCACTGCCGCATCAGCCATTGCTTCAATCATCATAAATACATAAGCCGGTGAACTTCCGCTCACTGCAACTACCGCATCAATCATCTTTTCTGGAACTACTTCCACATCCCCAAAACCACGTAAAATGTCACAAACAGCCTCTAGTTCTTCTTCTGTCACATATGCATTTGGACACGCTGCTGTCATACCTTCCAATACCATAGCTGGTGTGTTTGGCATAGTTCGAATAATTTTCACTGTTTTACCGAACTGTTCTTCCAACCAAGCAAGTGTTTTTCCTGGTGCCAAAGTGACAATAATCTGATTCTCGCGAATACAGCCCTTAATTTCAGAAATAACATCTTGATAAAACTGTGGTTTCACAGACAAAACAACTACTTCTGCCCATGTGGCAACCTCACGGTTACTATTTGCAATTGCAATTCCTAGTTCTTCTTTTGCTTTTTCTCTACTTGGGGCAAATACATCTGCCCCAATAATATCCTGTGCTTCAATAATGCCATTTGCAATGATTCCTTTCATCATTGCACTAGCCATATTTCCACATCCTATAAATCCTAGTTTCATACGAACTACCTCTTATTTTTCTTCTTGCACTTGTTCCTCGCGGATTTCCTTTGTACGGATTTCCTTACAAATTTGTTCTACAAATGCATCGATTGATTTTTGACCTTCATCTCCTGCGAAACGGCTTCTTACAGAAACAAGTCCTTCTGCTTCTTCCTTCTCACCTACAATCAACATGTATGGCAATCTTGAAAGTCTTGCATCACGAATCTTGTAACCAATCTTTTCAGAACGATTATCTACTGTTACGTCCACACCATTTTTAGCAAGTTCCTTGCGAACATTTTCTGCATAGTCTGCATATTTTTCAGAGATTGGTAAGATACGTACTTGTTCTGGGCAAAGCCATGTTGGGAATTTGCCAGCATATTTTTCAATAAGCCAAGCCATTGTTCTTTCATAGCATCCAAGAGATGTTCTGTGGATGATGTATGGACGAACCTTTGCTCCGTTTTGGTCAATGTAATACATATCAAATTTTTCTGCGATTGCACAGTCCAATTGGATTGTAATCATTGTATCTTCTTTTCCATACACGTTCTTTGCTTGGATATCAATCTTTGGTCCATAGAATGCAGCTTCTCCATCCGCTTCTGTGAAGTCGATTCCTTTTTCAATCAAGATTTGACGAAGAGCATCTTGTGTGCTTTCCCAGTATGCTTCATCTCCAAGATATTTTTCTTTGTTTTCTGGATCCCATTTTGACAAACGATAAGTTACATCATTTTGTAATCCCAAAGTTGACTAAATGTAGATTGCAAGGTTCAAGCAGTTTTGTAATTCTTCTTCTGCTTGGTCTGGACGAATTACGTTGTGACCTTCTGAGATTGTAAACTGGCGCACACGCGTAAGGCCATGCATTTCTCCCGAGTCTTCGTTACGGAATAATGTAGATGTCTCACCCATTCTGTATGGAAGGTCACGGTATGATTTCTGCGAATTCTTATATACATAATATTGGAACGGACATGTCATTGGACGAAGTGCAAATACTTCTTTGTCTACTTCTTCATCACCAAGTACAAACATTCCATCTTTGTAGTGATCCCAATGTCCTGAAATCTTGTAGAGGTCAGATTTTGCCATAAGTGGAGTCTTTGTTCTTACATAACCCCATTCTTTGTCTTCCAAATCTTCAATCCATCTTTGAAGTTTCATAATCATCTTTGTACCATTTGGAAGCATCAATGGAAGACCTTGTCCAATTACATCTACTGTTGCGAAAAGTTCCATTTCACGACCAAGTCTGTTGTGGTCGCGTTTCTTAATTTCCTCCAGACGTTCCATGTGTGCCGCTAAATCATCTTTGTTGTCATATGCGGTTGCATAAATACGTTGCAGCTGTGCCTTGTTGGAATCA
>JAZOWZ010000027.1:0-14215 GCA_045659485.1 Faecalimonas sp. | reverse complement strand
GTCTGTTCTTGAATTTTCTCTTAGAAATTTTCAGGAATTCGTTTTATTGTCATCTATTGTTTAATTATCAATGTTCTTTGCTATCTTCGCGACAGCTAGATTAGAATACCACAGTGATTTTCTATTGTCAACCACTTTTTTTAATTTTTTTGAACTATTTATACAATTTATTATTGCCCAATTTTTAGCAAAAAAATACGGGCTTTCAAACATTTTGAAAACCCGTCAATATATTAAAATCTCATAACATATTTCATCAGTGGATTGCTACTATACAGATAGCTTAATATTTTGTTTCCTTCTATTTGCTCAAAGCAAGCTTTTCCCATCGAGGTATCATAAAATAGTACAATCACTAAAAATAATACCCAGACTACCATAATACCGATTCCGATTCCCACAGCGCCTCCTGCTACACGATTCATTCCACCGATAAGCGGTAACTTATCTATGAGACCAAGCATTTTTATTAAAATTCCTACCGCAATAGTAACAATAATCAACGCAATCAAAAACGCGAGTATATCCGAAATCACTTTCGCAATATATGCCCCGACGTACTCTCCAAAAGATTCAACTCCCAATCTTGCATATGCCTCATAATTATTATTTTCCAACAGACTCTGTCGTAACATATCCGGAACCTTTGCATTTTCAAGCAATGTAATCTGCTGCTCTTTTGCAATTTCTTGATTCAGTAGACTTTCATCAACATTTTCATCATTTTCTGAAAGAAGCATTTCTACTACTTTTTCATGTATTCGTTCTTTCAGTGGCGTTCTCTGCTGAATCCATTTACTCATATACGGTGCAATAACACCTACCAATGTGACAATTAGTACCGTCGCTAATAAAGAGGCAATAATTCGAACAAGACCTTTCCTATATCCCACGAAAACACTGATTGCAATAACAGCTCCAACAATCAATAACAACACGTTCATTTACTACACCCCTATTTGCTCAGTCTTGTTTCACGAAATCCATTTGCCGTAATTAACATATATTGGTTCATTCCACCAAGCGGGAAAATATCAAGAATATTCTCCTCCACTTTCCCCTCAAATTTATGCACACCATTGACAAGGAAAATGCTACACATTTGCCCATCAAAGAGTAACACCTGGCTCTTCTCCACTTTCATTCGGGTATACTCTTTATCAACATCAACAGCAGCCAGCTCTTTCCCCTTCTTATTATATATATGAAGTTTGTAGGCCGTCTCTCCTTCACTTCTCATAACAACCGCAACCATCTTGTCATCGTAAGCAACACTTTGAACTTCTTGACTAAGTTCAACACGAGCTACTTTTTCTGGTTTTTTCAACCCGTTCATAAACAAAAGTGCATTGTCCACTACAAGAAGAGAGGTTTCGCTATCTAAAAATGTAGCCACAGGAACAATCGCATTCTCAAAGTCTTGTTGATACACGATATGGTTTTTCTCCGCATTGGAGTTTTCCCCAAAATAATAATAAACGACTTTACTAATCATCTTCTTGCCATCTGTTTTTAGATAAGAGACAATTAATGTTTTTCCATCTCCCGACAATGCAACATCCATTGGGTATCCCATTTTATTGATAGACACCTTATGCTCAACTAAAATTTCCCCCTCCGCATCATAACACATGACCTGTGGGGTCTCATCATCTTTCAAAATTGCACTTACAATTCCTTTTTCAGAAACACTTACCTTTTCAATAGTACGAGTAGTCTTAATCTCACCCTTTAAACCTTTTTCTTGGAATACTAAAATGGTTGTCCCACCTTTATCTGCAACAATTACGCTCTCTTCGCTCATCTCCACAATTGGATTGCCCATTTGGCATGGTTGATTCCATTTTTGCTTCCCTGTTTTTCCGAGCAAAGCAACTCCATCTCTGCTATATCGCAAAACTCCACCCATACAAGATACATAATTTGCATTAGCCTTATTCTTATTCTCATAGGTTTCTACGATTTCTATATGATCATATGTTTGATATTTCATTACAAAATACGATGCAATAATTACCACAACAAAAACAGCTGCAACTATTGCAATAATTGTTTTCTTTTTCTCTTTCATCTGATGCAATTCCTTCTTATCTTTCTGTTCATTAGTATAGCATACTTTTTTCTATGGCAACAGTAATTTTTGTCCAACAAAAATCAAGTTTCCATCCTCTAGCCCATTCACTTGACAAATCTCCTTGATTCGCGAATTGTCCCCATACTTTTTAACACAAATAGATTCTAGTGTATCTCCTTTCTGAACAATATAAGCTTCTTCCGTCGATTCTTGTGGCTCGTCAATTACTTCCTTCTCCTCTTCCTTTTCGTCTTCCTGCGGAAATTCATTTTCAATCTCTCCACCAATGACCTCTATGATGTCTTCATCCTCTTCTAGCAAGGTGTCTTCCTTCACTTGTTCTAATGAATTTTTGATGTTCTTCATTTTCTGATAGTTATTAATCATCGAAATCCCAACAACCACAGCTATAAGAACCAAAAAAGTGCTTACACCATAAGCAATCTTGGAATAACTCTTTTCTTCATTCTTTTTTTCCTTTTCTCGGATTATACTTCTAAAATTTTTAGCAACCCTGTCTTCAATAATTTCACTGGGAGTTAATCCGACTTTTTTCCGACACGCAATCATATAATTTTGCATTTCAGTATTCTTTTCGTAATAAATATAATGACCTGCGCATTCCATCATATGACGATATTTATATATGTAAAATTTCTCCTCTTTGTCCCGTGAATTTTTAGTAAGAAATACACTTTGCTCCCGCGGAAAATATCTTTGATGCATTTTTTGAATATTGTGCGTAGCCTCTTGTGGTATGTTTTCTCCTACCAACACCCATCCCAATATTTCAGCATTTCCAAAAAATTCTTTGCAAGTTTCACATGCATTTTTCCACACATGTTCCCCAATCACAAAATCTTTTCCTTTCTTCTCTAGTTCTTTCATTTGAATTGCACCATAAATATAGATGAAATCCTGCTCTTCTTCCCGTACAATCTCGCCAATCAAAAAAGCGCCTATTGTTTCTTGCTCTGCTTTTTCACACATTTGATTCAGAAATGTATCCACATAATCCTCTACATAGATTTTAGAACTATCGCTAACATTTCCAATTTGACGAACATTTTTTGGAAGTTGTCTTTTCATTCTCTCTCACCTCATCTGCATATTTTCCTCTATGTTAGCATAGACATATTGCTGAATTTAGCAGATGCTGTCAGCATTCTTTAAAAGAACTCGACAAAAAAAGGAGAGTAGAGACATTCTCCCTACTCTCCTTTGGTTTTTCGCCAAAATTATAACCAAGCTTTGATTTTTTTGTAGATACCTGCTGCATCAAGTTCGTATTTTTCAAGCAATACTTTTGCTGGACCTGATTCACCATATGTATCATTTACACCAATCTTCAATACTTTTGTTGGTGCTTCTTCCGCCAATACATCACATACCGCACTTCCAAGTCCACCGATTACTGAATGTTCTTCTACAGTAACCACTTTTCCTGTCTCTTTTGCAGCTGCTACGATAAGTTCCTTATCTAATGGTTTGATTGTGTGAATATTAATTACTTTTGCATCAATTCCGTCAGCAGCTAATTTTTCTGCCGCTTCCAAAGATTCTGCCACTTCCAAACCTGTAGCTACGATTGTAAGGTCTTTTCCTTCGCGAAGAACAACACCTTTTCCAATTTCAAATTTGTAATCTTCGTTGTCGTTGATTACAGGAACTGCCAAACGTCCAAAACGTAAGTATACAGGTCCTTCATATTCATATGCCGCTTTCACAGCCGCTCTTGCTTCCACATCATCAGATGGGTTTAAAATAACCATTCCTGGAATCGTTCTCATAAGAGCGATATCTTCGTTACATTGGTGAGTTGCACCGTCTTCTCCTACAGAGATACCTGCATGTGTTGCACCAATTTTAACATTTAAGTGTGGATATCCAACTGAGTTACGAACTTGCTCAAAAGCACGTCCCGCTGCAAACATTGCAAAAGAACTTGCAAATGGAACTTTTCCTGTTGTTGCAAGACCCGCTGCAACTGTAATCATATTTCCTTCTGCGATACCACAATCAATGTGTCTTTCTGGAAATGCTTTTTGGAAAACAGAGGTCTTAGTAGCGCCTGCAAGGTCTGCGTCTAATACTACTAAGTTAGGACATGTTGCGCCCAACTCAGCAAGTGCATTACCATAACTATCTCTTGTTGCTATTTTCTTTACTTCTGACATAATGCTTCCCCCACTTTCTCTAAATCTGCCATTGCAATTTCAAACTCCGCATCATTTGGAGCTTTTCCATGCCATCCAGCATTATTTTCCATAAAGGAAACTCCTTTTCCTTTTACTGTCTTTGCAACAATTGCTGTTGGTTGTCCCTTTGTTTCTCTTGCTTCTTTGAAAGCTGCAGCAATTTGTTCAAAATCATGTCCATCAATATTGATTACATGGAAATTAAATGCTTCAAATTTCTTATCGATTGGGTATGGTGAACATACATCTGCGATATTTCCATCGATTTGTAAACCATTGTTATCTACGATAACTACTAAGTTATCCAAGTTTCTATGTCCAGCAAGCATTGCTGCTTCCCAAACTTGTCCTTCTTGGATTTCGCCATCGCCGAGCAATGTATATACACGGTAATCATCATTCGAAAGTTTTGCAGAAATTGCCATACCAACTGCTGCAGAAATTCCTTGTCCCAAAGAACCCGATGACATATCAACACCTGGAATGTGTTGCATACATGGGTGTCCTTGTAAATAAGAACCAACGTGGCGAAGTGTCACAAGATCTTCTACTGGGAAGAATCCTCTGTGTGCCAATGTAGCGTAATATCCTGGTGCTGTGTGACCCTTTGATAATACAAAACGGTCTCTTGCTGGATCGTCTGGATTTTGAGGATCTACATTCATTTCCTCAAAATACAAATAGGTGTAGATTTCTGTCGCAGATAAAGATCCACCTGGATGACCAGCTTTTGCACTATGTACAGAAGTGATGATTCCCTTGCGGACTTCATTTGCAATTTTCTTGAGTTCAAGTGTGTTCATGATAACCTCCTGTTTGTTAAATTTCTATTCTACCTTCGAGTGCTCGAAGGAGAGTTACTTCATCAATGTACTCCAAGTCTCCTCCCACCGGGACTCCACTTGCAATACGGCTTACTTTAATTCCTGTTGGTTTAATAAGCTTACTAATATAAATAGCTGTCGTCTCCCCCTCCAAAGTGGAATTCGTTGCGACAATGACTTCCTCTACATCTCCTCGAAGTCGCTCCATAAGCTCTTTCAACTTGATATCTCCCGGCCCAATTCCTAGCATTGGAGAAATCGCACCGTGCAACACATGATAAACGCCTTGATATTTTCCCGTTTTCTCATAGGCTGCAAGATCTCTTGTTGTTTCCACAACCATAATCGTCTTAGAATCTCTTTTTGAATTCGCACAAATTGGACAAAGTTCCTGATCGGTCAATGTAAAACATTGCTTACAATACCTTACATTGTTCCTCGCTTCTGTCATCGTCCCCGCAAGTCGTTCAACCTGTTCTTTCGGCATATTAATAATGTGAAACGCCAATCTCTGCGCCGTCTTAGTCCCAATTCCCGGGAGACGTGATAACTCTTCAATTAAACCGCTAATCTGACTGCTATAATAATCCATTCTTTTCTCTCACTAATTCCTAAAATGGCATTCCTGGCATATTACCCAAGCCACCCGTTAATCTTGACATTGCAGATGCAGATGCTTCGTCCACTTTACGAAGAGCTTCATTTGTTGCTGCCACAATCAAATCCTCTAACATCTCAATATCATCTGGGTCTACAACTTCCTCGGCCAATTTTACCTTTAATACTTCTCTCGAACCAGAAACTGTAATCTCTACTGCTCCCCCGCCTGCGGTTGCTGTAAATTCCTTCGTCTCCATTTCTTTTGCTTGCTCTTCCATCTGTCTTTGCATCTTTTGAGCTTGCTTCATAAGATTCGCCATATTTCCTGGCATCGCTCCACCTGGAAATCCACCACGTTTTGCCATATCATTACCTCCTAGTCTTCTACGATAAGATCCATCTGGATCATCTTTTCTATATCTACGAAACTTTCTTCAAATCTGCGCCCTGCTCCTACATCGCGCACCTCTATCATAACTTTTTTACCAATTTTCTCTTCAATCAAATCTAGTAATTCTTTCTTATGCATATCGTTGCCCACAAAGCTGGAAGACACTTCATCTTGAAATACTAACAATAATTGATTGTGTTCGCCTACACTAAGGCGGGCATGTTTCAAATATCCGCGAAGCATCCCCGAAGTTTGGTTCGCAATCATTCGAAAATTTTTCACCACTTCTTGCACATCTTCAGGAAGCGCCTTTGGCAATTCCTTTTTCGGAACACTCGCCCTTGTTTCCTGCTCCACACGTACACCCACCGGTTGTGCAACCACTCCATTTTCAACCTTCTCTTCAACTGCACGAATACGTTCTAACAATGTGTCCTGAGATACTTCCATCTCTGGTCTGCAAAGCTTTATCATGGCCACTTCCAAAAGAACCCTCTTTTGTGTCGCGTATCTTAATTGATTCGACAATTCAGAAAAAATGCGGATATAACGAATCAGCGCATCGTACTCTATCATCTGTGCTTCTTCTTTTAACTGCACAAGATTTTCTGTCGATACATCCAAAACATCTTCCATATTATCAGAACTCTTAACAAGAAGCAAATTTCTTAAATACCATGTGAAGTCCGCCGTCAATTGTCCAAGTTCTCTCCCTTGCATAATTAATTCATCCACAGATGCAAGGACTTTCACAACATCTCTACCCAAAAGTTCGCGAAGCAATTTACTGAACACTTCCGTATCCACTGCTCCCAATACTTCTAGCACATTATCATATGTGAGTTTCTGTCCCAAATAAAATGCAATGCATTGGTCTAATAAGCTCAATGCATCACGCATAGAACCATCTGCTACTTTTGCAATGTACTTTATGGCACGCTCTTCCACTTCGATGCCTTCTTTATTCATTAAATCAGTCAATCTTGCCGCGATGGTATCAATGGTAATTCGCTTGAAATCATAACGCTGACATCTTGACATAATTGTAATCGGTATCTTGTGAACTTCCGTCGTCGCCAAAATAAAAATAACATATTCTGGCGGTTCTTCCAAAGTCTTGAGAAGTGCATTAAAAGCACCGATGGATAACATATGCACCTCATCGATGATGTATACTTTGTACTTTCCTTCTGTTGGACGATATGCAACCTCTTCGCGAATCTCACGAATGTTATCCACGCCATTATTCGAAGCGGCATCAATCTCAATCACATTCATAGAAGTGCCTTCGCTAATGGCCTTACACATCGCACACTCCCCACATGGGCTACCGTTGACTGGTTGCTCGCAGTTTACTGCCTTTGCAAAAATCTTAGCAACCGAAGTCTTTCCTGTTCCTCGGGTTCCGCAGAAAAGATATGCATGCCCAATACGATTTGCCTTTATTTGGTTTTGTAACGTTTGACTAATGTGGTCCTGCCCTTTGACATCTTCAAATTCTGCAGGACGAAACTTTCGATACAGGGCTGTATATGACATATCTTACCTCTCTCTTTCTCTTTTCGTTACCCACCCTATAGTATAACTCATTTTTTAGATGCTAACAACAAGAAAATGCGCTATAATTATAGAAGATAGTAACACCAAAGGAGATTTCTATGAATCAAAATCAAATCCTGGCTTATCTCGCCCGTTTCGCAAAAGAGGGACATATTGTTCCAGACATCAGTATTTTAAAAACGCCACAGCAGATTGCAGCCATTCGCAAAAGTGCCAATCTCAATACTGCTGTTTTAGATTATGTAGAAAAACATATTCGTCCAGGTATAAGTACGGCAGATATCGACCGCCTTGTATACGAATACACAACCTCTCACGGCGGTGTCCCTGCCCCACTTGGCTATGAGGGTTTTCCTCGAAGTGTCTGCACTTCGCTGAATAACGAAATTTGTCACGGTATTCCAAGCGAAGACATCATTCTCCAAGAGGGAGACATCATCAACGTGGACGTTTCTACGATTCTAGACGGATACTTTTCCGATGCTTCCCGTATGTTTGCCATAGGAAAGATTTCTGAGGAGGCGGAAAAACTTTTAAAAGTAACCAAAGAATGTGTAGAGCTCGGTCTTGCCGCTGCAAAGCCGTGGGGACACTTAGGAGACATTGCAGAGGCGATTCACAGCCACGCCAGAGCAAATGGCTATACAGTAGTGGAAGATATCGGTGGCCACGGTATCGGTTTAGAATTTCACGAAGAGCCATTTGTAAGCTATGTGGCTCCAAAAGGAACTGAGATGCTTCTGGTTCCTGGTATGATGTTTACCATTGAACCTATGATCAACCAAGGCTCTCCTCATTTTTACATTGACGAAGAAAACGGATGGACTGTTTACACCATAGACGATGGATTGTCCGCACAGATTGAATATATGGTATTAATAACAGAGACTGGCGTTGAAGTATTAACCAAATAAAAATAGAGCACCTACAAGTGCTCTATTAATTTTGCTTTGATTTCTTCTGTTGTAAACGCTGTCTCAATGGCATTACGCGTACATACTTCTATTACCGAAGTGTCAAAATACGCCTGTTCCTTCTGCATATTCGTTCCGCTAACAGTGCGATTATCTGTATGGATAGATACCAGTAACCCCTCTTGCAAAAACATTTTCAACGGATAATTTCCCATCCCATCTACCGCTTTCGTCTGCAGATTGCTAGTAGGGCACATCTCAATTCCAATTTCTTTCTCCTTACACAGTTTCCGTAGCTCCGGGCTCTTGCAAAGTGCAATGCCATGTCCAAGACGTTTTGCCCCAAGTGTAATGGCTTCCCGAATGTTATCCACATTTCCCGTCTCTCCCGAGTGGATCGTAAACGGAATTCCCCACTCGTTCGCCTGTTCAAATAATTTTCGAAACTGCTTTGTCGGAAATGTAGACTCATCTCCCGCCAAGTCAAGCGCGCACACACCTTTTCCTACAAACGGGCGAGCCGCTTCTAACATTTCTAGGTTTTGCTCTAAGGAATGATGGCGCATCGCACACACGATGGCAGATGCATAGACTCCGTACTGCTCCTCCCCTTCTTTCAAACCATCCACTACACTTGCTATTACCTCTTCACAAGTGAGCCCTTGATTTGTAGATAGCATTGGTGCAAAACGAACTTCTATATATTTTACATTTTCTTCAGATACATCTCGTACCAATTCGTAGGCAGCTCGAAAAAGTCCCTCTTTGGTCTGCAAACACAAAAGTGGCAAATCAAATTTTTCTAAATATTCAGTTAGGGACGTGCACTCTGGACGCACCTCTAATTTGCGCTTCAAATCTTCTCTCTCGAAGACAATTCCTTGTTTTCTTAGCATCTCATCTACAAAATCAATATTTAAGGAGCCATCCAGATGGCAATGCAATTCCACTTTTATCATAAGGTTTCTCCAAACATATTATAATAATCTTATTATAACAGTCCTGCCAAATTTGGTAAACCTAAAGAAACAAACGGTACATACGTTACAAGCAAAAGACCTGTCAAAATCGCCCCATAGTAAAGGAGCATATACGGCATAACTTTTGCCAAAGTAGTTCTTCCTACCTTGATTGCCACAAATAACGTATTTCCCACTGGCGGGGTGATGTTTCCGATACATAGGTTGTAAACCAAAATGAGTCCAAATTGAACCGGGCTCATTCCAAAAGTTTTTACAATCGGAAGGAATAGGGGAGTAAAAATTAAAATAGCTGGTGTTACGTCCATAAAGGTTCCGGCAACTAATAAAATCACATTCATAATGAGTAGAATGAGAATCGGATTGGTCGTAACTCCAAGTAATGCTCCCGAAATCGCCTGCGGAATCTGAGTAAAAGCCATCACCCATCCAAGGATATTGGACACTCCGATTAGAAATACAATCATACCACTCATTTTTGCACTATCCACAACGATACGCCAGAACGATTTTAAGGTAATGTTTTTATAAAAAATTCCAAGTACCAGTGCATATACAACCGCAATCGCAGATCCTTCTGTGGCGGTAAAAATACCTGCCACAATTCCACCAATGACCACAACAATCAGAGACAGAGATGGAATCGCTCGAATGGTCGCGACACCGAGATGTTTCCAATTGAATTTTCCCGGCACTCCACTGTACCCTCTTTTCTTTGCAAGAAGAACCGCAACAATGATACAACACAATGCCCAAAGAATCCCTGGCAAATACCCCGCCAAAAACAGAGCTGCCACGGAAGTTCCACCAGACACTAACGAATAGGTAATCAATGCATTGGATGGCGGAATCAAAAGACCAGCAGGGGCCGAAGCTCCATTGGTAGCTGCACAGATTGCCTCATCATACCCTTGCTCTTCCTCCCCTTCTCGAACCATACTTCCTACTGCCGCAGCCGCCGCAGATGCAGAACCGGAAATGGCGCCAAAAAGAGCATTGGCACCCACATTGGTTACAAGTAGCGATCCAGGCAATTTCCCAAGTACCGCAAGAACAAAATCCACCAACCGCTTTGCAATACCTCCACGATTCATAAGATTCCCCGCCAGTATGAAGAACGGAATGGCAGTTAAGCTAAATTTGCTCATTCCTACAAAGGTTCTTTGCGCCGCAGTCAAAACGGAAACATCCAGCGGAACCACTACCAAAATCGCCGCAAGCGAGGAGATTCCTATCGCATACGAAATCGGAACCCCAATCAACAATAGTAAAATCAAAACTACTAATATAATACCAAGTGCTTGAAATGCCATTTTTACGCCCCCTCTCCCACACGCTCATTTTCATTTAAAATGTCTATAATGTTGAGCACTGTATAAGCAATATTCAAAACACCGCTTACCGGAAGCACGATGTAGAAAATCCCGATCGGGATGCCGAGGGCAGATGTCATTTGCCCCATTGCCAACGTGGTGATTTGAATTCCGCCATACACCAAAATAATTGCCGCAAATAAAAAAGCAATAATCTCAGCCAATACAGCAAAAAACTTTCTCCCTGTAGTTCCCATACGTTCCACCAAAATCGGGATATTCATATGTCCTCTTTCTCCCACCACGATGGATGCACCAAACAGGGACATCCACGCGAACAAGTAGGAAACCAACTCCTCTGACCAAGAAGATGGATTTTTTAGAATATATCTCGTAAACACCTGCCAACAGGTCAGAATGACCATTGCCAAGAAACTTCCTCCTGACAGTATGCTCAAAGTCCAGTCTAATATTTTTCGAATCCCTTTCATAGTTCCTCCTACTCCGCCTGCGATGGGTATTTTTGATTATACTGTTGAATTTTTTGATAAATTGGTTTCAACGCTTCATTTCTCGCAAGAACCTTTTCGTGCAAAGGTCTGCACGCCTCCACAAACGGCATTTGATCTGGATAAATGAATTGCACTTTTTGTTCATTCGTCGCCTTTTCTTTTGCTTTCTCCACCGCTTTTACCCATTCTGCACGTTGCACATCATTCACCAATTCATACCCTTTTTGGAATATTTCTTTTTCTTCTTCCGCCAATTCCTCAATAAAAGCAATATTTCCAATCAAGATATCTGGCACCATCTGGTGCATATCATAAGAATAGTATTTACATACATCTCCATGACCATTGTCCGTTAGTGCCAACTCATTATTTTCTGCCCCATCAATGATATTGGACTGCAATGCAGTATACACTTCACCGAATCCCATCGGCGTGGCCGAACCACCAAGGAGCTTCATCATCTCAATATTGGTTGGGGATTGTTGCACACGGATTTTTAGACCTTTCAAATCCGCCGGTTTTTCAATAGCTTTTTTCACAGTATAAAAATTTCTGGTCCCCGCATCTAACCAAGTCACTGCCACGAACCCTGCTTGCTCCGTGGAATTAAAAATATTCTCTGTAATAAGCGCATCATCCATAACACCGTGATACGCTTCTTTGCTCGCAAATAAATATGGCAAATTGAAAATTTCATAATTCTTACTAAAGGTTTCTAAGATTGCATTGCTCGCCACGCAGTAATCAATAGCTCCTGTCTGAGTCAATTGCACCATATCTGTCTGGGATCCCAACAATTCACTTGGATATACTTCCACCACATATTTATCCCCCAAATGCTCGTTGATATAATCTCGAAATTCCAGTAACGCAATGTGTGTTGGATGCGTGCTTGATTGATTATGTCCGATTCGTACAATTCTTTTCTGCTCTGTACCCGCACAACCACTCAAAATCAGCATTCCTACCAACAGCAAACTAAGTAGTATTGCCAGTCTTTTTTTCATGACTTATGTTCCTCCTTTTTACAATTACATAAGGAGTATGCCCAGTTTTCCCAATTTTTTGCATAAAAAAAAGAGATGCTTTTGCATCTCGAAATAAGTGTGTGTAAACATTTATTTCGTCACTTTTCACAAAAATATTTTTAGCACTTTTACGACTACTCTTTGTGTGCTACAATGTACTTCCAAGACTACCATATACGGTAGGCGGTTAGTCCTTCTTGCGGAGGACTGTGACCTCCGATTACATAGAAATCTGGCAACAGAAATCTGACCAAAAGGAGGAAACGCTTTATGACTGAGTATGAAATGCTAGACATCATCCTTACGATAATAGGAATTATCGTATCTTTGTTGCTCGCGTTAATTATGAAATCAAAAAAGTAACCGCCGTCCCTGACAAGATCGCGGTTACTTTTTTGTAATCAACATTTTTAAGGACTACCCGTCTATTCGGTAGTCTTGTTTTCATTTATAGTATAGTTTATTCTTATGACATTGTCAATAATATCCTTTTTTAAACTCCACCCGTTAAAAACACCAAGAGAAATGCAGACATCAAATACAACAATATATCAAAAACAAAAAACAGTATAAACCAAATCCACCTTTTCCCGATTATCTTTCGATAATCTTCAATACCTTTTTCAGCAAAGAAAAATATCAATCCAATAATCAAGGTTACAAAACCAGTAGGATTAATAATCCAACCGTATATTAGAATATTACCTAATGCAAAAAATCCATCTACGTCAAAATAACATGTGACTGCAAAGCAAGATATTGACGATATACAGAAAAACACATAAACAACTTGTAAAATTACAGATATCTTCAACCATTTCATTGTTTTCATACCAAGACCCCCTCCGCTACTCGTTATGCTTATACTTTACTTGAATAGCATTCAGTTTGTACCCATCATTCACGTGTATAAAACCCCCATACACAATTACTAAACTCTCCTGCCGCAAATTCGTGTTCTGTTTCTCCAATCAAAACTCTATATACGCACATCGTGTAAGGGTGTTTATATAACGGATCTGATACTTCTATTCTCTCTTTTCAAGTGGAAGTTCTTCTATCTTTTCATTTATTTTATTTTTTACACTTTTAGAATCACTAAAAATTTTAATAACATTATAAATTTGATATGGAATATATATAAAGAATCCGGCATAAAATACACACGCAAATGTTATCGGCCAAAGTATTGCTGCAACAAATTTAAATCCCAATTTCTTCTTTGAAAAAAATCTTGTCGCTAATATGATTGTAGAAACAATCATACTAAACCCAAACCCGCCAAGCAATCCAAAAAGAAAAAATGATTTGGCCTTACTATTGTCTATTAAAGGTTCTATACTTCCAACGAAGCCATACATAACAAATGCCGAAATCAACACACTCATTGTTGTTATTAGATATTCTATACGCTTCTTCCTGTCCATAATATCCTCCTCCAACTTTTCTCCTTTCAATATATCATAATTCCCCAAGAATGTCTTTCTATATTTATCCATACACTAAAACGTAAAAATGCGATAAATACGGCATTTGTCCGTACTTATCGCAAGCAATAAAAAAAGCGGGTGATGGGAATCGAACCCACGTATCTAGCTTGGAAGGCTAGTGTTCTACCATTGAACTACACCCGCATAATAAATTATGAAATTGTAATGCCCAGAGCCGGAATCGAACCAGCGACACAGGGATTTTCAGTCCCTTGCTCTACCGACTGAGCTATCTGGGCACATTTCCTCTGTAGCTGTTTCTTCAGCACGGGACTTATAATATCACGCATTTTTTCGATTGTCAATAACTTTTCGTGAAATAAATGCGCCC
>JAZOWZ010000026.1:0-26054 GCA_045659485.1 Faecalimonas sp. | reverse complement strand
TTATTGCATTCCGTATTTCTTGTTAAATTTATCAACACGACCACGAGCTTGAGCAGCTTTTTGTTGTCCTGTGTAGAATGGATGACATTTTGAACAAATTTCCACGTGGATTGATTCTTTTGTAGAACCTGTTACAAATGTGTTCCCACAGTTACATGTTACTGTTGCTTGATGGTATGTTGGATGGATTCCTTCTCTCATTTTATTCACCTCTTCATCATTTTTCCGCGATTCCCAACCGCGACTTTTGTTTGCTTATTTCTAAACAGCTTTGTTATTGTATCACACAACCTTTTATTTTGCAAGAACAATTCTATAAAAATTTATTCTTCTTTACCATTTCAATAAATTCCTCATTATTTGTGGTCCGAGCAAACATATTTAAGATATTGTCGACCGCTTCTTCTGGCTTCATTCCATTGAGTGCCTTGCGCATGATATATACCGCCTCTTGCTCATCTTGGGTAAGAAGTAAATCTTCTCTTCTGGTTCCTGATTTTGGAATATCAATTGCTGGGAATACTCGTTTTTCTTGCAATTTTCTATCAAGAACCAATTCCATATTACCAGTTCCTTTGAATTCCTCGTAAATTACATCGTCCATCTTGCTTCCTGTATCTACAAGAGCAGTTGCTAGAATGGTCAAACTTCCACCTTCACGCATATTTCTTGCAGCACCGAAGAAACGCTTTGGCATATGAAGGGCAGCCGGGTCAAGACCACCAGTCAAAGTACGTCCACTTGGTGGAACGGTCAAGTTGTATGCCCTTGCCAATCTCGTAATACTATCTAATAAGATAACAACATCTTTCTTATGTTCTACCAAACGTTTTGCTCGTTCGATTACCATCTCAGACACTCGTTTGTGATGCTCCGGAAGTTCATCAAACGTAGAATAGATTACTTCTACGTTCTTCCCAGTAATCGCTTCGCGAATGTCAGTAACTTCCTCTGGTCGTTCGTCAATCAAAAGAATCAAAATATGCATTTCAGGGTTATTCTTGAGAATTGCTTGTGCCACTTGCTTTAAGAGCGTTGTCTTACCAGCTTTCGGTGGAGAGACAATCATTCCACGTTGTCCTTTTCCTATTGGGGAAAGCAAATCTACAATTCTCATAGCCACACTACTCTTTCCACTTTCCAAGCGAAGACGTTCGTCTGGGAAAATCGGTGTCATATCCTCGAAGCTTCTTCGTTTCATTGCCTCTGTAGGAGTCATTCCATTAATCTTTGTCACATAAAGAAGTGCGCTGAATTTTTCTTGTTGGGTCTTAATTCGAGTATTACCTGTCACAATATCCCCAGTTTTTAAACCAAATCTGCGAATTTGCGATGGGGCCACATACACGTCACTCTCGCCTGGTAGATAATTATCACTACGAATAAATCCATAACCATCTGCCATAACTTCCAAAATTCCTTCAGCCACATCGCCACTATCCAATTGTTCGATTTCCGCTGCTGCCTTTTCTGTTTTCAATTTGTCCTTTTCATCCTGCTCAAGCATTGCCTCAACAAGCTCTGCCTTTTTCATCGAGCTAACACCTTCCATCTCTCTTGCTTTTGCTAAGTCACGCAAAGTTGCCACTGGTAAAGATTCATACTTCTCTCTCATATATTTCGTCCTTTCTTATGAATGCTATTTATCTTTGGGAAAATTCGTCTGAATTGACTAGTTGAATATCATTTCTTATATTATACATCATTTTATCACAAAATCAAACCTTTTTCTTCGAGTTGATTTGACCTAGTAAGAATGTTATGATAAATACCAAGGAAGTGAACGTATGAAACATTGGGGAGAAAAGAGATTTTATTCTCTGGATTATTATATCAAACAAACATTTGGCGAAAAACTATATAAGATTTCCTTGGATGGAGGTATGACTTGTCCGAATCGAGATGGCACTCTTGGTACCCGTGGATGCATTTTTTGCAGTGCCGGTGGCTCAGGAGATTTTGCAAGCAATCGCACCCTTTCGATTAAGGAACAGATTGCTCAAGGGAAATCACAAATCAGCAAAAAACATTCCGGCAATGGTTATATCGCATATTTCCAAGCATACACGAACACCTATGCTCCAATTTCTTATTTAGAAAAAATATATACGGAGGCCATTTCCGAACCAGATGTAAAAGTTTTATCCATAGCCACAAGACCTGACTGCCTTTCACCTGCTGTGTTGGAATTGCTATCACGTTTAAATAAGCAGAAACCAGTCTGGGTAGAATTGGGGCTCCAAACTATACATGAAAATAGCGCAAATTTTATTCGTCGCGGCTATTCGCTTGACGTTTTTGAAAAAGCAGTTTATGATTTAAAAAATGCAGGCATTTCCGTCATCGTTCACACGATTTTATGCTTGCCAAACGAAACCACAAAACATATGTTGGAAACCATTTCTCATTTAAATAGACTTCCAATTGACGGAATTAAATTGCAACTGCTCCACGTACTTAAGGAAACTGATTTGGCAAAGGTCTATGAGGACACACCTTTTTATCTGCCTACATTGGAGGAATACCTAAAACTATTGGGTACATTGATATCAAATATCCGAGATGATATCGTCATTCATCGTCTAACTGGTGATGGCCCAAAGTCACTTCTCATTGCGCCAACGTGGACAGGAAACAAACGACTGGTATTAAATAGTATACAACAATATTTTAAACAAGCTGATATATGGCAAGGAAAGGATCTTTTATGTCAGAAGCATTCACACTCTACAAATTAATCATCTTATACATGTTAGATAAATTGGATTTCCCTTTAACCAACGGACAGATTTCTGAATTCATCCTGGACAAGGGCTATACCAACTACTTTACATTGCAGCAAGCAATTTCGGAAATGGTAGAAAGTGGATTTATCAAAGAAGAAACGACTCATAATCGCACATTGTACCATCTCACAGAAGAAGGCACTGAGACCATCCATTTCTTCAAAAATAATATTTCACCTGCAATCCAAGATGATATTAATACATTCCTTGCAGAGAAAAAGTACGATTTGAAAAACACCATCTCTGTAAAAGCAAACTACTATCCTACCAAAAACAAGGATTTTGCAGTTCGTTGCCAAATCGTAGAAAACGAAGTTTCCATCATTGATTTGACAATCACGATTCCTACAGAGGAAGAGGCCATTACAATGGCAAATAATTGGACTCAAAAAAATCAAGAAATTTATGCACAAATAATGGCGAATCTTTTATGATTCGCCATTTTTTAATCGTTCTAAACGTTCCTTTATTCCTTTTTCATATCCAAGTTCTGTCGGTCTATAAAACTTGCTTCCCACAATCTCATCGGGAAGATATTGTTGTTTCACATAGTGTTCCGGATAATCGTGCGCATATTTATATCCCACACCGTGTCCCAGATTTGCCGCTCCCTTATAATGAGCATCCTGCAAATGAGGTGGAATGGTAGTTTTTTGTGTTTTCACACTTTCCATAGCTTCATTGATTGCAAGATATGAAGCGTTGCTCTTTGGCGCACTCGCAATATAGGTTGCTGCCTGTGCCAAAATAATCCGGGCTTCTGGCATACCAATTCTCTCCACTGCTTGGCTTGCCGATACTGCAACGGTCAACGCATTCGGATCTGCATTTCCCACATCCTCCGAAGCAGAAATCATCAATCTACGTGCAATAAATTTGATATCTTCCCCTGCGTACAACATTTTTGCCAAATAGTACACAGCCGCATCTGGATCTGATCCCCGCAAACTTTTGATAAATGCAGAAATAATGTCGTAATGATTATCTCCATTTTTGTCATAGCGAACTACCCGCTTCTGGATACATTCCTCTACGACTTCTACTGTAATATGTATCTTGCCATCCTCACCACGCTGAGTTGTAAGAATTCCAAGTTCAATGGCATTCAACGCATTTCTCGCATCCCCACCAGAGATATCAGCCAAGAATTCCAATGCTTCCTCTGTTATCTCCGCGCCATAGCTTCCCATACCTTTCACTTCGTCATAAACTGCGCGCTTCAAAATCGTCTTAATATCTTCTTTTTCCAATGACTTTAATTCAAACACGCTGGAACGGGAAATCAAAGCACTGTTTACTTCAAAATACGGATTTTCTGTGGTTGCACCAATCAAAATCAAAGTTCCATCTTCTACAAACGGAAGCAAATAATCCTGTTGCCCTTTGTTAAAACGATGAATCTCATCCACAAAAAGGATTGTCTTTTTCCCGTACATACCCATATTGTTTTTCGCCTGCGCCACTACCTCTTCCATATCCTTCTTGCCAGCAATGGTCGCGTTGATCTGCTTGAATTCTGCACTTGTGGTATTTGCAATGACCTTTGCAAGTGTGGTTTTTCCGGTTCCCGGAGGTCCATAGAAAATAAGGGACCCAAGCTTATCTGCCTTAATGGCACGATAGAGCAATTTGTCTTTTCCTATAATATGCTGTTGTCCCGCAATCTCGTCAATCGTGGTCGGTCTGAGACGAGACGCCAAAGGAGATTCCTTTTCCCCCGTCTGTTCTCTCATATAATCAAATAAATCCATAATTTCTCCTTCTATTCCACTCCTGCAATCTCTCGTATGACTTCCCCTGCAATCAAAAGTCCCGCCACTGGCGGTACAAATGAAATACTGCCTGGAAGTGCTCGTTTATTTCCCAGTTCTTCCCCGGTTGTTTTACCTGAAACATCTATCGGTGTCTCCTTTGAATATAACACTTTCAAGCGTAAGATGCCTCGGCTCTTGAGTTCCTTTCGCATCACTTTACACAATGGACAAACCGATGTCTTGGAAATATCCGTAATCTCAAAAAGTTCTGGATGCAATTTGTTACCCGTTCCCATACAACTAATAATTGGAATTTTATGTTCTTTTGCATATTCGATCACTGCTAGTTTTGCAGTAACCGTATCGATTGCATCGATAATATAATCTACCTCTCGTTCAAAAATCTGTTCTAGATTGTCAGGAAGGACAAACACTTCGTGTGTATATACAACCGTGTCTGCACTGATATCTTCAATGCGTTCCTTCATAAGTTTCGTTTTATAATCACCTACGGTACTTAGATAAGCAATAGATTGACGATTCACATTCGTTAAACTCACTCGATCACTGTCTACCAAAATAAGTGTTCCAACGCCGCTTCTCGCCAATGCCTCCACGCAGTGAGAACCAACTCCCCCAATGCCTAGAACCATTACTGTAGCATTTGCCAGACGTTTCAATCCCTCTTCACCTATCAATAATTCCGTTCTGGAAAATTCATGTGCCATGTCAATTCCTCTTTCCTCTTTCACATAATGAAATCATATCATTTTAATTGCATTTCGTCACTATTTTATTTGCAAAAAACCTCACACAATGTTAGAATAGTCGAGGTGTAAAAAAGGAGGTTCTTATGTCTGACGTAAAGCAAGAAAATAAGATGGGCGTAATGCCTATTCCAAAGTTATTAATTACAATGTCTTTACCAATGATTCTTTCCATGTTGGTACAGGCCTTATACAATATTGTCGACAGTATCTTCGTAGCAAAATTAAGCGAAGATGCTCTGACTGCCGTTTCTTTGGCGTTCCCAATACAAAACCTGATGATTGCAGTTGCTGCTGGAACAGGGGTTGGAATTAACGCCTTACTCTCTCGTAGTTTGGGCGAAAAGAAATATGATAAAGTAAATAGAATTGCACAGAACGGAATCTTACTAGGTGTTTTAAGTTCCATTGTATTTGCCATCCTAGGTATTGTTGGTTCGCGTCTCTTCTTTGAGGCACAGACAACAGACCCTGAGATTATCAAATATGGAACTGACTATATGCTCATCATTACCGTTGCTTCCATTGGAATCTTTATGCAAGTAACTTTTGAGCGTTTAATGCAATCCACAGGGAAAACCATTTTCAATATGGTAATCCAAGGAACTGGCGCAATTATCAATATCATCCTGGATCCAATTCTCATTTTTGGTTGGTTTGGACTTCCTCGTATGGAAGTGGCTGGTGCCGCTTTGGCAACTGTCATTGGTCAGATTGTAGCTGCTATTTTAGGTGTTATTTTAAATCGAAAATTCAACAAAGAAATCCACATATCCTTCCGTAGCTTCCGCCCGTGTGGTAAGACCATTGGAGCAATCTATAAGATTGGAGTTCCTTCCATCTTGATGCAATCCATTGGTTCCGTTACGACCTTTGGTATGAATAACATTCTTTTAATGTTTGAATCAACTGCTGCTACTGTTTTCGGTGTATACTTCAAACTACAAAGTTTCATCTTTATGCCAATCTTTGGTATGACCAATGGAATTATTCCAATCGTGGCATATAACTACGGTGCTCGCAACAAGAAACGAATTTATCAAACATTAAAATTAGGTGCCATCTTGGCAATGAGCATTATGTTTGCCGGAATGTTGGTGTTCCAATTCTTGCCAAAACCGCTGTTGCAACTATTTGATGCTTCAGAGCATATGATAGAAATCGGAATACCTGCTCTTCAAATTATCAGTTTAAGTTTTGTATTCGCTGGTTTCTGTATCGTCAGCAGTTCCATCTTCCAAGCGCTTGGAAATGGTGTATATAGTTTGATTATGTCCATCGGAAGACAATTAGTAGTTATTCTTCCAGTGGCATACGTCCTTGCTAAAACAATGGGATTACATATGGTTTGGTACGCATACCCAATTGCAGAAATTGTATCTGTGCTCATTTGCATCGTCCTATTAAGACGAATCTTAAAAACAAAAGTAAATACTTTAGAATAAACAATGGGACTGTGGTTTTGTACAGTCCCATTTCACTTATTTCTTTTTCTTAATGCTGTATCCAAAAGTTCCGAGTGTATCCCCCAACGTCAAATACTCTCCGTGTGAATACGCCATAAGTCCCGTTTCATTCAAACAGAATTTTCCCTTTTCATCCAGATATTCTTCACTGACTTGCACAGAAACTACTTCTGCTAAAAACATATGATGACTGCCTAGCTCTTTTACCTCTGTCACCTTACATTCAATGTTTACAGGACATTCCTCAATAATTGGCGCATACTGAAGTTCATTTGCCTTACCCTTTGTCAGTCCTGTCTCTTTCCATTTGTCCACGTCTTTACCCGAGCGAACACCGCAATAATCCGTAGCTTTTACCAATGCCTCCGTGGTTAAATTCACCACGAATTCTCCCGACTCCTTAATCATCTGATAAGAATGTCTCTCAGGTCTTACTGAGATATAGAGCATTGCAGGATTTGTACAAATGGTACCTGTCCAAGCAATTGTAATAATATTGGTCTCCCCATTCGAATTGCCTACACTTACCATAACCGCAGGCAAGGGATAAACCATATTTCCTGGTTTCCAAGTTTGTTTCGCCATATCAATCTCCTATTGTTGCAAAGATATTACAAAGGTTGGAATGAGTTGCTTCTTTCGAGATACTACGCCCGAAAGAACAATATCATCCGTATCTTGCGGAAGGTCAAATGCCTCAATCACCTGTTCCTTTGCACCTTTCCCATAACATAATAATTCCGTAGATTCTTCTACAATATTTGTCAACATAAAGAACACCATATCCAATCGATGCATGAGAGATGCCTTTTCCAAATACGGCAAAATGCGTTCTTTAATCTCCGACAATTCCTCTTTATGCATAGAGTTAATTTGTCCCACACCAAACTTTACATCATTGACTGTGAATTGTTTGAAATCTTGGAAGCAGATTTCTTCTGGTGTCTTTCCTTTTAGATTACTTCCTGCCTGGAACATATTCTCCGCCAATTCTTCCATATCTATTCCCGCAAGCTGAGCCAATGCTTCTGCCGCCGCACGGTCCACACTTGTGCAGGTCGGTGAACGGAATAACAACGTATCTGAAATAATTGCTGCACAGAGAAGCGATGCAGTTGTCTTGTCTGGCACAATACCATTCTCTTTGTACATATCGTAAACAATGGTAGCCGTACATCCCACTGGTTGGTTTCTAAAGAATACTGGTCCTACCGTCTCCAAACTTCCCAGACGATGGTGATCGATAATCTCTAAAATATCCGCCTCTTCAATTCCCTCTACCGCCTGCGATTTTTCATTGTGGTCAACCATAATCACTTGCTTCTTACTTGCTTCCATCAAACGACGGCTGGAAATCAATCCATAAAAATCACCTTTTTTATCTAGCACAGGAAAATCTCGAGTTCTCTTTTTTGCCATTACGTCTTTCACAGAATCCACATAGTCTTCCGCATTAAAAATCGTAAGTCCATCCTTGGTCATAAAATGACGAACTGGTATACTCTGATTAATTAATCTGGCTACTGTAAAAGTATCATATGGCGTTGTAATCACCACGATTTCACGTTCTGTAGCCAATTTTTGTATTGTCTTTGAAACTTGCGCGCCCTGACATACAATGATACAACTTGCCTCTAATTCAATCGCGCACAATTGCGCTTCATATCGGTTTCCTAAAATAACTAAATCATCTTTCTCTATGTAAGTTTCCATCACGTCCGGACTAGATGCCGCTACAGTTACTTTTCCTTTTACAAAGTAGGCGTGCGCATTTCCAACGAGCACTTCGCCCTCCAACGCCTTGGCAATATTGCTATACTGTGTTCTTGCCTCTGCCAAAATATGGCTGTCATACACGTCCATATACGACATTGCAATATCACCCGTTGTGATGACCCCTTCTAATTTCTCATCTTTTGTAATTCCTACGGTATATACATTTTTCTCTTTCATAAGAGCCCATGCCTCTTTAATAGACATATGACTATCTATACCTGGAGAACGGTTGACGTCCACGTCCTTCACCTGCAATTGCACAGTTGAAAGCAAGGTTGGTTCCTCCACTCCAAAACGTTCTAGCACATATTGGGTTTCTTCATTTAATAAGCCCGCACGTTTGGCTATGTATTCGTGTGGTCCAATCTGTTGTTTTAGATTCGCATATGCGATGGCGGAACAAATAGAATCCGTATCTGGGTTCTTGTGTCCCACAACATATACTTGGCTTCCAGTCTTATTTTCCATAGAATCACTCCTTCTTATCTTTATAGGTTACCATTTTTTTATACATTTGACAAATATTTTCCACTTTTCTATTACAGATATGTGAATTTATGGTATACTAAGTACATTCTATTTAACACGAGGTATCTATTATGAACGAAGAAGTATTACAAACAGAAACGATGGCGGATTACGAGGAACATTTTGATGATGCAAATCCTTGGAATCGTGTTGCCGACTACCAAAGAAAGCAAACGGTATTGACAGTAAAAGTAGAGGGACTTGTAAATGGCGGTGTGATCGCCATTGTAGAAGGAATCCGCGGATTCATCCCAGCTTCCCAATTGTCTTTATCTTATGTAGAAAATTTAGAAGATTATTTATTAAAAGAAATCGATGTACAGATTATCGAAGCAGACCAAGCGGAAAATCGCCTAGTTATGTCTGCTAAAAATTTATTGAAAGAACAGGCTAGAAAAGAAAAAGAAGCATTAGTTGAATCTGTAGAACTAGATTCCGTTCTTACTGGAACTGTAGAAAGTATTCAAAACTACGGTGCATTCATCCGTTTAGAAAATGGACTTTCAGGTTTGGTTCACATCTCTCAAATCTCAGACAAACGCATCAAACACCCAAATGCAGTTCTCACTGTTGGACAAACGGTTGATGTCAAAGTAATCGAGATTAAAAACGGAAAGCTTAGTTTAAGCATGAAAGCGCTCATTGAACCAGAAGAAGAAATCGTAGAAGAAATCGAACTTCCAAAGGCAGAAAACATTGGAACTACTTTAGGAGATTTATTCAAGAATATTCAATTATAAAAATCAAAAGAGATAAGGCACCCTGCCTTATCTCTTTACTTTTCTATTCATCAAATCCAACAATCAAATAAAATCCTCTCTCTGTCTCTCGAATCTCTCTGATAACTCCTCTACTACTATGAATCCTCTGATTGCTTCGATAGATTCCTGACATCGCTACGGAAGGTTCCACAATATAACTGTAAAGGCTGCCATTCACACGCTCACTCACTTGAACTTCTTGCCCCTCTGTTACTAGGCCACTTCTCTCCATTTTAAACATTTCTTCTCTCATCTACAGTTTTCCTCCCGTTTCGCCAATTTTCTCTTATATTGTAATAAAAATTCTTTGTTTTTGCAACGACAAGTGCTATAATATACACGGTTATTACGATTAAGGAGGGCTTGCTATGCCAGATGAAAACGCAAAACGCTTTCGATTCCATATCGGTATGCGTAATGTGAAGACAGCTATTACAACAACACTATGTGCTTTGATTTATCTCCTCATTGGTAGGAATCCGACATTCGCTTGTATCGGAGCTATCTTTGGAATGGGAAACAGCGTAGACAACTCAAAATTAAACGGTGGAAATCGTCTGTGGGGAACGGTATTCGGTGGAGTGATTGGTATGTTACTCTTTCCAGTATACTGCTTATTTTATCCAGATGGAAAACCACATTTTCTCCTGTTGGTATTCCTTTTTATCGGAACAGTAATTCTGATATTAACCAGCTTATTTTTCAAATGGCCGGGTGCTATCCAACCAGGTGGTGTAGTACTTTGCATTATCTTATTCAACACTCCTGTTGATACATACATACAATATTCTTTAAACCGTATGTTAGATACCGCCATCGGTGTTATCTTGGCTATCGCAATTGAGTATCTGTTCCCTCGTGAACGAATCGTAAAAATATTGGTAAAATTAAAACTTCGCAAACCAGAAGATTTGGAGTTGGAATAATATACAAAGTGCCTCGGGTAATATTTTGTTACCCGGGGCATTACTTATTAATTGCACCTATGACTCAGCATAAATTTTTTGCAATTCTTCATCACTCAAAATGGTTGATATCATTTCATCACTCCAGAATTTCTTCCACCTTCTCAACTGAAATACTACATTCAATTGCAATATCTTCGTTACATTTTCCTTGAGCATGCAAGTGATACACTTTTTTAGCTAACAGGATACCCGTTTCTCTTCCTTCTTCTCTTCCTTCTTCTCTTCCTTCACTTTCTTTCTCTTCCAACAATGCTTTCAATCCACCACACATATCCACTTTTGCTTCTCCTTCCACTACTTTAATATTACTATTGGTACACGCATTTAATAATCTCACTGCATCTGCATCTACACTCTGAAACGCCACATCTTCCTGAAGCTTTGCCAGTGCATCTTTATCTTCTGAAACAGCGATGTATTTCATAACCTTTCCAAAATCAGTAGCAAATTTCTCGAAGTCCTGTATCTCACTTGGAACAAGGATATGTACCTTGTAATCCTCCACATACTTCATAATGCTGTCATCAATTTCTTCAAACATCTCTTTCAAGCTTCTAGGCCCATCCCATTCCTTTGCCCCAAAATAGACGGTTAGACCAATGATTGGCTTCAGCTTATCTTTTCTTGCGAAACCTGATAAATACTCACCACTATCTTTAATATCATTCTTCTGACGGTGCTCCCTTGCGATGTCTGCTACCTGCTTTGCATAATTCAGCGCATCATAATTCATAGTTTTTACCGGCAATGCATAATGAATATCTGACTGATTCTCAATCCCGAGAAGCAGATAAGTAGCTTTGTCATCCTGCATAATAATGCATTGTTTGAGCACGTCCCGATACTTCTCTGCTGTTTCGATGATGCCATCCTTAGGAATCACTGTAAGTTCTGTAGAATCACATTCCTTTAGTTGTTCTGGCTTAATGACCTGTTTTCCTCCATACAAATAGTGATTAAAACAATCGGCAAAATGTTCCGGTACGGACATATAGTCCTTGGTTATGGTATTCTTTTTTCCCATATTTATTTCCTCACTTCCTCCACAACTTAGAGCACTGTCCTATATCGTGTGGGTCAAGAAACAAATACAAGTTTTATTAGATATTATTGTAACGACTACGAATTAAAATGTCAATATTACTTACATAAAATCACAATGTTTGATAAACTTCTTTGGAAATTTTCTCGGATATCGAGAAGATACGTTATATAGATTTACTTGATTGTTTCCACGTATAAGATTGCTTCTTTGTGGAACTTCATTTTAGTACACTCACTATCTAAAAACAAGGTCAAACTTACAATTTATAAATTCTTTATAATTTGACTCCATCAAAAAACTGCCACACTAACATTCCGTTAATGTGGCAGTATCATTCTAGAGAATCGTACCATACTCATCTTTTTTATCATCTAAAGTCCCATCATTGGATATATTATTATCCTCCTCTGGCTCAGTCGGCTTCTCATCTTGATTCTCATCTTTTTTATCTGTAGTGGTATTATTAGAATCACCTGATTGCGAATCTTGATTATCATCCCAAGATGAAGGTGCATCTACGCTTGGCAGAGGCGTTTCATTTTTTGTGTCATCCTCTTCCACTTTAAGCCCTTCCTCTCCGTCTGGTAACACTTCTACAATCTCCTCTGGATCGTCCGAATCACCTTCATTTGACCTACATCCCCAACATACAACACACACAATGCCTACGATAAGAATGAGAGCAGCGACGATTCCAATCCAAACCTTTTTATTTTTCAGTATTTCTAACATCTTTTAACCTCTTAATATTGAATATCCCAAGCTTTTACATTGTCAACCATTGCTGGTTTCCATGTACAGAATTCCAAATTCTTTACGTCGAATTGTAAATGTCCCGCATCGCTTGTAGTCTTCTTAAACCAAACATTTGCGTAAATTCCGCTTGCTGGATTTACCAGTTTGTCTGTATCAGAACCATTTCCAACAAAATTGATACGTCCTGTTGAATCGTTTGCTTTCACTTCCATCTCTGGCAATATCACACCAGAATCAAATCCAACATATTGCAATTTTGTTTGATCATATGTCATTTGAAGTTTTCCAGCTGCAACATCAGAACCCTCTGAAAGATTTACCGGAACACTGATGTATTGATTTTTTTCATATCCATCCATTACACGGATATATTTCGAAAGGCCTTCTACTTTCGTACCATCCATTGTTGTCCAGTATGGTTTTACATATATAATGTTTTCATAGTTTTTAGAAGCAAGCTCTTCTATCTTCAATACACTAAAGTATTCTGCAGGTTCTCCAAATACATCTTTGACATTGATTGAACCTTCATTATTCACAATGTTTTTATATACCTTTGATACTTTTGCACTTTGTTCAAGTTTCTTTCCATACAAAAGGTCAAATCCCACCTCTTTATAACTTGTAGAATCTACCGCAGAGATCACTCGAAGATAAGTACTTGCATCCGTACCATTGTTCTGCTCTGTCGCCTTAGCAAGCTGCATTCTCACACTAAGTACATAAGCAGGAACAAATTTTGCATACGCACCTGCATACTCACCCACACCATTAGCTGTAAGTTGTGCTTCTGTAATGGCTGTGTAGCTTGTTCCAGTCTTTGTGTACCATCCACCGAATACATAACCATCTTTCACTGGAACTTTTTCCCCCCAGAATTCTGCAATCTCATATGCATTATCATAATCTACTGTTGTCGGTATGTTTAGAGTAGCGTCCGCCTTTACTGTGCTTGGCGTCAATGAAACACCTGCCACAAACATTGCTGCTACTAAAAGGATTGCTACCAAATTTTTAAACTTTCTCATAATGATTCTCTCCTTTTCCTTCTATAACCAACCGTCATCATCGCCACCTATAGGCGGTGTAACAACATCTCCGTTTCCATCAGTTGAGTCTTTACCTGGTATCCCTCCACCCGGAGATGAACAAATCACATCATCCATCATAAACTTTTCAATTTCCAATTGCGGCTTTTCATATTTCATAGCACATCCTCCTTTTCCTCGGCACTATAATCCGTAATTGCATTTTTTTATTTCCAATTTTTATCAATTTTTCGTCTATTATAATTATTTTTCTTATTTTTCCTTGATTTTAGCATACGAATAATTTACAATCAATTCATATAACAAATATGTTTTTTCACAAAACAAAGATTGTGAGGTATATTATGAACACTGTTCAACCATTTTTAAGATACATCGCTATAAACAGTTCTTTTGCGAATCATTTTTATACAAAAGCGCGTGATTGTCGTTTCCTTTATGTATTAAAAGGAACCTGTACACTACATACTGAACATACCGATTTTCATCTGCTTCCTAACTCGCTCGTGTACTACCCTTGTGGTATTTCCTATTATTTGGAATCCACATCGAGAGACTCGGATGAAGTCCTTGAATACATCACAGTAAACTTCGATTTTACAGATAAATATTCCAATATTAGGCATTGCCTTTTACCAATCAAAGCAGAACTTTTTGACAAAACAACACTTCTTCCTTCTAACGAAGAAGTCGATAACCCAATGTTTTTGACTCCTTTTGTAGTGAACAACATTCCTCAAATCAAGGAAGACTTACTGCGCCTTGCAAATATGTTTCAAAAAGTAAATACTTATACAGAACCTTTATGTTCCGCAATTTTAAGTACAATTATTTATTCTATCCTTTATACATCGGAAAAAGGGAATTCTTCCAATTCCATTGTTAAAAACATCAAATCCTATATTGAGACTCATTATTCGGAAGATATAACAAACGATACCCTTGCCCAGATGTTTAATTATCATCCATATTATGCAAACACAGTATTTAAACAAGTAACTGGCGATACGATTCACCGCTATTTAATGAAACATCGTATCAATCGTAGTCAGGAATTGCTGCTTTCTACAGATATGTCGATTCTTCAAATCGCCCTTGCCTGTGGATTCAAAAGCCAAGCGCATTTTTCAACCTACTTCAAAAAGTTAAACCATACAACACCGCAAGAATTCCGCAAGAAATTTGATCTAATTTAAAGAAAGGGAATGCCAATGTGCATTCCCTAATTTATTCTTACCTCTGAAATTTTATTGTCTAATTTGCCCGTTTTGCTCCCTTACCACTCACACTCTACAATTCCATCTTCTCGCACTTTCATTCGAACACCATATGTCGATGACATTTCAGCCAAATGGTCGACAAACTCTAAATCTGTTGCAATTCGTGGAAGTCCGATTTCTGATTTGTGACCCGAAATCTTACTTTCCACTGGAAGGAGTTCTAATTTGGTCAATTTTCCGTCTTTTGTCTCCCAATACGGAATCACTGTTTGGAACATCACTCTCTTTGTCATTAATCCAATTGAGAAATCTTTTGAACGCTTTTTCAACAGCTCATGCATCGTGCTATCTGAGGTCAGCCCATATCTACCATAAAAGTCTTCTGGTGCAAACTCTACACTGTATAACTGAATGATAAAATCACCCAAAGAATAGAATATCGGACATTCTTTATAAACTTCAATTGCACGAAGGAAATGCATTCCATGTCCCACAATCGCATTTGCCCCTGCATCAATACATTCGTGTGCAAAATCTTGCAAATAATGTGGCACTTCCCATTTATCCGCCCCTGAAATGGAATGAGAATGAAAAGATACAATGGTATAATCTGCCTGGAACTGTGCTTCATAAATTGCTTTTTTCACACGTTCCATATCTACCTCATTCACGTGCTCGGTGATTTTTGTTTCATCTCCAACCTTAAAGCGAAGTGGCGCAAATTCCGCCTCATCTTCTGGAAGCGGTGGCAAATATCCATCCTTTCTATCAATTTCATTTTCCACATTAATATGCATTTTCTCTGCTAATCCTTTAATAAAAGCCAATTCTTCTTGGTTTACGTGAAGTTTTTTCTCCACACGAAGACCATTCACACCTGGTCTTCCCGGTGTACGTCTTCCTTGATACCCAGCCATCATGCTTGGTGCAAAAGAAGTATTCACTGAAATCAATGCAACTCTTCCATTCGCAGTTTCCAAATAGTGTGGCGCTGCCGCTTCATCCATATTTCTTCCGACGCCACTATGTACAAGTCCGCTGTTATTCAAGTGGTCTAATGTATGTAATAATCCCTCATAAGCGAAATCCATCGCATGATTGTTATTAAAAGATGTCATATTAAACCCAAATTTCTTAAGGTCATCTAACATTTCTGGATTGGTGCGAATATAAGTCCCGCCACTAAACTGTGAAGCATAGCATTCACCTTCACGGTGCAATGTTGTTTCCAAATTAAAGAAACGTGCATCCCCTCGTTCAATAAAAGGAGTGATTTCTTCAAATCCTTCAAATCCCTCTTGTATTCTTCTTTGAATAATCGCATCTCCTGCTGCTGTAAATTTCATATCAATACCTCCATTGATTCTTAGAGATTAAAATATCCTAATATAACCTCTGCCGCAATTTTCATTCCCTTTGGTATACTGCTAATAAGCACTCTCTCATCACGTGTATGCGCCCCTCTCTCATAGCAACAACCAATAGCAATCGATGGAATTCCCATAGACATCGGTATATTACAATCTGTAGAACCTGAAACACCCTTGCATGGGATTCCTGAATATTTTTCACTAATCTTTAATGCTCTTTGAAGCATTTTTTGCAAATGTTCTTCATCCACACCCTTTTCGCAAGGTCGAACTCCCAAGAGATTTACTGTAATCTCTGCCAATCCCTTGGCTTTTGCTTTCTCAACTGTTTCTTCGAAAAACGCTTGCATTTCAGCCAAACAGTCTGCATTATCTGAACGATACTCGTATAACATCTTACAACTTTGTGCAATTGTGTTAATGGAAGTCCCACCTTCCACGATTCCTACGTTGTAAGTCGTAATGCTGTCTCCACAAACTGGAACTTCCTTTTTATACAATTTACCAATCAAATCTGACATTGCAACAATGGCATTTCTATTTCCAAAATGACTAAAAGAATGTCCGCCTTCTGTTTCAAACTGAATCTCATAACGATGAGATCCCACACATTTGCAATAAATATGACTATAGTCCGAATCCAAAGAATACACTTCTTTGATTCTTCCTTCATAGTCCTTCATCAGCTGTCTTGTACCTTTTAGGTTTCCAAGTCCTTCCTCACAAGAGTTCGCCACGAACATAATTCCGCAAGGTGCTTTTAACTGGTTCTGTGCCACATATCTGGCAACCATAAGCAACAGAACCACGTGAGTTGTATCATCACCAACTCCTGGTGAGCGTAAATATTCCCCATCGTTAATAAATGGCATTGGCTCCATATCTGGAAAAACCGTATCCGTGTGAGCCATAAAGACTACAATGTCATCTTTCTCTTCGCACCCAACTGGATATACTACATTTAGCGCCTCGTCAATATACACTCCCTCTGCACCATTTTCTAGTAGCCACTTTTGAATAAACGCAGCACGCTTTTCTTCATGGTGTGATGGTGCAGGTATCTTACATATGGTTTCGATTAACTCGATGACTTCTTCTTGGCAATCATCGATATACTGCAAAATTTCTTCTGTCAATTCCCAATTCATATCTGTTTCCTTCTATTCAAACATTTTGTTAATATTATGTATCGTCTCACGCACTAACAAATCTCCGCCTTCATGTCCCGTGTTACCACTTGTTACATAGGCACTGTAATGGCCAGCCTTCTCTGCCTTTTCTGTCGGAAGATACAAGCCACCGCCACAACAAAGTTGAACGATAAAGGTCTGTTCTGCGTAACTTCTTGCCTTGATCCTATTGGCGTAATCTAAAAATAGTTCGAATGGGTTCGTCGCAAAAGCAATATCTCCAAAGCGAATAATATGATACTCTATCGGATAAATTTCTGTAAATTGTTGCTTGCGGTATCTCTGAATCGTTCCCGCATGTACATACATCTTTGCATTATCTTCAAAGTTAAATACTTCTTTATCCTTATTCTTTTCCACATAATATTCGATTTCTCGAACCGCTTGCTCATACTCCTTCATTGTCACCTTTCGAAGTGGCAAATCTAATTCCAAAACTTCATGTTTGAATACTGGGTCGTTCTTTAACTCGGTAATCTCTTCATAAACCGATACAATCTCATTGGCAATTCTTTTTCCTACGCGATTGCATCCACTAATGTCATACATGGATGGATCGGCTTTGCGTTTCAGCAAATGTGGACGTTTTACATTTGGATCGTCAATTGGAGTCTCTGGGTCTACCCAACGAACCAAATCTCTTGGACATTGGTCGCCACCTGCTCCACAAAGTGCCAAAAGATAGATATCCTTTCCCAATTTTTCACGTATCATTGCCTTTGCTCTTCCCCAATAATCTGCAGAAATAAAACTTCTCTGTTCCAAGATCTGCGCTGGACAAGCAATATTTGCAACCACACCTGTCAGTTTCTTATCTGCATCAAATGTATATAACAATTCAATACCAGAATCATTTCCACCTTCCATAGCCACGAAATTCGCAGTATTGGTATCACCCCACATTTGAGCAGTACCATCGTCATAACTCACTCTACGGCACATACCCACTACTGCACGACCAAATTCATTGGCATAATAGCTTTCCTTGCGATTTTCCCAAGCTTTCTTTGCCGCAAGTGCAATCTTAGTTGCCACAAATTCTCCAGCTTCTTCTGGCGTCATTACACTGTCATCCACCTCTACAAGTGTGGTATATTTCTTTCCTTCTGGCAAAAACTCTTCCAAAATCGCCTTGGTAGACATCGTACTCACTGCCTCACGTTTTGGAACTGACATCACATGCGACGTATGACTATGGGTAGCTGCTGCCATCAATTTTTTCGCATCTACACCAGTACCAAATGCATCAAATTTTGCACGCGCCAACTCAAGTAATGCTTCTTCACACTTAATTACATCTGCAGATACCATAATCATCTCTTCGCCATCTGCTTCCACTGCCATGGCTGTTACTGTGATTTCTGATTCCACATACTCAGAAATGCGCTCAAAAAATTGTCCTGCTAAACTCACTTTTTTCTCAGGCACGATACTCTCTTCTGCCCAACCAATCAACAATTTACTCATTTTTATGTCTCCCTACACAACCTCAAGTGTCACTTTATTTTCTGCCATACAATTTGTTCCAATATAGATTTCAAACTCGCCTTTTTCTACTACATATTCACCATTTGGCAAGTAATAACCAAGTTCATCCCAGCCAAGTTCAAAGGTAAGTTTCTTTGTTTCTCCCTTTTGGAACAAAAGTTTCTTATAATCTTTCAGTTCACGATGTGGTCTCATATATTTCCCGACAACGTCACGAATATAAAGTTGCACGACTTCTTTTCCGTCGTAGTCACCCACATTGCTCACATCGATAGAAACTGTTACTTTTTTCCCTGCTTTCAATGCATCTAGGGAAATATTTTCACAATCTGATTGCATATTTTCATAGTTAAATGTTGTATAAGACAATCCATATCCAAACGGATAATACGGTCTTGCCAAACTATCTTCATAACTGAATTCTGTACGAATTCCATAGTAACCATTGTAAACATTGGTCGACATATTATAATACATCGGCACATGTCCTGTATTGCGAAGGAATGTAATCGCAGTCTTACCGCTTGGCACTTTATCCCCGAATAACAAGTCACATGCTGCTCTTGCTGTCTCACTTCCTGAATGCCATGCATAGAGCACACCATCCAACAAATCAGCCACACCTTCCATGGCAAGTGGTCTTCCACAGAAGAATACACCAATGACTTTCTTTCCAGAATATTTTGCTTTGCGAACCAGTTCTTGTTGTGCGACAGAGAGTGTAATATCTGCCATACTTCTTCTCTCACCGGTTACCTTTTCACTTTCACCAAGCGCTAATACAACCACATCGGATTCATACATCACACGCACAGAATCATCATATAATCCAGTTGGGTCTGAAATGGTTTTCACATTCTCTTTTCCCACTGCTTCTACCATCGCTTCGTAAATGGTCGCATTTTCCTCTGCTCGTCCTTCGAGACACCAGCTACCATTGAGCGCACGTCTCTCATTCACAAATGGTCCGAGAAGTGCAATCTTCATATCTTTCTTAAGCGGCAATACATTTTGCTCGTTTTTCAAAAGCACCATACATTCTGCCGCCAATTCTCTCGCACACTCCAAATGCGGTTTGCGGTCAACCATTGGCAATTTACAATATGGATTATCGAAAAGATTCTTTTTAAATTTTACCTTCAAGATACGGCGAACTGCTGTATCAATCGTTTCCATTGACACTCTTCCCTGTTTTACAAGTTCTTCCATATTTCTGATGTAGAACTCATCACACATATCCATATCTACGCCACAATTAATGGAAAGTTCTGTACAATCTTTCTCATCTCTAGCCACACCTTGTCTCAAAAGTCGTGCTGGCGTTCCCCAGTCAGATACTACAAACCCTTCGAATCCCAAATAATCTCTTAGAATTTCAGTCATATAATAGTGACTTCCAGAAACTGGTTCTCCGTTAATATCATTAAATGAGGACATAATCGTATCTGCCCCTGCTTCAATTGCTTCTCTAAAAGCAGGCAAATAATAATTATATAAACTATAAGACGAAATCTCAGTGCGGTAATAATCGCGTCCGCCTTCTGATGCACCATATCCTACGAAATGCTTCGGACATGTCACCATAGAATCTTCTTTTGACACATCTCCATTTTGGAATCCTTCTACGATGGCTCTTGCCATATGTCTCCCTACTAACGGGTCTTCCCCCGGTCCTTCAATCATTCTTCCGTAACGCGGATCACGGCACAAATCAATCATTGGCGCAAAGGTCCAATGAATCCCAAATGAACTTGCTTCTACTGCAGTGCAACGATATGCTTTTTTTACCAAATCATCATTAAAAGCTGCTGCCATTGCAAGCGGAATTGGAAACACCGTCCCGTGTCCATGAATGACATCTCGTCCATAAATCAATGGAATTCCGTGTGGACTTTCCTCAATCGCAACTTTCTGAAGTTCATTACAGATGGCTGTATCAACTTTTTCCTGCGGGTCGTTACCAGCAGTTGAGCTAGTTGCCAAAATAAGCGACCCAATTTCTCCATTGCGAATCTTCTCTTTCATTCGGTCCAAATTGGAACCGATGGATGGCGAACACACCATGTTTAATTGTCCGATTTTTTCTTTGAGTGTCATACTCTGCAACAATTCATCAATTTTCTTATCCACACTACTATTCATAATCGTTCTCCCTGTTTTTTCTCTATATAAACAATGCTTTTAACATTTGATATTTTCAAACTCAATGTAAATCGCAGGGGCTACCTAGAGCCCCTGCCACTATTAGATTTTTATAATGCTATTTCTTAGATGCTGCAAACTCTTTCTCAAATTTAGCAAGTGCTGCTTCAAAGATTTCTTTGTACTCTAAAATTTCTTTGTTTGCTTGTTTTTCTGCTTCTTTCATTTTTGCAGAGAAATTATCTCTTCCCGTTACAGATTCAAAAGCAAGTCTTCCCACTACCGGATACTCTACATCTTCAAAGTTTGGAATAAACTTTTCAGGATCTCCTGCATAAGATTTATCATAATTTTCGTAAATATAAAGAATGCCATCTGTAACATATGGTAATGATTTGAATTTTTCAATTACGTCTTCATCCGTTGTTGTTGGAATATAATAAGCTCTACTCATTTCTGCTGAAATATGATCTTCATCATAAGTTGTCAAACGGGCAATATTTCCTTCTTTGCTGTATGTTACGTAACGTAAGAATGCCCAAGCAGCTTCCATATTTTCTTCTTGAACGCTTGTTGTCATCCAGCAATAGTCAACGTGAATTGGCACTCTTCCTGGTGTTACCTGTGGAATCGGATACATATCCCAGTTGAAATCTAAGTCTTTAGCATTGTATTTTGCATAAGACCAAGTTCCTTCAAAAATACATGCAACTTTTCCTGCGTCAAATGCGGTTCCTGAGATATCACCAAATTTTTGATCCCAACCATCGCCTTCTTTGTTTGTAAATAATGTGTTCGCATCAACACCATTTAATTTAGCGATTTCTTCATAATAATTTACATATTTACGAACTGCTTCAAGATTGAATGTATTGCTTTCATATTCGTATCCAGTAATTGAGCATCCCTCTGTCATTGCACCTGGCATCCAGTTATATTGACGTGAAAGATCTTCTACGCCTGAATATGTAGAGTTTGTACATGCTTTGATAAATTCTTTGAACTCATCCCATGTCCAATCATATTCTGGAAGGTCAAGGTTCATTTCTTCTACTAAATCTTCATTCACTACAACAACGTTGCTGTGTAATGTTTGTCCTAAAGCATAAATATTATCGTTGTAAACGAAATTGTTTTTGATATTGTCAGGAACTTTATCAAACTCTTTATCTCCTTCTACTAAAGAAGTAAGAGGATACACCCAACCATTTGCGATATATGTTGGCAACGGACCAGCATCATCAAAGATAATGTCTGGCAGTTCCTTTCCTGCCATAGCCATAGATGTCAAATACTCCAATGCATCGTCTGATGTTGTTTCAAACAACACTGGTTTTACTTCTACATTTGGGAATGCTTTTTTAAATGCTGCATTCAAAGCATTAAAGTCGGAGTTACGGAAAGAGTTAACTCCTACCGTAATGGTTCCTTTTACATCTTTATTCACTGTAATGGCATTTCCGCCATCTTTACTGCCTTCTCCACCTTTACATCCTACAAATAATGCGGATGTCATGATGAGTACCATCAATAAAGCAACTATTTTTTTCATAGATATTGCCTCCTCGTTATTCTCCTATCTTGAGTTCATCGTATCCTGGAGACTTTGTATAAGAATCATCTCCAATATACTTTTCCAAGCTGTCATATAATGCTTGCGTCTTGAACTTCAAAACGCCTGTTTCTTCTGCGTGATTATTGGTATTACGGCTACATGCGCTGATTACATTATCTAAAGAAGACGTATGTGTATAATTGATGTTTTCAATAATGACTGTGGCCGTTCCATCCACGTAATAATCTTCGGCAGTTTCAAATGGCTTGAGAATAGCGTTTATGTTCTTTGCATCGCTATTTGTTATATTATAACAGCCACCGTAGATTCTTCTTGTAACAGTACCACCTTGAATAAGAACTTCCGTATTTCCTGTAAAGTTAGCACCTACAGAACCACCAAAAATCTGTTCTACTTTTCCGTCCTTCATAACCACTTTTGCTGCGGTTGTGCGATGTGCATATTCTGTCGCATTTAAAGAACCACCATAAAGGCTGAATACTTGACCATTGATTAATGTCACATTGCAAGTTCCATCTACACTTGCGTATATTCCATTTCCACCACCATAGATAAATCCTGCCACTGCATTTTCGCCATTAAATTCAATGATTGTATCTCCTTCTACACCATGACTATATGAACCGCCATACACGCAGTATTCATCTGCAAGTTCATGGTCGTTTGCGAATACATCAATGCCTTTATTGATGTTTCCACCCAAATAAAGTTTGGTATCTCCTTGCACTTCTGCCTGGAATCCACCACCGTAGATTTCTCTGTAAATACCAGCCTTCAATTCCATATGCGTAGAATCTACTGTCACTTTATTTCCGCCACCATAAATGTGACCAAGTCTTGAATCAAATTCAACACTTTCTGCTACCGTAAAATAATTACCATTCGCATAGATAGAACCACTGTCACTCACCTTCACATTCAAATCTTTTAATGTAACTGGTCCCTTAATGTTAAATGTTGTTGTTTTGCTAAGGTCTAGTGTACCTCCGCTTACAGTCACAGATTTTCCTTTGACACCTATGGAGCCATCGGTTCCATAGGTGTAAGTTCCTTGAATAACAATCTCACCGCCATTGCCTACCTTATTTACTGCATAACTCATAGACTTGTACGGATTTTCCTCGCTGCCATCGCCTGTATTGTTGCCATTTATGGCATCAACATAGACGCGTGCTCTCCATTTACTTTGGAGAAATATCTCCTCCATCTTTCTTGCAACGATTGGTGTTGTTAAATCATAACTCTTAGCATTTGGATGAATGTTATCTACCATATACTCTCTAAAGTTGGCATGATTCTCATCATTAATAACTTCTAACTCTGGATATGCATCTGTATCACTCAAGTTCACATATTCAATTCCATGTACTTCACATACTTTTTTCACAAGTGTCACAAATCTTGCCTTATCTACTGCATCAGAACCAAACTCGCTGTTAATGATATAGACAATCTTTGCGTTTCCATAGCGTTGTTGTGTCTCAACAATCAATTCTTGCATCGCACCTGCAATTGTTGTATCGTCATATGCTGTTGTATCAAGAGTGATATTCTCTTCTCCATCGCCCCAGCTGATATTAGCTGCGTATGAACTCGTTGAATCTTCGCTAATGAGAATATCATTTACGCCACCTTCTAACAGAACGAAATCATATGCTTTATTAGCATCAGCATATTGGAATTGCGAGATAATTCTATTTCTTCCAGCTCCTGAAGTGAGTGCCCATCCATCTTGCGCCACTTCATCACAATCCATTCCATATGATGCTAATCTTCCATACCAGCCCATTCTGTCTGTTACTGAATTCATAATTGAATCCCCAAGGAATAACGCTGATTTTCCAAATAGTGAAGATACTGCATTCTTACCAACTAAAACTTCACGAGTTTCAGCCGCTTCTGCATCACCAATTTTTGTCTTTGCATATACCAAGTCAACGATATCTACTTTGTTATCTTTCTCATGGTCTTGTTCCAATGCAATTGAACTTGTAACTTGTGCAATTTCTTTTCCGCCAACAGCAAACATCTTTTCAGCATCTACGGAGAATCCGTTGAAATCACTTGCCACTGTTCCATCTTTTGTTTTGAAATACAAGTCCACATATGTATCTGCAGTATTGCTATACGCCTCAACACTTACTTTTCCATCTGCTGATGGGAGTACTTTCTTTCCTGCACCATTGATTCGATAATTATCGTTACCAAAGATTGCTTTTACATATTCATATTTTGTTTCATCATAATTTACATCTGCTTTGAATGCGCTATATGCTACTTCCTTGTTGATTCTAACTACCGCGTATTCATCTTTTGAAGACATTGTGTAAGAAGCCTCTCCTGCTTCTGGTAATTCTGTCTCTTCTAATTCTTCTACACGTAAATATTTAAATCCACCATGTGCACTACCTGTTGAAACCAAAGAGATTCCTCCATGTACATATGTAGATGCCAAATTCACCTGAATTGTAGCCTCTATGTCATCTACCGAAGCAGTTAATACCCCATCTTCCACTTTTACATGCACAGTTGTAGTTAGAGTTGCTGAAGCAGCTTCCGGTGCAAATCCATATTGATTTAAAGGTAATCTCACCGCATCTGATGATGTCAATATTTCTCCTGTTTCTGCACCTATTAAGATTCCTGATTCCACATCAACAGCACCGGTGACACGAAGTTCATATCCAGAGCTTTGTGACCCGTGTATGTATACATATACGGCAGAATCTGAAACCTCAGTTGGATATGACTCTTTATCGCCAATAATCATGCCGTAGCGTACACTATGTTGATAGTAAGTGAAGTATGAATCGAAATTCTCATAATTGTTCGCACTTGTCAGGATATATGGAGTCTTTTCGTTTGTAAGAACTCGTGGTTTCAATCCCGGATTATTACGATGAGCAAATGCAGTATTCCAATTTGGAACCTTATCTGGATAATCCATTCCTGTAAACCATTGTTCAGTAATATCTTCAGCCGGTGTTGACTCACCCGTCTCGGTATCATAGATTCGAGACGTCCATCCTTCTAATGTAGACAAATCCAAATTATCGAATTTCATCAAATATGGATCAATCTCTGGGTCAGCATATTTTTCAATTGAGAATGCCTTAAAGGATGAATTGTTGTGCTGTGTATACAACGATACTGTTCCTCCTTCATAGGAATCTGCTAATTGTACCGTAACCACGTTGTCTGGTGTATCCTTTTCATACACACTCAACAAACCATTATTAACTGTAATTACCAGTGTAATAGCAGGCTCACCGTCTTGAACAGTCGTACTACCCTTCATTTCTTTTGTCGAAAATCCTTGCTTTCCTCTAATATTTGCAGTTCCGCTAAGGTGAGACTGTCCACCTATAGTATAATCTGTTCCTGCTGTAGTACCACCCCAACAATTGGTTGT
>JAZOWZ010000025.1:0-25704 GCA_045659485.1 Faecalimonas sp. | reverse complement strand
ATTGGAAGCTAAATTCAACAATTGTTTAAGCACGGGAACACTTACAGGTGGTGCTGCTAACAGTGGTGGATTTGTCGGATGGGTGAGTACCGGATGGTCTTCAGGAGACCCAGACAAATGGGTGTTTAAGAACTGTTTGAGTGTCGCCGATACAGCAGGAAGCGCAACTGCAAAAGGAGCATATTTTGGAAATATAGCTACGAATGCTGGCAGCTTAACGATGAATAATTCATATGGTGTAGGTACGGCGTTAGCAGGCAAGGTTTCTAGTGGAACAACTCCAACTGGATGCCTTAAGGAAAGACAAGAACTTGTGAATGCAGATGAAACAGCATTATTCCCTAAGCTGACTAATGAAACAGAAAATGCATGGGTAGAGGATCCATACTACAATGCGGTAGACAGAGGAACACCAATCCTTGCAACATTTGCTGAGTGGTGGTTAGATAGACAACCAACGGAAGGTCTTTTGGAAAGAATTGACACAAGCTGGTATAAGGATTCAGAAACTGAGTTTACACTTACAAAAGTTTCGGAAGTTTTAGGAATTGCTAAATTAAGCAATGAAGGAAAAACATTTGAAGGTAAGACAATTAAACTTGGTGCAGATATTGTACTTAATGCAGTAGATGAAGAAATATTAGAATTGTGGAAAGATGGTACGGGAGTTGCTAGAAATCTTTGGACACCAATTGGAAGTGAAACAACACCGTTTGCTGGAACATTTGATGGTCAAGGACATACAATTAGTGGTCTTTATTTAAACACAACTACAAATGCCGCTGGATTCTTCGGAGTTACAAATGCAGCAATTATCAAGAATTTCAAACTTGCTGACAGTTATATGAAAACAACAGCAGATGCTATTGGACTTATTGGTCAGGGCTCATTTAAGAGTATCGAAAATGTATATACGAATGCATATATTACTAGTACAGCAAATTATGTAGGTGGATTTGTTGGTATAGCATATCCGGTAAATAGCGATATGTTATACGTACGAAACTCATGGTTTGACGGAGAACTTGTTCAAACAACCGGAAGCAGAGGAGCTGTGGGTGGATTTGTAGGTAGTGATAATAAGGATGCTGCTGGAAATCGTCCTAAGATTACTTTTGAAAATTGTTTGTCTACTGGAAGTGTAACTGGAAAGACAAAAGTGAGTGGATTCTATGGTTGGCATAGTTGGGGACAGACAAAAGTAATTAAAAATTGTTTGGTAGTAGCGGATGTTGCTTCAAACGATGCAGTATTTGGTGCATATTTCGGATATGTAAATACGGGTTATACAGCTACAATTACAACATCATACACTACAAATAGCAAAGTATTTAGTTACGCAACTAATTATGGTACAAAAGTGACATATGATGCGTCTACATTAATGACACGTGAGGACTTACTTTTTGCAAACGAAGAAACATTATTCCCTAAATTAACTGGCGAAACAGTAAATGCTTGGGTAGACGATGCATACTTCAATGCAGTAGATAGAGGAACACCAATCCTTGCAACATTTGCTGAGTGGTGGTTAGAAAAACAACCAACAGAAGGCGTTACAAAGAAAGTTGATACAAGTTGGTATGAAAGCAATCCAACTGCCAAAGAGTATACATTGACAAAACCAGAACAGTTAATGGGACTTGCAGAACTTGCAAAGACAAATAACTTTGCTGGAATCACAATCAAGTTAGGTGCAAACATCACATTAAATGATGTGGATGCAGCAACTTTGACAGCTTGGAAAGCAGGAACAACAACTCCTTCTAGCGTATGGACACCACTTGGAAATACAACAACACCATTTGCAGGTAAGTTTGATGGTCAAGGTTACACAATCAAAGGTCTTTATGTAAATGCAACAACAGATTCTGTTGGTATGTTTGGTACAGTTGTTACTGGTGTTGAAATCGAAGACTTCAAGTTGGTTGATAGCTATATCAAAGGTGCAGGAAAAGTCGGTTTGGTTGGTAATGGAACAGTTACTAGAATTGAAAAAGTCTACTCGAATGCAATTGTTGAATCAACAGCTAATAATGCGGGTGGTTTCCTCGGCTACTATAAGGGTGCTTATACTGACAAGGCGGTAGGAGCAAACGAGAACTGGGCAAACGGAAGAATTACAATTAAAAATTGCTGGTTTGCAGGAGAAGTTAACATGAAAGGTAGCGCATACAGTGCATCTGGATTTGTTGGCGGACATGAACAACGTGGAGCAGTAGATATGACAGATTGCTTGTTCACAGGTAAAGTTACTGGTGCAAGAGCAGATTATGCAAGATTAGGAACATTCTTTGGATGGTTGAATAATACAGCAGATTATAATTTTACAAACTGCTTGGCAGTTGGTACAATTGAAACTCCAAGTACACTTTATGTAGGTGGATTCATTGGTAATACAGGAACAACTTCAGGTAAGATGACAAACTGTTATACTACAATTACTCCGATTATAGGTTCTACAACAAGTGGAGCAGGAGCTAATTTAACATATGTAAACAGCTCAGCCAAAACAATAACAGAACTTCAAAACACAGATGTTGCAACATTATTCCCAAGTTCAACAGCTTGGAAAGATGTATCAGGAAGTACACCAGTTTTAAAAGCGTTTTAATAACAATTGAATTAAGATTTAAAAAAGATGGAAATCGCAATGTTTAGGCATTGCGATTTCTTGTTTTATATGTTACACTCTAAAAAAGCATTATAGTTCTAAGAATCATATGGCAATAGCCGTGTCTGATTATCTATTTTCAATTCTAATGAGATCTCAATGCTTTTCAAATTCACTTATTAACAAAAGCAGCGAGGTATTAGAAAGAGAAAAGAGACCTCCTGCAATATTGCACAAGGAGGTATGTATATGTGTATGACACAAAAGGCAGAAGGGCACTCTGTCAAAAATGACTATAAGTCCAGAATGTTTACGATGATTTTTAAGGACAAGAAGGAGCTGTTACAACTGTATAATGCGGTGGGACAAAGAAACTATCAGGATCCGGAACTTTTGACTATCAATACACTGGAAAATGCTATTTATATGTCTATGCAGAATGATTTGTCGTTCATTATTGATTCAAGATTATCTCTGTATGAACATCAGTCCACCTACAATCCCAATTTGCCACTACGTTTCTTGCTTTATCTTTCAGATTTGTATGAGAAGATGATAGTGGGAAAGAATATCTATGGCACTAAGATTATTCCGATTCCGGCACCTAAGTTCATTGTGTTTTATAATGGACGAAAGGAACGCCCCGAAAGAGAAAAGATAAAGCTCTCGGATGCGTATATGACGCGGGATGAAGAGGTATCTTTAGAATTATGTGTGGATGTGCTGAATATCAATGTTGGGCATAATAAAGAATTACTATTGGCTTGCAAGACGCTGGGAGATTATGCAGAGTATGTACATCGTGTGAGAGTATATGCAGAGACGATGAGCATAGAGGAAGCAGTAGATAGAACAATTGATGAATGCATTGAAGAGGATATTTTGCGAGAGTTTTTGGAGAGGAATCGAGCGGAGGCGAAGAGTATGAGTATATATGAATATGATGAAGAAAAACATATCCGTTTGGAGCGAGAGGATGCGTTTGAGGAAGGACGTGCAGAAGGAATTGTGCGAACGGCTAGAAAATACAATGCTAGTGAAGAAGAGATAATAAAGCAATTGATGGAAGAACTTTCTATTGATGAAGCGAGAGCAAAAGTAATCATAAAAGAAGTATAGTGAATCATACGAATGCCTTGGATGACAAAACGTTGTCCAAGGCATTTTTAGATATTTTTATTTCTAAAAAAAATATAAACACAGTTGACAAAAAAAGAAGAGAGTGTTATCTTAATAACGTAGATGTTAGCACTCAAAAGAAAAGAGTGCTAATAAAGAAAAGAAGGAGGTATGTATGGAACTAAATCATGGATTAGATGAGCGAAAATTAAAGATTTTACAAACCATCATCAAGACCTATTTAGAGACTGGAGAACCAGTTGGTTCAAGAACCATTTCTAAATATACAGATTTGAATCTAAGTTCTGCGACCATTCGAAATGAGATGGCAGACCTGGAAGATTTGGGTTACATTATACAACCTCATACTTCGGCGGGAAGAATTCCTTCGGACAAAGGTTATCGATTATATGTAGATATGCTAATGGCCGAGAAGGAACAAGAAGTCATTGAGATGCGTGAGCAGATGCTGGAAAAAGCTGATAAGATGGATAAAATCTTAAAGCAAGCGGCAAAAGTATTGGCGGTCAACACAAATTATGCAACGATGGTTTCGGCACCATCTTATAATCGAAATAAATTAAAGTTTATTCAACTATCGCAAGTAGATGAACATCAACTCATTGCAGTCATTGTGATGGAAGGTAACATTATTAAGAATAAGATTGTGACGGTTGAAGAAACTCTTAATAATGAGATTATGTTGAAGTTAAACATGCTGTTAAATACAACGTTAACAGGATTGTCGGTTGAAGAAATCAATCTTGGAATGATTGCGAGATTAAAAGAGCAAGCAGGTATCCACAGCGAGATTATTAGCGATGTATTTGATGCCATTGCAAACACCATTCAGCCAGAAGATTTGGAGATTTACACAAGTGGTGCGACAAACGTATTCAAGTATCCAGAATTAAGTGACAATCAAAGCGCACAAGAGATTATCAATGCATTCGAAGAGAAACAGTTGTTGCAAGAGATTGTAACACAGACACTTTCCAAAGAAGAAAATCACGGAATTCAAGTATACATTGGTCAGGAGACGCCAGTACAGTCTATGAAAGATTGTAGCGTGGTGACAGCCACATACGAGCTTGGAGAGGGAATGCAAGGTACCATCGGTATTATTGGACCGAAGCGAATGGATTACGAACATGTTATGAAGACTTTGAAAACTTTGATGACAGAGTTGGATGAGATTTTCCATAGAGAACAATAGAAAGGTGGACGAATCTGTTGGAAGAAAACAAGAATCAAGAAGTGGCAGAGGAGACTGTTGAAGCTCAAACAGAAGAAGTAAGCGAAGAGACAGAAAAACCTGCCAAAGAGAAGACAAAGAAGACAAAAAAGAAAAAAGATGAAAGAGATGAAAAGATTGAAGAACTCTCAGACAAACTGTTAAGACAGATGGCTGAGTTCGATAATTTCCGTAAGCGTACAGAAAAAGAGAAATCTGCAATGTACGAGATTGGAGCAAAAGATATCATCGAAAAATTACTTCCGGTAGTGGATAATTTTGAAAGAGGCTTGGCGGCTGTTCCGGAAGAACAAAAAGAAGATGCTTTTGTAACTGGTATGGAAATGATTTATAAACAAATGATGACCATGCTCGAGGGTGTCGGTGTAAAGCCAATCGAAGCAGTTGGTCAAGAATTCAACCCAGATCTTCACAATGCAGTGATGCACGTGGAAGACGAAACCGTGGGTGAAAATGTAGTAGTAGAAGAATTTCAAAAAGGATACACCTACCGTGATTCTGTAGTGAGATACAGTATGGTAAAGGTGGCTAATTAAGGAGGATTTTAAAATGGGAAAAATTATTGGTATTGACTTAGGTACAACAAACAGCTGTGTAGCCGTTATGGAAGGTGGACAGCCAACAGTAATCGCAAATACAGAAGGAGCTAGAACAACACCATCTGTTGTTGCATTCACAAAGACAGGAGAACGTTTAGTAGGTGAACCTGCAAAACGTCAAGCAGTTACAAATGCAGACAAGACAATTTCTTCTATTAAGAGAGAAATGGGTAGAGATTACAAAGTGACAATTGATGATAAGAAATTCTCTCCACAAGAGATTTCAGCTATGATTCTTCAAAAACTAAAAGCAGATGCTGAAGGATATCTTGGAGAAAAAGTAACAGAAGCTGTTATCACAGTACCTGCTTACTTTAACGATGCGCAACGTCAAGCAACAAAGGATGCTGGTAAGATTGCTGGTCTTGATGTAAAACGTATCATCAACGAACCTACAGCTGCAGCGCTTGCATATGGTCTGGACAACGAGAAAGAACAAAAGATTATGGTATACGATTTAGGTGGTGGTACATTCGATGTATCTGTGATCGAAATTGGTGATGGTGTTATTGAAGTATTGTCAACAGCCGGAGATAATCGTCTTGGTGGAGATGACTTTGACCAAAAAATCGTAGACTACATTGTAGCTGATTTCAAAGGTGCAAATGGTGTTGATTTATCAGCAGATAAGATGGCTCTTCAAAGAGTTCGCGAAGCTGCTGAAAAAGCGAAAAAAGAATTATCAACGGCTACAACTACAAATATCAACCTTCCATTTATCAGCATGAATGCTTCAGGTCCACTTCACTTAGATTTGAACCTTACAAGAGCGAAGTTTGATGAGCTTACAAGTGATTTAGTAGAAAGAACAGCAGAACCTGTAAAAAGAGCTCTTTCAGATGCAGGACTTTCTGCTTCAGAATTAGGTCAAGTATTGTTGGTAGGTGGTTCAACACGTATTCCAGCAGTTCAAGATAAAGTAAAACAATTGACAGGAAAAGAACCAAGCAAATCATTGAATCCAGATGAATGTGTTGCTTTAGGTGCTTCTGTACAAGGTGGTAAACTTGCAGGGGATGCAGGTGCAGGTGATATCTTATTGCTTGACGTAACTCCACTTTCATTGTCAATTGAGACAATGGGCGGTGTTGCTACAAGATTGATTGAAAGAAATACAACAATTCCTGCTAAGAAGAGCCAAATCTTCTCAACTGCAGCAGACAATCAATCAGCAGTAGATATTCACGTAGTACAAGGTGAAAGACAATTTGCAAAAGACAATAAGACATTAGGACAATTCCGTTTGGATGGTATTGCTCCAGCACCACGTGGAATCCCACAAATCGAAGTTACATTTGATATCGATGCAAATGGTATCGTAAATGTATCTGCAAAAGATTTGGGAACAGGTAAAGAACAACACATTACAATCACAGCTGGTTCGAATATGTCAGATGCAGATATCGAAAGAGCAGTGAAGGAAGCTGCTGAGTTCGAAGCGCAAGATAAGAAGCGTAAAGATGCAATCGATGCAAGAAACGATGCGGATGCTATGGTATTCCAAACAGAAAAAGCATTGAACGAAGTTGGAGATAAGATTGATGCTACAGAAAAAGCAACTGTAGAAGCAGATATTCAAGCATTGAAAGATATCCTTGCAAAATCGACTCCAGAATCAATGACAGAAGCAGATGTGGAAGAGATTAAGGCAGCAAAAGAAAAATTGATGACAGATGCACAGGCGCTCTTTACAAAGGTATATGAGCAAGCAGCAGCTGCACAGCAAGCACAAGGAGGACCAGCGCCAGAAGCAGGTCCAGCACCAGAAGGATTTAATGGTGATGATGTAGTAGATGGAGACTACAAGGAAATTTAATCTGAGTTAGAGTGTTCTGCGGAACTTTTGTTTCGCAGAACTTCCTTATGAAAAGAGAGAGGCAATAGTTATGGCTGAAACAAAAAGAGATTATTACGAGGTCCTCGGTGTAGATAAAAATGCCGATGCGGCCACGATTAAAAAAGCATATAGGGCCTTGGGAAAGAAGTATCATCCAGATGCAAATCCAGGAGATAAAGAAGCAGAAGAAAAATTCAAAGAATTATCAGAAGCATATGCAGTTTTGAGCGATCCAGAGAAAAAGCAAAAGTATGACCAATTTGGCCATGCTGCTTTTGATCCAAGCGCCGGAGGTGCAGGCGGATTCGGTGGATTTGATTTTAGTGGAATGGATTTCACAGATATCTTTGGAGATATTTTTGGAGATATGTTTGGTGGAGGTCGTCGTTCAAGACGTGCCTACAATGGACCAATGCAAGGCGCAAATATTAGAAAAGGCGTTCGTATTTCTTTTATGGAAGCGATTACAGGGTGTGAAAAGGAACTGGAAGTTGTTATAAAGGATCCTTGTGAAACCTGTAAGGGAAGCGGTGCGAAACCAGGAACATCACCAGAAACATGTCCAAAATGTGGAGGACGTGGACAAGTGGTATACACAACACAATCGTTCTTTGGAACGATGCAAAATGTGCAAACATGTCCAGATTGTAACGGCTCAGGAAAAGTAATTCGTGAGAAATGTTCGGATTGTGGCGGAAGTGGATATATTGCAAGTAAGAAGAAGATTTCTGTTACAATTCCAGCGGGTATTGATAATGGACAGAGCATTCGTATTCGAGGAAAAGGTGAGCCGGGAGTGAATGGTGGTCCAAGAGGAGATTTACTTGTGGAAGTGACCATATCTAGAGATAGTCATTTCCAAAGACAGGATATGCACATATTGTCAGTGGAATCTATTAGTTATGCGCAAGCGGCTTTGGGTGGTGATGTGCGAATTAAGACCGTAGATGGAGATGTTTTATACGAAATAGCACCAGGAACAAAGACTGGTACAAAAGTACGCCTTCGGGACAAGGGTGTTCCGTCTCTTCGTGACAAGAAGATTCGCGGGGACCATTATGTAACTTTGGTGATTCAAACACCGGAGAAATTAAGTCAAGAGGCAAAAGAATTGCTACGTAAGTTCGATGCACTTACAGGAAATTCTTTAAAAGAAGCAGAAAAGCCAGCAGAAAAGGTTAAGAAAAAGGGCTTTATGGATAAAGTGAAGGAAGTATTTGAAGACTAGGAGTGATTCAATGAAAATCATTATAGCACCAGATTCATTTAAAGGCAGCGTTTCGGCACTGGATGTAGCGAAAAACATAGAGGCAGCAGTTCATTCTGTAGATGCTGCTATAGAAACAGTCCTTATGCCAGTCGCTGATGGGGGAGAAGGAACAGTAGATGCAATCGCAAGCTGTGTGCCTGCAAAAATCCATAAAGTGACGGTTTGTGGGCCGATGAAAGCAGAGACAGAAGCATACTATGCCACAATCGAAGATGGGAAAACTGCGGTGATTGAGATGGCACAGGCATCGGGTTTACCTATGGTACCGGTTGCGGAAAGAAATCCGTTGCTTGCTACAACTTACGGAACAGGACAACTGATGAAGGATGCATTGGATAGAGGCGTCAAGAAGATGATTATCGGAATTGGTGGTTCTGCAACCAATGATGGTGGAGCAGGTGCATTAAATGCCTTGGGAGCTTCGTTTTTAGACGAAAAAGGCGAGGAATTACCTCTGGGTGGAGGAAGCTTGGCTGAACTTAAAATCATTGATTTAAGCCAATTTGACAAGCGAATCTACGACACAGAGATTGTTGTAGCTTGTGATGTAACAAATCCTTTAACTGGGCATGAAGGTGCTTCGTATATTTACGGACCACAAAAAGGTGCAACGCCAGAGATGGTAGAGGAATTAGATCAAGCACTTTCGCATTTTGCGGATGTAAGCAAAGAAGTTCTAGGTGAAGACTTTTCGGTATGCCCAGGCGCAGGAGCAGCAGGAGGACTTGGATTTGCACTTCTTGCGTTTTGTAAGGCGAAGTTTGCAGCGGGAATTGATATTGTTCTCGATGTCTGTGGATTTGAAAAAGAACTTCAAGATGCAAATCTTGTGATTACGGGAGAAGGTAGAATCGACGGACAGTCTGTATGTGGGAAAGTTCTTTACGGAATTGGAATGCGCGCAAAAAAACAGAATGTACCAGTAATCGCAATCGGCGGAGGTGTAAAAGAAGATAGTGAGGCACTCTTAGATTGTGGAATCAGTGCAATGTTTAGTATTGCAAACGGACCAATTACATTAGAATATGCGATGGAAAATGGACCAGCGTTGATTCGTCAAGTAGTTAAAAATATTATGCGAGTATTTGTTCGTTCATAAAGATATACGAAAAAAGGAACCTGTGAAAGGTTCCTTTTTATATTACACGTTTTCGTCTTCTAATTTTACAAATCTTTGATAGCAGTCTGTATAATCAGTTCCGCTAGGTGTGTATGTTTTGTTAATGATAACTGCTTTCTTACATGCTTCTTCAACACTTTCAAAAAGACCGGCAGCGACACCAGCAAGGATTGCTGAACCAAGGCATGCAGTTTCATCGTTCTTTAATGTAACGATACGTTTGTCGCACATATCAGATTTGATTTGTAACCAAACATCACTCTTGGCACCGCCACCCATAGAACGAATTTCATCGCAATCTACACCAAGGTAGTCTAAATAGCTCTTGAGCATAGAGGAAACGGCTTCCATAATGCTGCGAACAAAATGACCACGTGTGTGTTCCAATGTCAATCCGTGGAAGATACCTCTCGCATCTGGATTATATTTTGGCATTGTAGAGCCACAAAGATATGGTAAAAATGTAAGACCATTACTTCCTGCATCTACTTTTTCTACCAACTTGTTTAAATCGTCAAATGAATAATCTTCGCAAAGATTGTTTTTGAACCATTTGAGTGCCATTCCTGCAGTGGCAGAGAAGATAAGCAATGCATAATTACCATCATAGTTCATATGACAAGGAATCTTGCTTCCAGGTGTATATTCTGGTGCTTTGTCAGTTGGAACAAATACTGCCATAGTAGTACCTGTCATCTCACTTACGATTCCTGGTTTTACAACACCAGCACCGATGGCACCAGCAACTTGATCCATAGCACTTGTTGCAATCTTAATACCTTTGTATTCTCCAACTAATTCACCGCTGTTACAAAGACGTGGAAGTTGATTTTCGGATACGCCGATAAAATCAAGCATTTCTTTCCACCAGCAGTCGTTGTGAATATTGTAGTAAATAGTAGAAGATTGGAGAGTTTTTTCTGTAACGAATTCTCCCGTTAATTTATATAATAAATAATCTTCTAATAAGAAAATCTTGTCAATTTTTGGCCAAATGTCTTGGCGGTTTTCTTTGAGCCAAAGCAACTTAGCTGCAGGCCATGTAGCAATGATTTCTGGTTGACCTGTCACTTCGTATACTTTCTGTGTTCCAAAATGTTTTTCAATGGCTTCGGCCTCTGCTACAGCGCGGTTATCCAACCAGACGATGGCGTCTGTCAATGGTTTTCCTTCAGAATCTGTCACAATTAAAGTTTCGCACTGAGTAACAATACTCAGTGCAAATACATCATAGTCTTTTGAGATTTCTTCTAAAGCTTCTGAGAACAATACAAAATATTGTTCTGCTGGAAATTCCACGATATTATCTGTAGCGTTAAGTGTATAGTCTTTTACGACTGTTTTTACTGGGTTGGTATTTTCATCAAAAAGCACTGCTTTGAGAGAAGTAGTACCAACGTCAACGCCTAATAAATATTTCATATCAACCTCAAATATTATTTTTTATCTCTTCCGTCTAATTGCAATGTGTAACGGTAGTCATAAGCTTTTTCTTCTTCTGTGAAAATGTGATTTGTATCAACGATTTCACCGTTGTTGAATTTTCTATCTTCAACATCATCAGTTGTTCCCATTACAGTAACGTTAACTTGTCTCTTACGAGCACGTACGTGATCCCAGTCGATGAAGTAGATGTGAGCAAATTCACCAGCATCTAACACACCGTCTTTAAGAGTGATTGTTTCGCTTCTTCCGAAGAATACTGAACGAAGGTGTCCGTCTGTATTCATACTTGTGTAGTTACCAGGTTCATCAACCCAACGACCAAATTGTGCATGAAGTGGTCCTGGATGACGATATTGTCCTTCTTCAGCGAAATCTGGAATCATTTTTCTCATAATGTCAAGTAAGTCATGTTGTAAGTATTCTAAGTCAAATGTATCGATATCATGTGAACATTCTTGAACCATTACTGAACATGTTGTGTGGTGAGATACTACAGAAACAGTACCGTTTTTGATTCCTGATTCTTTAGCGATTTGCATAACTTCTTTCGAAATGTCGTGGAATGTTGGAATCCATCCTCTTGATTGTAATTGAATTTCTTTTTGTACTACTTTAAATTCCATGTTGTTTTCCTCCTTGAAATAAAAAATTATTTATGTAATTCATCCCACGCTTTGCGTAGTGAATACAGCATTTCTTCTACCATCGCATATGGATCTGCGGCTTTGATAATACCACTTGTACAACCAGTAGCTTGTGCACCAAGTTTGATGGTGTTGTATACGTCTTGTCCATTGGAAATACCGGCACCTTGAAGTACCATGATTTCTGGATTGATAGCACGTACTTGTTCAATTGTTTGTGTTACATAGTTTGCATCACTTGTTTGTCCTGTTCCAATTAATTCTGTTGGTTCTGCAACAAGTAAGTTTGGTCCTAATTTTGCGATGTTGATGATATCTTCAACAGTATCAGCACACACGATAGTAGCGAGCCCTACTTCGTCGGCACGTTTGATTGTTTTTTCAATTTCATCAAGTGTAAGTGGCTTTTCTGCATGGTTTAACATAACACCTACAGCGCCAGCTGCTTTTACAGCTTCAGGAAGCACAGAACCAAGTCCTCTTCCTACTGGGAGGTAATCCATATGTTGTGCGAACACAAGGATACGCTCCGTATTATTAGCTAACAAACTGATATCGGTATATTGTGGTGTAACAATTACATCAACATCATATTTCATAGCAACTTTGTCGATTACTTTTGCCAATTTGAGCATGCCTTCGCCGTAAAGAAAAGCTTTTGGTCCGACTTCAAAAAATGGCGGTTTGATTTTAAAATCACTGTACATATTTTCCACAACCTTTCTGTTTTTTATAGTAAAGCGTATACTTTCGAATGCTTTCGAATTAATTTTATAATGCTTTCGTTTTGTTGTCAATAACTTATACGGTTATAACATTTTGTATCATCTGTTTTAATTGTTCGAGATCTTCTGTAGCAGAAGAATCTTTGTTTGTAACAATATAGTCGGCTTCGGTAATGTCTGCAATTTTTGCGAAAGCTGTCCGTCCTAATTTTGTAGAATCGGCAGCGATGATTCTAGTCGCAGAGTGAGATAACATCACTTTGTCTAACTCGACTTCACGATTGTAAAAAGTAGTCAATCCATTATCAGGCGTAATACCATCGACAGAGAGAATCAATTTGTCTGCGTGATATTTTTGAAGGTGGGCAATTGCCTCGTCACCGTAAATAAACTGGTGTTTTGAATTGATAGAACCACCAAGAAGAACTACATTGAAATTAGGAATGGTGCCGGCTTCCAACGCAATTGCAACGGAGTTTGTTACGATGCTTAGATTCATGTTGGTTGGTAACATTCTAAACACGGTAAGAGTAGTAGTTCCCGCGTTTAGCATAATTGTGTCATTCTCTTCAATCATACTTACAATGTGCTGCGCGATTGCCTGTTTTTGCTCTTGGTTTGCGGACATACGTTGTTGCATACTCATATTATAATAGGTTTTATAGGAACTCACAGCTCCGCCGTGCACACGGGACAGAAGACCTTTGGCTTCTAGATCCGCTAAATCCATACGAATGGTAACATCCGAAATGTCAAACAGTGCACTCAATTCATTTACTCTTACTTTCCCGTCTCTATGAAGAAGCTCTAGAATCTTTTGTTTTCTTTCGAAGATATCCATATTTTCCCTCCGTCAATTATTACCATTTTTTATCCTTTAAAATGATTTTATAATTGTTTTAAATGCTTGTCAATCGCTAGCTGGAAGGGGAAAAATACATTGACACGCATGTATTGTCATGGTATGATTTATATAATGTGAAACGTAACAAATTGAAAGCATATCGAAACAAAACATAAGTGATAGCAGGAGAGGTGTTGGATATGAACAAATTATATGCTGGGTTTAGTCGTGTAAATGTAACTCCAATGATGGGAATATATATGGATGGTTATTTTGTGCCACGCCATGTAGAAGGAGTTCTAGATGAATTGGAAATTAATGCATTGGCATTGTCTTGTGATTCTGAGAAGGCAATTCTTATCTCGTTGGATAATTTGGGGATAAAAGTAGATGCGGCAACAGACTTTAGACAACACATTTCTGAAATGACCGGTGTTCCGGAAGAGGGGATCTATATTCATGCTACCCACAGCCATACAACACCATATATTTTAAAAGATTCAGAAAATATTTTAGAGCAAGAATATTATAAGACTATCTACCACAAGATGGCAGATGTGGCACGGATGGCTTTGGAAGATTTAAAACCTGCACAGATGGGCTGGGGAATCGGGAAGGCACCGAATATCGCCTTTGTTCGTCGTTTCCGTATGAAAGATGGAAGTGTTCAGACAAACCCGGGCGTGAATAATCCGAATATCTTAGAACCAATCGGTGAAATTGATGACAATGTAAGTGTGCTTCGTTTTAAACGTGAAGGCGCAGATGACCTCGTGTATGTGAACTTTGGTGATCATCCAGATACGGTAGGGGGCTGTAAGGTTTCAGCAGACTGGCCAGGTTTTGCTAGAAGAACTGTGGAAAAAGTGCTTGATGGAACAAAGTGTATTGTATTTAATGGTGCACAAGGCGATATCAATCACGTAAATGTACATCCGACAGGCGGTTATCTCAATGATATGTTCAATGACTTTGATGATGTGGCAAGAGGATATAAGCACGCAGAGTACATGGGACGAGTTATCACAGGTGGCGTGTTGCAGATTTTTGACAAGGTGAAATTTGAAGATGTGGAAACGTTGAAATGTATCAGACGTGGAATTAAGATTGCATCCAATATGCCAAAACCGGAGCAAATGGCAGAAGCACATCGCATCAATGATTTACATAATGCAGGAAAAGATAGTGAACTGCCATATGAGGGTATGATGCTCACAACAGTTATAGCAGAAGCAGGACGTATGGTTGCTTTAGAACATGGACCGGAATATTATGATATGGTTCTTAGTGGTATTGCAATCGGTAACGTTGCACTTGTGGGTATTCCAGGAGAACCATTTATGGGAATTGGAAAAGGCTTAAAAGAGACAGAAGGTTGGGATTTGGTGCTTCCAACATGTATGACAAATGGAAGCCAAGGTTACTTCCCAATGAAGGATGCCTACGAACAAGGCGGATATGAGGCGAGAAGCTCTTTCTTCAAAGAAGGTGTTGCAGAGACTATGATTGAAGAAGGTAAGAAATTATTAGCAGATTTACGCTAAGAAAAGATTATGAACGCAACAGTAGATATGTCTGTTGCGTCTTAATAAATGAAAAAAACGTAACCAATGGAAGGAGAACAAAAACATGAAGGACATTATTTATGATCCAGCAACGAAATTTGACTTTAAGTGTGCTGATTACGTACCATTTAAAGACAGAGAACTTTGCGAAAAACTTCGCTTAATGAGCGGAACAGAATTAGAAAAAAGAGAGGCATGGCATCATCCTGAATTCAACATCAAAGTTATGATGAATCCACATCCAGTATTGATTGCTACATTATTCTCAAGATTAAAAGCTGCTTCTGAAGCTGGTAAAAAATACACAATGATTCTTGGAAACCCAGAGCCAGATACATACATTCCTCTTGCTCAACTTATCAACTACTTCCAAGTAGATTGTAGAAACTTACACATCTTTGCTATGGATGAATGGGCAGATGATATGGGACGTATCGCTCCAGAAACATACGAAGCTGGTTTTGCACACTCAATGCTTAAATACTTCGTATACCAAATCGATCCAAAATTACGTATGCCATTAGAAAACGTACACTATCCAACAACAGAAAACATTGGATACTACTCAAAAATGATCACAGAAATCGGTGAAGGTGGAGCGGATATCTGTTCTTCATCTCCAGGATGGACAGGTCATATGGCATTCATCGATCCAGTTCCAGAATTCTTCCCACAAGCAACAGGAGAAGCAGGAATTGAAGAATGGTTAAATATGGAAGCACGTCTTGTGAAATTACATCCATTGACAGTAGCTCAAAACTCACTTCACGGTGTATTTGGACAGTCAGGATATATCCAAGCTGTACCACCATGTGCTGCTACAATTGGACCAGTTGACGTTAAGAATGCAAGAGAACGTATCGAAGTTCATGCACTTATGACAAATGGTACATTCTCATCATGGCAAAGAATGACATCACGTCTTGTACTTCACGGACCAGTAACACCAGAAGTTCCAAGTTCTATGTTACAATTAATGAAGACACAAGTATTAGTTAGTGATGAACTTGCTGCACCATTCGAGTGCTGGGAAAAAGTAGGATACTAATTCTTAGATATCAAAGCCCGCCAGGCGTTGATGCACTGGTGGGCTTATTTATTTAACCAATACGGAGGTAAAATAATATGGCAGGGTTATTTAGTTATGAAAGTCCACTGATTCAGTTTTTGAATAAGATAGTGGATAGCTTTTTCTTAAGTGTATTGTGGATTGTGTTTTCGCTTCCTATTATAACAATGGGACCGGCAACATGTGCATTATATTACACTGCGAATAAAGTGCTTCGTCATAACAGAAGTCATATATTAAAAGAGTTTTGGCATTCATTCAAAGACAATTTCAAACAAGGAATTATAGTAGGTCTTGGTTTGATAATTTTTTATGTAGCTGTTATCCAAAATATTTATTTGTATTTTGGAGGATTTATTGAAGGACTTGTTTCAAAACCGTTGCTTATTTTTAACGTAATCACAGGATTGATTGTTTTGCCATGGGCAATTTTTGTTTTTTCATATATTGCAAGATTTGAAAATAAGCTGAAAATTATTTTGAAGAATTGTTTATTAATCTCAATCAGACATATAGGAGTATCGTTTTTACTGCTCTTACTTTTGGTAGTGACAGCTATTGTCTTTTGGCTGTATTTACCAACAATCTTCGTACTGCCAGCACTGTATATGTTGTTAGCGACATATTTGTTGGAACCAGTATATAGAAGATATATGTCAGATGAAGATCTTCAAGCGGAAAACGAAAGAAATATGGTATATTACAATTAAAAAGGATGTGGACTTCATAAGAAGCCACATCCTTTCGTTTTGTCCAAGGACTATTTTAATTATCTTCTTCGCGATTATCTGTTGTGTAAACTTGACGTTTTCTAGCCATTTCATCGCTTTCGAGATATTCATCGTATGTTGTGATTTTGTCAATCAATTTACCACCAGGGATGATTTCCATAATTCGATTTGCAGTTGTTTGTACAACTTGGTGGTCACGGGAAGCGAAGAGTAGTACGCCAGGGAATTTGATTAATCCGTTGTTAAGCGCTGTGATTGCTTCCATGTCCAAGTGGTCAGTTGGTTCATCCAAAACCAATACGTTTGAACCAGAAATCATCATTTTTGAAAGAAGGCATCGTACTTTTTCACCACCAGAAAGAACTTTTACTTTCTTGACACCATCTTCACCAGAGAAGAGCATTCTGCCAAGGAAACCGCGGACATATGTCACGTCTTTTTCCTCGGAATATTGTGTTAACCATTCTACGATTGTGTCATCGTTGTCAAATTCGTGGGTACTGTCTTTCGGGAAGTATGCCTGTGTGGTTGTCACTCCCCATTTGTAGGTTCCTTCGTCTGGTTCCATTTCACCCATCAAGATTTTAAATAAAGTTGTTTTGGCAAGTTCGTTGCCGCCTACAAAGGCAACTTTGTCTTCGCGTCCGATTGTAAATGAAAGATTGTCTAACACTTTCACACCGTCAATGGTTTTTGAAAGTCCTTCTACAGAAAGAACTTCGTTACCGATAGAACGATTTGGACGGAAGTCGATGTAAGGATATTTACGGCTAGAAGGACGAATATCTTCGAGCTCGATTTTTTCCAATGCACGCTTACGAGAAGTCGCTTGCTTTGATTTTGAAGCGTTGGCGCTGAATCGAGAAATAAATTCTTGTAATTCTTTAATCTTTTCTTCTTTCTTTCTATTTGCTTCTTTCATTTGACGAATCAATAATTGACTTGATTCATACCAGAAATCGTAGTTACCAGCATATAATTGGATTTTTCCATAATCAATATCCGCAATTTGCGTACACACTTTATTTAAGAAGTAACGGTCGTGGGATACCACAATAACAGTGTTATCAAAGTTAATTAAGAATTCTTCTAACCAAGCGATTGCATCCAAATCCAAGTGGTTGGTAGGTTCGTCAAGAAGCAAGATGTCTGGATTTCCAAACAATGCTTGAGCAAGCAATACTTTTACTTTTTCAGGACCAGTTAAATCTCTCAAATATTTGTAATGTAATTCTGTATCGATGCCTAAACCATTTAAGAGAGAAGCTGCATCGGATTCTGCTTCCCAGCCATTCATTGTAGCGAATTCGCCTTCTAATTCGCTTGCTTTGATTCCGTCTTCCTCTGTGAAATCATCTTTCATATACAGAGCATCTTTTTCTTTCATAATCTCATAAAGACGACGATTTCCCATAATTACGGTATCCAAAACAGGATATTCATCGTATTTAAAGTGGTCCTGTTGCAAGAAAGAGAGACGTTCGCCAGGACTAATAATAACTTCACCCTTTGTCGGCTCTAGTTTTCCAGATAAGATTTTGAGGAATGTGGATTTCCCGGCACCATTTGCACCGATAAGACCATAACAATTTCCTTCTGTAAACTTTACGTTTACATCTTCGAATAATGCTTTTTTACCTACGCGTAAAGTGACATTACTTGTACTAATCATTTATTCAATACCTCCGTGGTTTTCTTCCAACGCATATCTTAACACGAGACGATAAAAATAGCAAGAAAAGGGAAAAAGTTATTGAATTTAAGGGGCATTATGGTATGATTGATGTTAGTAGAAAACATAAAAATCCGTGTGAGGAGGACATCTTATGAGAAAGTATCTTTTGCCAGAAAGCGGAACCTTATACAAAGCAAATCTGCACTGCCACACAACGGTTTCAGATGGAAAAAAGACACCAGAAGAAATAAAAAATCTTTATATGAAAAAAGGGTATTCTATTGTGGCATTCACAGATCATAATGCATTTATTACGCATAACGAATTGACCGATGATAAGTTTTTGGCTTTGAATGGCATGGAAGTTGATGTGGTTTCCACATATGGCGCTCACGAGGACTATGAGGTAAAAAGATGTGATTTCAGTTTGATCGCGTTGGATGCCGATACCATTTTTCAACCGATATGGCATCGAAGATTATATCAAGAAAATATTCGTGAGGAAATCAAGGCGCTCATTCAAACGGATGAAAATGAGACCAATTATCGGAGAAGTTATACGGCAGAATGTATTTCTTATTTGATGCAGACCGCTAGAAAAAAAGGATTTTATGTGATTTTGAATCACCCAACTCTTTCAAGGGAAGGATATATGAACTATACGCGTTATGATGGTATGCACGCCATTGAAATGTTTAATGGCAGCAGCATTCAAATGGGACATGATGATTTTAATCCGCGTGTATATGATGATATTTTGAATGCTGGAAGACGAATTTACGGTGTTGGCGGTGATGAAAATCACAATGTGGCACCAGATGATTCTCGCTACTCAGATTCTGGTCTTGCATGGACGACAATTAAGGCAGATAAATTGGATTATAGAACGATTACAAAAGCAATGGAGGATGGTCATTTCTATTCAACAGAAGGACCAGAAATCTATGAGATGTATGTGGAAGATGATAAGCTGTATGTGAAGTTTTCGGAGGCAGTACATGTGATTTGCCATTCGCAGCACAGAGTGGGTCAGAGACTTTTTGCTCCAGAAGGTGAGACGATTACAGAAGTTACATTTGGTTTCAATAAAGATTGGGGAAACTTTAGAATTGTTATTACAGACGAAAAAGGAAGACGTGCATGTACCAATGCATATTTTCCAGAAGACTTGGTGTAATAAATGGTTGGAGGAGAGAAGAGTATGAGAAAATATCTTTTGCCCAATGTGGGCAAGTTTTATAAAGCAAATTTACATAATCATACGATGTATTCTGACGGAACCAGAACACCAGAAGAAATCAAAGAGATTTATTCCCGAAATGGTTATGATATTGTGGCATTTACTGACCACGATGTTTTTATCCCGCACAACGATTTGACGGACGATAAGTTTTTGGCGTTGAATGGGTTTGAAATGGAATGGATTGCATGGCGCGGGAACAACCCGATTTTAAATACGGGACGCTGTGATATGTGCTTTATTGCATTGGATAAGGATATCGTGAAGCATCCAGTATGGCATCGCGAGCATTATTTATTTGGAAATGCAGTGAATTATCGCGATATGGTGCAATTTCATGAAGAAGATCCAGATTATGTTCGCGATTATACGCCAGAGTGTATCAGTGAGGTGGCTAAGATTGCAAGAGATAGAGGATTCTTTGTGACGTTGAATCACGTGGGTTGGTCGAGAGAAGATTATACATATTATGCGAATTATGAAAACCTGCATGCGCTTGAACTTTTTAATGGAAGTGGCATTATGTGTGGACATGAGGATTATACGCCGCGTGTGTATGATGAGATGTTACAGGCAGGAAAACGCATTTTTGCGATTGGCGGAGATGATAATCATTATGCAGAGCCAGATAATAAAGGCAGTCGAGGTCTTGGACTGGCGTGGACGATGATTAAAGCAGAAGAGTTGGAATATAGTAAAGTGGCTTCATCGCTTCTAAATGGAGATATGTATGCTTCCAACGGTCCGGAAATTTATGACCTATATATAGAAGATGGAAAGGTTCATATAAAATGTTCGGCAGCAGACCAAGTTTCGATTAAATTCGACAAGAGAGTGGCATTTTCTACATTGGCGGAAAATGATGAGATGGTGACAGAAACAAGCTTTGACGTGGATCCAAAGTGGGGGTATTTCCGCATTACAGTCAAAGATGAACGCGGAAGAGTGGCTTGTACGCGAGCATATTTTCCAGATGAGTATATGGAATAGAGTAGAAAGTGGTATTTTCTTAGTTGAAAATATCACTTTTTATTTATGAGTATAGAACTTGCAAGACGGAGAAAAGTGTGATACAATATCTAAGATTATGGGCTGAGTTGACGAGCCGAGACCACTGAAAAGATAATCAGTGGAATCTGGTTGGTTTTTCAGTAGTTTCGGACAACTCGGCAATACAATGAAAAGGAGAATAAATATGTTTAAACAGTTTGAAATGCAATTAGCTGGAAGAACTCTTCGTGCAGATATCGGAAGAGTGGCAGCACAAGCAAACGGTGCAGTTTTATTGCACTACGGTGACACAGTTGTGTTATCGACAGCAACAGCTTCTGAAAAACCAAGAGAAGGAATCGATTTCTTCCCATTGAGTGTTGAGTATGAAGAAAAAATGTACGCAGTAGGTAAAATCCCAGGTGGATTCAATAAGAGAGAAGGAAAAGCATCTGAGAATGCAATTCTTACATCACGTGTAATTGACAGACCAATGAGACCATTGTTCCCAAAAGATTACAGAAATGATGTAACTCTTAACAATATGGTTATGTCAGTAGACCCAGACTGTAGCCCAGAACTTACAGCTATGTTAGGTTCTGCAATTGCAACAGCAATTTCTGATATTCCATTTGACGGACCAACTTCAACAACACAAGTTGGACTTATCGACGGAGAATTTGTATTTAACCCAAATGCAGCACAAAGAGCTATTTCTGATATGCAATTAACAGTTGCTTCTACAAAAGAAAAAGTAATTATGATTGAAGCTGGTGCAAATGAAGTTCCAGAAGCAAAAATGATTGAAGCGATCTTTGCAGCACACGAAGTGAACCAAGAAGTAATCAAATTCATCGATGAAATCGTTGCAGCATGTGGTAAAGAAAAACACGCATACACAAGTTGTGCAATTCCAGAAGAATTGTTTGCAGCAATGAAAGAAATTGTACCTCCAGCAGAAATGGAAGTTGCAGTTTTCACAGACGAAAAACAAGTAAGAGAAGAAAACATCCGTGTGATCAGAGAAAAATTAGAAGAAGCTTTTGCTGACAATGAAGAATGGTTGGCAATCTTAGGAGAAGCTCTTTACCAATACGAAAAGAAAACAGTTCGTAAGATGATCTTAGTAGACCACAAACGTCCAGATGGTAGAGCGATCGACCAAATCAGACCACTTGCAGCTGAGACAGACCTTATTCCAAGAGTACATGGTTCAGCAATGTTTACACGTGGACAGACTCAAATCTGTACAGTAACAACATTAGGACCTTTATCTGAAGCACAAAAATTAGATGGTCTTGATGAAGCAGAAACTTCTAAGAGATATATGCACCACTACAACTTCCCAGCATACTCAGTTGGTGAAACAAAGCCATCAAGAGGACCTGGACGTCGTGAAATTGGTCACGGTGCATTGGCAGAGAGAGCATTGGTTCCAGTACTTCCAAGTGAGGAAGAATTCCCATATGCAATCCGTACAGTATCAGAAACATTTGAATCAAATGGTTCTACATCACAAGCAAGTATCTGTGCATCAAGTATGTCACTTATGGCAGCAGGTGTTCCAATTAAGGCAGCAGTTGCTGGTATCTCAGCAGGTCTTGTAACTGGAGATACAGATGATGACTACTTAGTTCTTACAGATATCCAAGGATTAGAAGATTTCTTTGGAGATATGGACTTTAAGGTAGCTGGTACACACAAAGGTATCACGGCTATTCAAATGGATATTAAGATTCACGGTTTAACACGCGCAATCATTGAAGAAGCAATTGCTTGCACAAAGAAAGCAAGAACATACATCTTAGATGAAGTTATGGCAAAAGCAATCGCAGAGCCACGTCCAGAAGTTGGACAATACGCTCCAAAGATTCAGTCTATGCAAATTGATCCAGCTAAGATTGGTGATGTTGTTGGACAAAGAGGTAAGACAATCAACGCCATTATTGAACAAACAGGTGTTAAGATTGATATTACAGATGATGGTGCAGTATCTATCTGTGGAACAGATGCAGAAAAGATGGAAGAAGCAATGAAGATGATTGCTACAATCGTCACAGATTTCGAAGCTGGAATGGTATTCGAAGGAAAAGTAATCAGCATCAAAGAATTCGGCGCATTTATCGAATTTGCACCAGGAAAAGAAGGAATGGTACACATTTCTAAGATTTCTAAGGAAAGAATCAAACAAGTGGAAGATGTTCTTACATTAGGGGATAAGGTAAAAGTTGTTTGCCTTGGAAAAGATAAGATGGGGAGAATCAGCTTCTCAATGAGAGATGTAGTAGAAGAATAAGAAAAAAGAAATACCCGCTTGATGGCGGGTATTTTTGCGTTTAAAGACCGGTACCTAATACGATGTCCACTCCGTTTACCAATAGGATGTTGCGGACGATTGTATAGGCGAGCCAAAGACCGAAAAAAGTCCAAATCATCCAGGATTTTATAAGTACTGGTCGAGGTTTTCTTTTTATGAGATAGAAAATGATTGTAATTTCATAAATAATAAAAAGAAACGCACCTATTGGGATGGATGGATTGTACTGAAGCGCTTTTAATAATTTGAAGTGAATCAGTGCGTTGAAAGCCCTAGTGGCACCACAACCCATACAATACAGACCAGTTACGATGTGAAATTTACAAGAAGTCAATGTAGTAGCGGCCAAGTAATCTCTATAAAACGGAAAAGCAAGTAGAGTAAGTAGGAATAAGCCGTTTACTGTAAAAAAAATATACCCTTGTTGTTTTCTGGTGAAAAACATATCTAAAAGCTCCTAATTCTTCATAAATAAATATATATAGTTATAACATAGAAGACTAGTTTTGACAAATTTGTCGGATTGTGTTATGTTAAATAAAAATATATGGAGGGGTATCGTTATGGAAAATTTTGAACCTAATTTTACAGAAGAAGTAGTAGAACCAGTTGTAGAAGAAAAGAAAACTGATGTATTCGGATTGATCTCTATGATTGCAAGTATCGTAGGTATTGCAACATGTGCAGGTCCTTTCTCGATTGCAGCAATCGTGTTGGCTTTTATTTCTAAGTCGAAAGTAGGAGTATTAGAAGGAAAAGCAAAAACAGGTCTTATTCTTGGTATTGTAGGAACTGTACTCGGTGCTATTTTCTGGATTGTTTATATTGTTTTCATTGTAGGAATGTCAGCAATGGGCTATTATTAAAATGAATCAAGAAGCATCCTTGTTATTGAGGATGCTTTTTTGATGTATTTTTTTTGTTGACTTTATTATGATAAAGCATTATACTGTTCAAGATAAAAGGTTAGGAGGAAAACAATATGTCATACGTAGATGAGATTATTGAATTAGTGGAAAAGAAAAACCCGGCAGAACCAGAATTCCATCAGGCAGTGAAAGAAGTTATGGAATCACTTCGTGTTGTGATTGAAGCAAACGAAGATAAGTACAGAAGAGAAGCTCTTTTGGAAAGATTAGTAGAGCCTGAAAGAATTATTATGTTCCGTATTCCATGGGTAGACGATAAAGGACAAGTACAGGTGAACAAAGGATACCGTGTGCAGTTCAACAGTGCGATTGGACCATACAAGGGAGGAATTCGTTTACATCCTTCTGTAAATTTAGGAATTATTAAATTCTTAGGATTTGAACAAACATTTAAGAACTCTTTGACAGGACTTCCAATTGGTGGTGGTAAAGGTGGTTCTGATTTCGATCCTAAGGGAAAATCAGATAGAGAGATTATGGCATTCTGCCAAAGCTTTATGACAGAACTTTTTAGACATATTGGGGCTGATACTGACGTTCCAGCTGGAGATATCGGTACAGGAGCTAGAGAAATCGGTTATATGTACGGACAATACAAACGTATCCGCAATATTTATGAAGGCGTGCTTACGGGTAAGGGCTTAAGTTACGGTGGTTCTTTGGCAAGAAAAGAAGCTACTGGTTACGGCTTATTATACTTTACAAAAGAAATGCTTGATTTAGCAGGAATTGAACTTGCAGGTAAGACAGTTGCGATCTCTGGTTCGGGAAATGTTGCTATTTACGCAGCAGAAAAAGCAATGCAACTTGGCGCAAAAGTTCTTACAATGAGTGATTCCAACGGATGGGTTTATGATGCAGAGGGAATCGACCTTGCAGCAATCAAAGAAATCAAAGAAGTACAACGTGGTAGACTTACAGAATATAAGAAATATCGTCCAAACTCAGAGTATCATGAAGGAAGAGGCGTATGGACTGTAAAAGTTGATATCGCATTGCCATGTGCAACACAGAATGAACTTCTTCTTGAAGATGCAAAAGCATTAGTAGCAAATGGTGTTACAGCAGTGGCTGAAGGTGCGAACATGCCTACAACATTAGAAGCAACACACTACTTACAAGAAAATGGTGTAATCTTTGCACCAGGTAAAGCTTCAAATGCTGGTGGTGTAGCAACAAGTGCACTTGAAATGTCACAAAACAGCGAGCGTCTTAGCTGGACATTTGAAGAAGTGGATGAAAAACTTCAAAGAATTATGGTTAATATTTGTCACAATGCAGCAGCTGCAGCAGAAAAATACGGTTTTAAAGGCAACTACGTAGTAGGTGCTAATATTGCTGGATTTGAAAAAGTAGTGGATGCAATGACAGCTCAAGGTATTGTATAAAATATTGTGATTTTAAAATACGTTGGTTATATTTTCGGTATAATCAACGTATTTTTTTATTTTCAAAAAAACTCTTGACTTTAGTCTGCTAATTCGCTAATATTAGAAAGTACTAAAAACAAAGGAGAGTTATATTATGAAAAAAATAATTGCACTTATGTTAAGTATCGTTATGGTACTAGGACTTGCAGCTTGTGGAACAGCTGGAGAAAAAAAGGAAATGACAGATTTGGAATATGTGAAAGACAAAGGCGTACTTGTTGTAGGTATTACTGACTTTGCTCCTATGGATTTCAAAGAAGGTGACGAATGGGTTGGTTTTGATGC
>JAZOWZ010000024.1:0-38559 GCA_045659485.1 Faecalimonas sp. | reverse complement strand
AGCTTGTTTCTTTGTAATAAAGTTACCTGGCAATCTCTGATATTTATGTAAATAACCCGCCACTTCTTCTTTGGACGTGTAAGATCCATCTTCGTTGACGCCATCCAGTGCAGTCGTTTCGTCTGATTCTGCTACTTGATTTTCTTCTTGCACTGATTCGTATGAATTGTTTGATATATAGTCCTGTGCACCATCCTCTATCGGCATTACGCAACCAGATAATATAGAAGAAATCAAAAGAATCATACTAAGCAGTAGCCCTAGACATTTATGTTTAAATAGTGGTTTCATCCTATAATCACTCTCCTTAATCTGTTTCTATGATTATTATGGTGGAAAGTATGGAGAGCGTCAACTATTTTAAAAAAATAGGTAGTTTCCGTAGGAATTTCCTTGACGTAAAAAAAGCACCATGCTTTCGCATGATGCCATTCTTAATGAAGCATCGGGGATTGGAACCCCGGACAACTTGATTAAAAGTCAAGTGCTCTACCGACTGAGCTAATGCTCCATACTGGGCTAGATGGATTCGAACCATCGACTGCAGGAGTCAAAGTCCTGTGCCTTACCGCTTGGCGATAGCCCATTAAATTGTAAATTTTGTTTTACTCTCATAAAACAAAGGGTGGGTAGTGGGACTCGAACCCACGACATCCAGAACCACAATCTGGCGCGCTAACCAACTGCACCATACCCACCATATAAACGAGCCCGGGGGGATTCGAACCCTCGACCTACGGCTTAGAAGGCCGTTGCTCTATCCAGCTGAGCTACGGACTCAATTAAGATTTTCATCTTAAAAGCGGGTGATGGGAATCGAACCCACGTATCTAGCTTGGAAGGCTAGTGTTCTACCATTGAACTACACCCGCTCAGAGTCGGGGTGACAGGATTCGAACCTGCGACCTCCTGGTCCCAAACCAGGCGCTCTAGCCAAGCTGAGCCACACCCCGTAGTTATCAATTTTTGCGCCATTTCCGCAGCGCAAGACTTATTATATATTGCGCCTCTGGAAATGTCAACAACTTTTTTTATTTTTTTACAAATATTTTTTAGAGGTATTTTAACTCGAACTCGGCCTCCCCTTTGGAATCGAAATTCATCACTATATAACTGGCCTTACGCCCCTCTTGTCTAGGATAAGAAATGCTTCCTGGATTTATAACCATTGGCTTACTTTCTGAATCCAAGTACGGTTTGTGTGTATGGCCAAACATGACGATATCAACCCCACGAGACATCGCTGCCGCGCGCAAACGCTCTGTACTCATATTTACCATATAATTATGTCCATGGGTCATCCATATCTTATATTTCCCAATTTTTACTTCTTTATCCTTAGAAAGGTGTGAGAACAAATCATTGTTTCCAGCAATCATATGATATGGCCACTGGGCAATTGTTTCTATATAACACTCTTCTCCCTCGATATCTCCCAAGTGAAGAAGCATGTCAATTGAGCCTTCTCGTTCCAGTACCTCTTCCAAATTGCTATGACGCCCATGAGTATCACTGACAATTAAAACCTTCATTATTTGTTCTCCATAATCCCTCGCATAGCCCGAAGTGCGTTTCCTCTATGGCTAAGCTCATTCTTCTTTTCTGGTGAAAGTTCTGCTGTCGTGCATCCGTACTCAGGAAGATAAAAAATTGGATCATAACCAAATCCATTCTCCCCGGCAATTTCATGTCCGATAATTCCTTCTATCGTTCCTCGAACCACTTCAGTGCTTCCATCTGGAAATGCCGCCGCAACAGCACACACAAATCGAGCTGTACGTTTTTCATCCGGCACACCTGCCAAACGGTCTAAGAGCATCTGATTCTTAATGTCGTAAGATGTATCCACACCTGCATATCTAGCGGAATAAATTCCTGGTTCCTTATTAAGATAATCAATTTCCAATCCCGAATCGTCCGCAAGAACGATACAGTTCTCTGTCATTTTTGCAATCTCTGTGGCTTTGATGAGGGCATTTTCTTCGAAAGTTGTCCCATTTTCTTCCACATCAACTGCAATTCCCGCCTCTTTCATCGACAAAATCGGCATCCCCAAATCTGCTAAAATCATGCGGATTTCCTTCATTTTATTCTCATTGCCTGTGGCAAAGATAATCTTTTTCTCCATGTGTCTTTCTCCTACTTCTTTGGTCTCGGTGGTTTCGGACCATTAAATTGGTAAAAATATGTCTTTAACATTCCGTTATAAATTTTGCGATTCTTGTCGGCTTTTCGCCCAAAATATCGCTCCGTATCTTCATAACTTGTAATCATAAATGCAGACCAACTGTCAAGCTTTTGGAAACTCTCCCCAAATTCACGGTAAAGTGGCGGCAATGCCTCTTTCTCTTCCAAACGCTCCCCATACGGAGGGTTGGTTATAATAAATCCATATTTCTTTGGATGACGCAAATCTTTCACAGCACGCTCTTGGAAATGAATGAGGTGCTCCACGCCCGCTTCTCTTGCATTTTCACGAGCCGCCTTAATTACATCACCATCGATATCATACCCTTGAATGTCGACTTCGATATCATCATTCACCATCTCATTCGCCTCGTCGATGGTATCATACCAAAGTTTCTTCGGAATTAAGTTAGTCCATTCTTCTGCCAAGAACGAACGGTTCATCCCCGGCGCAATGTTAGCTGCAATCATAGCCGCCTCAATCGGAAATGTGCCACATCCACAGAACGGGTCCACGAGAATTCTATCTTTCTTCCAAGGTGTCAACATAATGAGTGCCGCTGCCAAAGTCTCTGTAATTGGCGCCTTGCTCGACAATTGTCGATACCCTCTCTTATGAAGCGACACGCCTGATGTATCAATTCCCACTGTCACAATGTCTTTCATCAAGAACACACGAATCGGATAAGAGGCTCCATTTTCTTCAAACCACTCAATGTCATAGTGGTCCTTCATGCGATTGACCATAGCTTTTTTCATAATCGACTGAATATCAGAAGGGCTAAATAGCTTACTCTTCACAGACGCCGCCTTCGCCACCCAAAACTTTCCATCTACCGGGATATATTTCTCCCAAGGAATTGCTTTTGTCCCTTGGAAAAGTTCTTCAAAACTTGTTGCTTTAAAAGAACCAACTTTCAACAATACTCTCTCTGCTGTTCGAAGAAAAACATTTGCTCGGCAAATTGCTTCCGCATCCCCATAAAATGTGACTCTTCCATCTTCCACGCTGGCAATGTCATATCCAAGGTCTAGTATTTCTCTTTTCAAAACTGCTTCCAAGCCAAAATGGCAAGGTGCAATAAGTTCCATCATTTTCATAATATTCCCCCTGCGTAATACCCTTTTATATTACGTGGTTCGCTTCTTTATGTCAACCAAAAAGGAAACCTCACAATGAGGTTTCCTTCTGGATTCTAGTAGTTGTTGCTAGAATTTTTGTTTGATTTGCTTGAGTTGTTTGAGTTGTTTGAATTTGAATTCTTGTTCATATTCTTATTTGAAGAATTATTAGAAGAATTGTTTGCGTTTTTGTTTGAATTGTTATTCATATTTTTGTTTGTATCCATCACTTTACCCTCCTATTTTTCATATGGTACATCTTTTATTATCTCGAACCTTGATTTTTTTATGCATTTTAGTTTTTTTTAATTTTTTAACTTGCTTTTTTCCATTTTCTGTATTATACTTTGCCTTGTAGAAAGAGATTTCTACACCCCTTATTAATTATTTATACTCCCCTCAAAAAGACCGATGGCTCCCCCATTGGTCTTTTTACCGTTTATATGCATCAAAAAAGAGAACTTCAATTTTTGTGAAGTTCTCTTCTGTTATTATACCTCAAATAATAAATCTCCATACGAAGGCATTGGCCACATTTCTTTATTTACAATCATTTCCAATTCGTCAACTGGTTTTCTTAAGCTTTCCATCACTGGCACTACTTCATATAAGATGAACTCTGCCTTTTCTTTTCCATGTGGCATAGCTGCTGCCAAATCTGCTTTCAAGGTTAATTCTTTGAGCGCATTTCTGGTATCTGTGAGTAATTTAGATGACTCTGCAAGCAACTCTTGTTGTACATCTACACTTACATCGCCACAAGCCTCTTTCACTTGATTAATCGATGTAGCAAGAGATGTCACATACTTAATCACAGCTGGAATGATATGTTTACTTGCAATATCTATCATAGCTCTTGCTTCAATATTTACCGCTTTTGCATAAGTCTCATAATTAATCTCTGCTCGAGACTCTAATTCTGCTCTTGTAAATACGCCAAATTTTTCAAACAAGTTAACTGTCTTGTCTGTTACAAGATGCGGTATTGCTTCCACCATAGTTCTGATGTTCGGAAGTCCACGTCTCGCAGCTTCTTCTACCCATTCTTGCGAATAACCATTTCCGCTAAAGAGGATTCTCTGGTGGTCTGCAGCATATTTCTTAATCAAATCATGAAGTGCCAAATCAAAGTTTTCTGCATTTTCCAACACATCGCATGCTTCACTAAATGCCTCTGCCACAATCGTGTTGAGTACGATTGTTGATGCAGCAACCGAGTCTCTCGATCCAACCATACGGAATTCGAATTTGTTTCCTGTAAATGCAAGTGGTGCCGTTCTGTTACGGTCCGTTGCATCTTTTGCGAAATCTGGAAGCGTCTTAACACCTGTATCCAACTTCTCACGCTTAATACTTGTAGTCGCTGAACCAGTATTGATAAGCTGTGTCAACACATCTTCAAGTTGGGCTCCCAAATATACAGAAATAATCGCCGGTGGCGCTTCGTTTGCACCAAGACGGTGGTCATTTCCCACATCAGCTGCAGACTCACGAAGAAGTTCCGCATGTCTGTCTACTGCTTTCAAGATACAAGTAAGTACCAATAAGAATTGAATATTTCTATGTGGTGTCTTTCCTGGGTCTAACATATTGATGCCATCATCTGTCGTCAAAGACCAGTTGTTGTGCTTACCAGAACCATTTACCCCTGCAAATGGTTTCTCATGCAATAAGCACTGCAAATTGTGACGATACGCCACTTGTTTTAAAGTCTCCATCACTAACTGGTTGTGATCAACCGCAACATTACACTGTGCGTAGATTGGCGCAAGTTCGTGTTGTGCTGGAGCCGCTTCGTTGTGCTGTGTCTTTGCAGACACGCCAAGTTTCCACAACTCTTCATTGACGTCCTTCATAAACAACGCAATACGCTCGCGAATCGCACCAAAGTAGTGATCGTCTAATTCCTGTCCCTTTGGTGGCATTGCTCCAAACAAAGTACGACCTGTAAACACCAAGTCTTTTCTCTTTAAGTATTTATTTCTATCAATGATGAAATACTCTTGTTCCGCACCAACTGAAGGTGTTACCTTCTGAGAAGTGGTATTTCCAAATAGACGAAGCAAGCGGAGCGCCTCTTTATTCACCGCTTCCATCGAACGAAGAAGTGGTGTTTTTTGGTCTAATGCCTCTCCTGTGTATGAACAGAATGCGGTTGGAATATATAGAATCGCATTTTCTCCCTTTGCATCTTTTTTAATAAATGCAGGCGAGGTACAATCCCATGCGGTATATCCTCTCGCCTCAAAAGTAGCACGAAGTCCACCTGACGGGAATGAAGATGCATCAGATTCCCCTTTGATTAATGCTTTCCCCGAGAATTCCATCAACACTTTTCCATCTGATTTCGGAGTCGATATAAATGCATCGTGTTTTTCCGCAGTTGCTCCTGTGAGTGGTTGGAACCAGTGAGAATAGTGGGTTGCCCCTCTCTCAATTGCCCATTCTTTCATCTCATTTGCAACTACGTCAGCAATCGATGCTTCCAGTTCTTTCCCCTCTTGAATTGTGCGTTTCAGCTCAAGATAAACATCTTCCGGAAGGCGTTCTTGCATCACTGCATCGTTAAATACGTTTTCGCCAAAAATCTCTGCTACATTCAAAAATTTACTCATTGCTGTACCTTTCTACTAAAAAAGGTGGCGGAGTTTTCTTCCACCACCTTATGTAAACTTTCTTTTGTTTTACAATTAAGCTTTGTTAACAGAACCAAATAATTCCATTTTTTCTTTTACAGTTGCTTTGATTGCTTCACATCCAGGAGCTAATAACTTACGTGGGTCATATCCTTTACCTTGGTTATCTTTTCCTGCTTCGATGTATTCACGAGTTGCAGCTGCAAATGCTAATTGACATTCTGTGTTAACGTTGATTTTAGCAACACCTAAGTCGATAGCTTTCTTAATCATATCTGCTGGGATACCTGTTCCACCGTGAAGTACTAATGGCATATCTCCTGTTAATTCTTGGATTGCATCCAATGTTTCGAAGCTAAGTCCTGCCCAGTTTGCTGGGTATTTTCCGTGGATATTACCGATACCAGCTGCTAACATATCGATTCCTAAGTCAGCGATTGCTTTACATTCTGCTGGATCTGCACATTCACCTTTACCAACTACACCGTCTTCTTCTCCACCGATTGCTCCAACTTCTGCTTCCAAAGACATTCCTTTTTCTGCACAGATAGCAACTAATTCTTTTGTCTTTGCAACGTTTTCTTCGATTGGATAGTGTGAACCATCGAACATAATTGAAGAAAATCCAGCTTCGATACATTTCATACATCCGTCGTAGCTACCGTGGTCTAAGTGAAGTGCTACTGGAACTGTGATGTTAAGTTCTTCTAACATTCCGTTAACCATACCTACAACTGTTTTGTATCCAGCCATATATTTTCCTGCACCCTCAGATACACCAAGGATAACTGGTGAATTACATTCTTGAGCTGTGAGTAAGATACATTTTGTCCACTCTAAGTTATTGATATTGAATTGGCCTACTGCATAGTGACCTGCTTTTGCTTTTTGAAGCATTTCTTTTGCTGATACTAACATATTAATACCTCCATTTGTTTGTCTAAATGTTTTTATCAGACGGTTTTCCGTCTAAATGACCCGTAGGGGAATCGAACCCCTGATTCCAGCGTGAGAGGCTAGCGTCTTGACCGCTTGACCAACGGGCCTTACTGCACTTGTATATTGTAGCCGATTTTTCCACAATATACAAGTACTTTTCTATTACTTTTCTTATTTAAATAAAGGAATATACGCCATTACAACCAATACCATAATGATAACTGGCAATATAAATGTTAAGTAAAAACGGTATGCCTTGAACGCAGGGAACTTCATACCCTTTCCAGTGTTCGCTTCTTCAATGAAGTTCTTCCATCCCCAACCATAACGAGTGGTACAGAATAATAGATAAATTGCCGCTCCAATCGGAAGAAGATTATAACTTACAATGAAGTCTTCTAACCATTGAATATCGTGACCTTCTCCTAAAATCTTCACACAAGCCGCGTTCCAATCTGTCATACCAAGAATACATGGTAAGCTCAATACAAGCAATAACACCCCATTGATTAAGATAGACTTCTTAAGTGACCATCCCCACAAATCTCTTGCACAAGCAATGATATTTTGGAACACTGCGATAACTGTTGAAAATGCTGCGAAGAACATAAACAAGAAGAATAATGTTCCCCAAATACGTCCACCAGCCATAGCATTAAATACATTTGGAAGTGTCACAAACACAAGACCTGGTCCTTCACCTGGGTCAATGCTAAATGCAAAACATGCAGGGAAGATAATAAGTCCCGACATCAATGCAACTGCTGTATCAAGTCCCATAACACTGAGTGCTTCCCCCATTAATGACCTATCTTTGTTCAAATAGCTACCAAAGATGGAAAGGGAACCGATACCAATACTAAGTGTAAAGAAAGATTGTCCCATTGCTGCATATAGAACTTCCATAATACCTGCTTCTTTGATTTTTGAAAAATCTGGCTTTAAGTAAAATGCCAAACCATCCGCAGCACCATCCAATGTCACTGCACGAACAATTAGAACTACCATAAGCCCAAACAAACAAAGCATCATTGGTTTCGTTACTTTTTCTACACCCTTTTCCAAACCAAAAGAGCATACTAACAACCCTAAAACTGTGATAATTACCATCCACAAAATCATTTCATTGCGGTTACTTGTCAAGGCACCGAAAACACCACCAACTTCTTCTGTTGACAATCCAACAAAATCACCTTTTGCCATCTTAAAGAAGTACGCAAGCATCCATCCAGCTACTGTAGTGTAGAACATCATCAAAAGGAAATTTCCTGCAAAAGCAAAATACTTATGTATATGCCACTTTGTTCCCTTTGGTTCCAACTCATCATACGATCTTGTGATACTCTTTTGACTTGCACGTCCCATGGCAAATTCCATAACAACGATTGGTAATCCCATTGCAAGCAAGAAGAATAAATAAATTAATACGAACAATCCCCCGCCGTATTCTCCTGTAATATATGGGAATCTCCACACATTACCAAGTCCAATTGCACACCCTGCCGAAATTAAGATAAATCCCAATCTCGACGAAAACTTTTCTCTCTGTTCCATCTGTTACTCCTCTTCTTGGCGAATCATAATCTGAATCACCTGCTTTCTGTTAATAATTTCCACTTTATTGTGAAGGCCACCGAACTCTCCGTCCAGTGTCCATGGAATCTCCTCTTGTGATTCAAAAATAATATTCGATGTCTTAAACATACTGACATACTCAGAATCAAATGTTCCAAACAAGAATGAAGATATGATTTCATTTAAATCCGCAATGTCCTTTGGTTTGCGAATCAGTGTAACCTCAAATTCACCGTCGTCAAAATCCACTTCCTTGCCCATAATGTCTTTCACGCCACCTACGGAACGCGCGTTGGTAATAAGACCTATCATAAAGTCATCCTCAATCACCGTATCACCGCTAGTAATCTTAATGCGATAAGACGGGATATTCGACAAACGCTTCATCCCTTCCATTACATAGGCTGCGTGCCCAATGGCATTTTTTAGTTTTTGATCAGTTTGATAAGAAACATCTGTAAAAAGTCCAAACGCCGCCACATATACAAAAATATCATGATTAAAATCGCCCACATCACAGGCAAATGGTTTTCCGTATACACAAGCGTCTGCCGCATCCAAAATCACTTTCGGAATTTGTAGGCTCGTAGCAAAATCGTTTGTGGTTCCCGTCGGAATATAACCAATTGGAATTCTGCGCGATTTGCTACGCTTCATCATACCAGTCACAACCTCATCCAAGGTTCCGTCACCACCACTGCATACAACCATATCAAAACCATCATCCATATGCACAACTTTTCGATATGCATCCTTGTAACTCTGTGTTGGGTAAGTCACAATCTCATCATATCCGGCCTTTACAAAGATATCGAGAACATCTGATAACTTTGCTTTCAAACGCCCCTGTCCTGCATTTGGATTGTAAATAAATAACATTTTTTTCATACTGACACCTCCTGTCATAGGAATGAAGAAAGAGCATATTCACTATATGCTCTCTGAGTGCTATGTATTATTGTGCTGCTAAGTATAATTCCAATTCCTTTGCTGCTGCTTCTTCATCGTTACCTTCCGTCACAACAACCACTTCGTCTCCGCTGCCAACTCTCAAAGACATCATACCCATAATACTCTTTGCATTGATGCTCTTTGTTCCAACTTCGATGTACACTCTGCTGGAAAATTGGCTTGCTTTTTGTACAAGCATAGCAATCGGACGCGCTTCTAAACCTGCTTCACGTCGTACCGTTACTGTTCTTTTTACCATTTTTGTTCCTCCTTGCTTTCTCTTAGCGATTCCGCTATCTCGCTGAGTTTCCTCAGCCGGTGATTCACACCCGATTTCCCAATTGGCTCTGCAAGCAAATTGCCCAGTTCCTTTAACGACGCATTGGGATGCGCCACTCGCAATTCTGCAATTTCTCGCAAGTTCTCTGGCAATTCCTTCATACCCATCTCTTGCTGGATATATTGGATATCCTCCACTTGCTTCACCGCCGCAAAGACTGTCTTATTGATATTGGCAGTCTCACAGTTTACCTGACGGTTCACTGAGTTACTAATCTCTTTTAAGATTCGCACATTCTCCATCTCCATCAAAGCAATCGGCGCTTCCATTATATTGAGAAGGTCCACAATCTGGGCTCCCTCTTTCAAATACACCACATAGGACTTCTTTCTCTGAATCACTTTCGCATCTAAGCTAAAGCTATTTACTAAGGCGCGAATTTGACGAGCTTTCTCCTGTGCAGCACATACAAATTCAATATGATATGATTTTTCCGGATGGCTCATCGAACCAGATGCCAAAAACGCACCTCGAAGATAGGCCCTCTTACAACAACTTCGGTACAGAATCGGATTGCCTTTATCCGAAAATTCCTCACTCACTTCTCCGTCTTCGTTTAACATCTGGGACTCCTTCAAAATTTGAATCGCATCCTCGTGACGCTTTACAATTACGGTATAAGTGGTCTTCCCTGTACTTCTGTTGACAGAAACGAAAGTTTCCGTATCTATATTAAAGGTTTTTTTCAGCAATGTAAAGTATTTTCTAGCAACGGAAACATTTTCCGTCCGCACCTTTACGGAATACTGCTCACGACTATCAATGGCTACCTTTCCACACATACTGAGGATTGCGGCCATCTCTGCAATCTGACAGTGCTTCGATTCTTTCCAATGTCTGGACAGTTCTTCTTTCACCTTTCCGGAAAATGTCAACTCTTGTTTCATCTAAAACTCTCCTAACATCTTCACTTCTGGTTCTAACAGAACACCAAACTCCTGCATCACTTTCTCAGATACCTGGCGCATCAATTCTATAATATCTGCTGCCGTTGCATCGCCTTTGTTAATAACAAAACCACAGTGTTTTTCCGATACCTGCGCACCTCCAACAGAAAATCCGCGAAGCCCTGCATCTTGAATCAATTTCCCTGCAAAGTGTCCCTCTGGTCTCTTAAATGTACTACCGGCACTTGGATATTCCAAAGGTTGCTTGGTCACACGCTGTACCTTCAGTTCATCCATCTTTGCGCGAATATCTGCTTTGTCTCCTTTTTGCAACTCATACTCTGCCTCTAGCACTACGTAATCCTTCTTTGCAATAATACTGGTGCGATAACCAAGTTCCAACTCTTCATTATATAAGGTGAGAACTCTACCATCGGTTGTAAGAACCGTGGCACTCTTTAAGATATCTTTCATTTCTCCTCCATAGGCACCTGCGTTCATCACAACGGCTCCACCTACAGCTCCTGGAATCCCCGCAGCGAACTCAAATCCAGCAAGTTCTGCATCAAGGGCAATATTTCCTATCTTAGAGAGTAATGCACCTGCTTGTGCACGAATCGTCGTGCCTTCAACAGTGATCTCACTCATAGATTTATAAATCTGAATGATAACTCCACGATAACCTGCATCGCTCACCAGAAGATTGCTACCATTCCCTAGCACGTAATATGGCATCTTGGCATCTTTACAACAAGCCACAAGTTTTTGCACTTCTTCAATACTTTTTGGCATCACAAAATAATCCGCAGGTCCACCCACACGGAAAGTTGTGTGCTTTTTCATCGGTTCATCTATAAGCACTTGCTCTTTATCCACAATTTGAATCAGCTGATTGTAAAAACTTAAATTCATCGATTCTCTCCATTTTCTCTTTGATTACAAACTTCATCATACAACAAAGTTTCTTTAAATTCAACGGGCACTTGCAAATTTCCAAGAAATGAGATATAGTAACTACGAATGTAAAATTTTATTTAAAAAGGAGTTGATGTATCAGTGGACCCTAGTGCCGCCATACAGTACGCCCCCTTACAAGGAGGCAACATGCCACTACAATTCGTAGTGCTATTCATTTTATTATTGCTATCTGCATTTTTCTCATCTGCAGAAACAGCATTGACAACCGTTAACAAAATCAAAATGCGTTCTTTAGCAGAGGACGGAAACAAGAATGCCAAGTTGGTGTTAAAACTCAACGATAACCCTGGCAAGATGTTAACCGCTATCTTAATAGGAAACAACATCGTAAATCTTACCGCTTCTTCTATTACAACAACAATCGCTATTGGATTTGGTGCAGACATTGCTGTTGCGATTGCGACAGGTATTATCACAATCCTGATTTTGATTTTCGGCGAAATCGTACCAAAAACTGCAGCCAGTGTTAAGGCAGACAAACTTGCTTTATTATATGCACAACCAATCAACCTTATTATGATTGTGTTGACACCAGTAAGTTTTATTATTAATATCTTGGCTCGCGTAATCATGTTCATCATTCGCATTGACCCAAATGCGAAGACAGATACCCTGACAGAAGACGAACTTCTCACAATTGTGGATGTTGGTCATGAGGATGGGGTTATCGAAGAAGAAGAACGTGAAATGATTTACAACGTGTTCAGTTTGGGCGATGCAAAAGCAAAGGACGTTATGGTACCTCGTGTCAATGTGATCTTTGCAAATGTTGAAAGTACTTATAGTGAATTGATTGACATTTTCCGCGAACACAAATTCACTCGTATCCCAGTATATGAGGAGACAACGGACAATGTAATAGGCACAATCAATATGAAGGATCTGCTTTTATATGACCATATAGAAGATTTCCAAGTAAGGAATTTCTTGCGTGAAGCGTATTTCACTTATGAGCACAAGATTGTATCTGAACTTCTTGTGGAAATGCGTGAAGCATCCTACAATATTGCCATCGTTCTTGACGAATATGGCGAAACTGCCGGCTTAATCACTTTGGAAGATATTTTGGAAGAGATTGTCGGTGAAATTCATGACGAATACGATGAGTACGAGGAAGATGAACTTCTGACGAGAATCAATGATTTTGAGTACATCTTAGAGGGTTCAATTAGTTTGGACGACTTAGATGACCGCTTGGAACTGGGATTAGAATCAGAAGAATATGACTCACTCGGCGGATTTATGATTGAAAACTTAGACCATCATCCAGAAATCGGAGATGAATTTACAACCGAGCGCAACCTTCGACTTGTGGTTGAATCTTTGGACAAGAACCGTATCGAAAAGGTTCATATCTATATTCCTGAAGATTACTACAATGAAGATGAGGACGAGGATGAAGATAAAGACGAAGATTAAAAATTACCTCTCAGCAAATATGCTGGGAGGTCTTTTTTTGTCCTTTTCTTCATATCTTGTAACGGAGGTGTACGCTTATGAAACTAAACATAAAACTACTTATTAAATCCATTGCTCTGCCACTTCTTGTGGGTCTTATCTCTGGACTTTTAACAAGAAATGCGATGCAAGATTTTCAGACACTTGTTAAACCACCACTGGCTCCGCCCGGTTGGCTCTTTCCTGTGGTGTGGACCATTCTGTATACACTGATGGGAATATCCGCTTACTTAATCCAGACTTCGAGCGCAGACCCAGAAACAAAATCAGATGCTCTGATGATTTACCGCTATCAACTGATTGTGAACTTCTTATGGCCAGTTCTTTTCTTTAGTTTTGGGTGGTATCTATTTGCATTTGCTTGGATTCTCCTTCTTTGGGGTTTGGTCATCCTGATGATTTGGGATTTTTCCAAGATATCAAAAACCGCCGCTTACTTAAATATTCCTTATCTTATATGGCTTACCTTTGCGGCATATCTCAATGGTGCGATCTGGTGGCTGAATCGATGACATAGATTTTTTTGTGGTGTAGTCAAGTAGTCAATTTCATCGAGGTTCAATCTTTTAGTGGAATCTCGATGATGATTTTAAAGGATTTTTGCTCCATTTGGCTCTGAATATCATCGAGATAATTTGAATTCATAATCCCTCGATGACAAAATTGCAATTTTTCTTCAAATATTTGCTGAAAAAACCCTCTGGTTTGGTTTTTTTTCATCGAGTTTTGGTGTTTTGTATAAATCTCGATGATAGCGCTACAATATTAAGTTCAAAATCACGAAAATTTGTCATCGAGATTCATCAAAACCGAAAATGCTCGATGTTTTTTCACAAAATTTATATACCATTCCCAAATATAAAAGGTCTGTCAAACATATTCGTTGACAGACCTTATTTTCCATGCATTCTCAGCATTAATTGGTTTCCATATTCTTTGAGCCACTTTCGTGGTTGCTTATAATCTGGAAGAATGCGCTCTACCTGCGCCCAAAATCTTGGCGAATGATTCATTTCCAAACGGTGACTTAATTCATGCACAACCACGTAGTCTAAAACCTCTGGCGGTGCCATCATCAAAAGGCAATTGAAGTTTAGGTTCCCTTCCCTGCTGCAACTTCCCCATCGACTCCTTTGTTTTCGAATGGCAATACGCCCATAGTTTACATTCATAATTCTGGCATAGTAAGCCACTTTCTCTGGAATTACTTGCTTGGCAAGCTTCACTAGTTTCTTTAATTCTTCTTCCGCAAATCTTCCCTCAGACTCTAAAACACCTTTGTCGCACTCCAACTTTTTCAAATGCTTTTCTATCCAGTCCGACTTGGATTCCACAAACTTTTGAATCTCTCGCTCTGAAATCAGATACGGTGCGCGGACACGGAGTTGTCCAGTTGGAGTAATTTCTAGGGCTAGGGTTCTTCGGTTGCTGCGGATGATTTGTATCTTCTGTTTCATCGCATTTCTCCTAGTCAAAATATCCCACATATTTCACATCATGTTTCCCTTTCGGGAACAAGTATTTATAAAGGTCGACAAAATAATCGTCGGTCATACTCGCAATATAGTCCACTACAATGTCGTCTGGTGTGTTCTCCTCATAATCAGGACCTTGATAATATTTGGTATGTTCCTTGATGTAGGAAATGTGCTGGGTATATAAAACAGAAGACGCATCGTGTGCCTTGGCATCTGCCAAAAGTTTCTCGTAGATTGCTTCCATCATTGGGAAAATATCTGTCTCGTAGACTTTTCCTACTTTTTCATTGCCATAAATCCATTGATAGTTCTCTCGTTTTCCCAAAGAAAATGCCTCGAAGAATTCTTTATCCATCTTTAAATATGGCTTACCGTAACTATTCTCTACGATGTTGACAATCATATTGTTGATGATTTCCGCATTGCTGGTACCAATACTGCTATTCTTATACTCTGGTTCTTTTTCAAATATCCCTAGCTTCACTGCATCTTGGCGATCTTTTCCCAAATACGCAATGATATCTGATACTCGCATTACACATGCCTCTAAAGTAGACGGAATCAGTTCCTTATTTGCCTGTTGCTCTAAGTAACATCTCTCTACTTTCTTATCAAACTCTGTAAAATCAGTATATGCCACTGGGCGATACTCTTCTAGCTCCATCTCACCGTTGTGACATACGATTCCATCCAAGGTTTGCAAAGATAGATTTAACGGAAACATCTTATCTAATACCCGTACGCTATGTACGTTGTGGTTAAAACGTCTGCCGGTATTAGCAGAATATATTTGGTCTAATTTTCGCTCTCCTGCATGTCCAAATGGTGTGTGTCCCATATCGTGTCCCAAGGAAATGGCTTCGATAAGGTCTTCGTTGAGGTTCAACAAACGTCCAATATTCCTTGCAATTCGAGACACGAGTTGCACATGCTGGGAACGACGAGAAATGTCGTCGTTTTTATATAAGGAAAACACCTGTGTCTTATCACCATAACGGTTATATAGTGGTATATGCATAATCTTCTCGCAATCGCGCACAAAGGCAGGACGCCAAAGATTTGCTTTGTCGTGATTCATATTTCTACGCACTACATCTTCATCACGGAAGGCATAAGGATTCACCCAGTGGGCCGCGCGGTCTTCGATGATGCGAGATTGAAGTTGTTGGGATAGGTTGTGGTAGTTTGGCATACATCTCTCCTTAACATTGCGATTTTTCACTGCTTTTACTGTGAATACATATTAATAATTTTTTTCTGTTCCTCCGCAATAATATTCACCAATTCAGAATACTCATAGGCATCAAACATTAATACTGCCGCACAGCAATTAATATGTGCCGGAATTACTTTTCTTAATTCTTTATCTTTAAATTTAGGGTCTTTATTATTAACTATAATGGCATCAATATATGCTTTTAATATATTATAATTATTAGACAGCGTTCTTTCTCCTACCGCTTTTACTGTATCAATAAATTCAAACGCCGTCTGACATCGCTCCATATTATTAATAGAATCTAAAATTTCTCCCATATACCAATTATATCTGAAACCACTTCTGTCTAACTTAGCCAAAGAAACTTCATTAAAATAATATCGTTCCACTTTATCTTCATCATACTCCTCATCTTTTGCCTTAACATTTTTAAAATACATTTTATAAATGTTGTCTTTAAAAATCGTCAGGTTAAGATATGTCCAAAGGAGCGGATCATATAAAAGATTAACAGGCAAATCTTGGCCTACAGTCGAAAATATTTTTTTGAATTCTACAGCAAGTGCTGCATTCTTTTGATAATTAGAAGTATTACTATTTACAATTTTATTTATTCTTTTCATATCTACTTCCACATAAATACTTCTATCTTTCCATAGAACATCTTGACTTATTTTTTCTATCGCGTCACTCAAATCCTTTATCTTGCCATTCTTTTTATATGTACTAAGTATTTTTTCCCTGATATGGGTATATTCTTCTCTACCAACATCAATTTTCTTTAGTGTCACTCGCATATAATACACCTCTTAACTTTTTAATAACTTTTCTATCAAAGGACTGCCTTTTAATTTGATCAAAGAATCTTCCAACTTATTATCAAGCATTTTTTGTGTATAACCGAAAACTTCATCCACATCTAGATCCTCTCCGCTTGTAATTATGTCCATTAAATCCTTATTTGGCACAGCTTTGGCAAACAGATATTTGTAGCCTTCAAACCATTTTTTCTCAACATACTTTTCTCCATTCTTCTTTAGGAGAACTTCTGTATTGATATATTGTAAAGTATAATGCAAAACATCTACACTAATATAATCTGCCAAGACTTCTTTTCCACTTAAATGCGCATAGGCATCTGCATAATCCGTCCCAACTTTCACCATAATTGAATTAGAATCTTCCATATTAATTCTAATTCCTTTTCCATTTAATTGAGGCGTTTTCTCCATCGAAATAAAGCTATCTTCATACTTTTGATAATATAATTTAAACATATTTGAAATAGCTAGTTTAGCATTCTTGCCAACACTCACGTTCCGATATGACTTATAAATATTCCGCATTTCTCTAGTATACGAAATACTCAAAACTTCTTTTGCCAACAAATATGCCTGAACACAAATAGAATCATTATCCAACAATTTCTCTATTGGAAAGTTGACGATTTGTGTATTTCCTTTCGAAATTATCGGCAACGTAAAGATAGAAGAACAAACACGAATTAATAAGTATGCTTTTTCTTGCTCGATTAAACTCTTTAGATAATCAGATGACAATTTAATTTCTATTCCAATATTCATATTTTCCTCATCGAAACTATGCGAAATGTATGAAACTTCAAATTTGCATTTTTCATTATACGAAGAATCATACTCGGTCAACACAGGGTATGTGAAATTATTCATTTGTACCTCCTTCACTATATTCATAAATATAAATTCCCAAGTTATAGGCAATCTTGTTCTTCGTTTGCACTTGAACTCTATGTTCTAGACATCCTTCCATTTTATCAAACACAAAGCCTTCTTCGTTATTATTTAAAACAGTACCATCCATAAGTACCACCATCGGTTCCAAAAGTCTTGTCGCATATTTATTCGGCTTACCTTCAAAATCAACAACCATAATTTTCATCATCCCTTTAGATAGATTTCTATGCGTCGTAAATAAAAAATCATATCCTTTATCGCTGTTGATTACTACTGGTAATTTTTTGAACTCATGAAAAAGATGATATTGAGAGCCAGCAGGCTGCGCAGGTCTTGGTACAGGAACACGCGGTGTTTTTACTACAACAACCTCTTGTTTGGTCAACTTAACAGTTGACAACTTCCCTGGTAAATTTAGTAAAGCCTCTAGCCCTTTAATCTTTTGCACGGCTTGTGCTTCGATTTTTGTACGCTCTTTTATATATTCCTCTACTTTATTTTTTATCTGTTTCAGCGCCTCTAATGCTTTTTCATCATATTTAATTCCGGTATTATCCCGAACAGCAAAATCATCATGTGCTGCATTTTCTAGCATCAACAGCAAATTGTTTAGCTTATCTCCTTCTATCTTTGCGACAGCAGTAAATTCATGTTCACTATCAACTTTTTCATCTTTTATCTTCATCCCATGCGTTCTAACTATTGAATAATACTTTTTTCCCTTTTCATTATTCGACTCAAAGTGTAAATTCACCCATCCCACTTCATCATCATCAATAACAATTGGTATCTTTATCGGAACTATATTTTTATATACTCTTTTGCAATCATACAAATTCCCTACTAACAAGCTTTTATTTGTCCCTGCTAAAACTGCACTTCGTTCACGTTCGTAATACTTATTAAAAACATCATCTATAGTTTGAGCATTAATATATTCCCCCAAAACATCAACTTCCATATTTTCATCAATGATTGCCACATAAAAATTTTCCAAGACTTCATTAATATAATGTTTCTTAAATTCTTCTTCATTTCCTTCGCAATTTATGGCTAATGCAATAACATCTGTCCCATATTCTTCAGTTCGCAAAAAATACGGGGCTATGTTATTTTTTTTACATTCATCAAGTGTCATAGCAATAACTCTTTCTTCCACTGGCAAAGTAGGGTCAACAACACCGTACCATCCATCTCCACACATTTTCGTATCATCATCATACCATGTAGATAGCATATGTTTCCCTTCAAACAAACATACATCTTGCCCATTAATACTTTTATATTTCGTTGAATAAAATACCGTATTTGCTTCACTTATAATAAATGTTGCTTTCTTGCCGACCCCATGACTTCCTGCTGCTCCTTGTCGACTTTTACCGTACGAATTTCCCACATCGTAAACAAGCGCTCTCCAAGCAGATTCCCCATTTTCATCCAAATCTGCTATAACACCTTTAGTATTGGAATCAGAGATCTTTAAACAATATATATGTTCCTGTTTCAGTAATCTTAACGCGGATTCATATTCTCGCTTCCCGTCAACATTTGCTTTTTCAAGGCAACTTTCTATTCTTTTTATCAAATCTTCAATACCAGGTATTTTATCTTTTTGTATTTTATCTATAGATATATTGATCTTAACCGGCGTTTTAACTCTAACATCTAAACTATTCTGCACTACTTCGCGGATAAAAGATGCCCTTCTATCTAATGCAAATTTAGAATCTCCAAAAACACTTGCCTGTTTGTTTCCCAAATTGTTATCTTCTGCACTATACCATCCGTACTTCATTGCCTTCTCTCCCGTACCTTTCCGTTAAATTACAATTTAAATTTCTTCGTTCCTTTAGACGCATTGTATGTATGCTCTAAATCTGCAACTGCACCTTTCAACGTTTTGATAATTTTATTCAAATCTTCCTGCGTATACTCATAATTATTAGCATTCGACAAATTACCCATTAATTCTATGCCTTTGAGTATACTATCCATTCTTTTTTCAGCTAATCTGACAAATTTTTCTCTTTTTGTTTCCATTTTTCGCACCTCCATAATCAAACAATAATTTATTTTCTACATATTGTCAATATATTTTTACTATATTTCAAAAATGTAGTAAAAATATATTGGTTTTACTACAAATAAAAAGAGCTCTTTAACAATATTATTAGTCAAAAAGCTCTTCCTATATTATTACTTTTTCTCATTTAATGCCTTCATAACTGCTACACCGATCGCTCTCCCCAACAAAGGCGGTACTGCATTTCCTATTTGCACTAACTGCCACTTCTTTGACCCCTTGAAAATGAAGTCATCTGGAAATGATTGTAATGCTGCAAGTTCTCTTGGGGTGAGTACTCTTGGCAACTTTGGATGAAGATTCACTCCACCATGATTTTCTTTAACAGTACACGAAGGTTTATCCCAAGGTGATTTTTTCCATGCATCAGAATAATTACCATACAAACTCATTCCCTCAGGCACTTGCATAATTCTCTCTTTCATTTCATCTGTATGTCTACTAAAAATATGATTGATAGATTTATCTTCTGGCATATCCATAAATCTCTCTATCTCTTCACCAAGAGTTTTATAGTCTTCCATAAATGGCTGTGGATGATAATTGGTTCCTCCAATTCTATTCCCCACAAATATAACTCTTCTTCTCGTTTGGGCAACGCCATAATCTGCACTATTCAAAACGGTCACATTAATATCATATCCAATATTCTTATAGTCTGATATGATCTTTTCTTCAATTTTACCGTTTAGCATAGAACGAAGACCTTCCACATTTTCCATTACAATATATTCCGGTCTAATGTGGTCTACGATTTTTAGCATTTCCAAATATAAACTATTTCTCTCATCAGTTACAACTCGATTTCCTGCCAAACTAAATCCTTGACACGGAAAACCTCCCACCAACAAATGAATATGTCTATCACCAATACTTTTATATAACATTTGTTTCGCATCTTCTGTAGTAATATCTCGAGTTTCAACATCTTCATCAAATTGCTTGCGCGTAATAAAGTTGTATCTATATGTCTCAACTGCTTCTGGCATAATCTCTACAGATGCCACAGGTGTAAATCCTGCCATTGTAAGACCACAGCTAAGACCTCCAGCACCCGAAAATAAATCTACAAAGTTATATCCATTTCGAGCTTCTAGATGCTTCCAACCATCACATTCATCGCGGGTACATTCTTTTTCTACATCTATCCAATTAACGGTATCATTATATGCACTTGATACTTTACTACCCATAATGGCAAAAGTTTCTCGGTCATTGTCTTCATTGCAATCGCCTGATTCAATCCATCTATCATAATCCTCTGGCATAATTCTCCATTTGTTTTGAATTCTCGATGCATTCAACTTCTTAGCCGCAATATGACGTCTTACCGTCTTTTGACTTTTTCCCGTCATTTCTGCAATTTCTTGAATCGTATAATACTTTGCCATAGCACATCTTCCTCCCAGAACAAATGTTTGTCCACTTCACATGTATTTATGTCTAGTTTACATGAAACAGAAGACACTGTCAATGCATTTCTTATACTATTTCAAAATTAATTCTAACAAATTTTTCATATTGAATCTAAACTTATAACAATTCCTATTCTGGTGAACTTGGAACTCTCCTATCGTCGTGCCATTATACTTCACAGTATTACTTTCATTCCATTCTTCAATAGTTCCTTTTGTAAAAGTAAACTTCTCTTTCTCCCAAACAAACTCCTTTATATCCTCTTTATTAATAGATTGATGCTCATATCCTTCCTTAGTTGCGTATATCCACAACAACCAATCTGAATCAAACAAGTGCTCTACATAAATAGGCATAATCTTTTCAATATTTTCAAAAACCATCTTTTTAAATGATTCCCTCGTCACTTCTGTTGTTCCTTTCGGAAAAAACTGGCTAAAGTAAAGCAGACAGGTTTTGGAACCCGGCTGTCCCACTTCGGGTGGGCATACCATTTTACCTTTGTTAGTTTTTAAAGATAATGTCTTTCCGCCTTGCAACTCAAAATCATAAGAACATTTACTCTGTTCTCCCCGTTTTCCAGGCGTTGAACCACTATGCTTTATAGCCGCTGGAATGCTACCAAATGCAATTTCCACAACTGGCATTATATCATCCACGTATGATTGCTTAATTCTTCCACTAAAACTTTCAGGTTTAGACAATCCAAAATAATCGCATATGGCAGCCTCAGCAGACATACCAAATGTCTCATTCGTTTCCTTTACCTGTTTAAACCATTTTGGAATATTAGATATTACAAATCTGAACTTAAAAGACCGTTCTTTATGAGTCTGAATCTCTGCAATGGATGTCCCCTGATACTTCAAAGTTGTGCTTTCCTTCCAAAGTTCTAATCCTCTGGTAAATGTAAAGTCAGACCGCGCAAAAGTATATTCTGAAAGTTCATCCGCCCTAATAACCTGCAAATTAGACAAGTCTTTGCGAGATAATAATATTGTAAAATCCGATTGGAACAAATTCTCTATAAAAATCGGCAAAATCTCATGTATATGCTCATAAACCATCTTGCGAACATCGTCTTTTGTTTCCAATTCAGAACCGTACACCTCTCCAAAGAACTCATTAAGAACTGGAAATCCTGCTTGACCAACAGTGCGTGGCGCCACTTTATCACTGGTCTTAGTCGTTCTAATCGACAATGTTTTTCCATTCTTAAGCATAAAATTGTGTGGAGAAGTTGTTTGTTTTCCCTTTGTGAACCCTTGCGTATATGTCAAAAAATGCATTGGCTTAGATTTGACTTTGTCAAATAATTCCGGAATAATAGGTGTCAATTCTTCTCTGTATTCATCATTATAATTAGCATCAAACTGAGCTCTTGCCCAGTCATTCACTTCAAGGTCATACTCGTCACAAATGAGTTTTTGTAGACTCAAACCATAATCTGCATTGTTCATAAACTTCTCCTCCTCTTTCTTCCTTTGATAACTATGTCTCTTAAATTCTACTATTTTTTTCAATATTCATATTGCTCTGTATTGCTTGTTTTTGTCTTAATGCACGAGTAGAAATTTGTGACAAATATATTCTATCCATAGAAAGGCTCATTGCTTTTTGCCCTAATTCTATCCTGCATTCATTTCTAAACTTATAATACTTTTCAAAGACTGTTTCATCTTTATCCGCGTTTTTGTTAGGACAAACAATATCCACAAATAATTCAACAATCTTTGATTCTCCACATACAATACATAATTTATTATGTATAGTCCGTGCCTTTACTGTCAATGCAACCTCGCTTATTTCTTCCCGCAAGGGATGTGAACCAGACTCCATATCCAACCAAGAAATAAATGTATCCAAAAATGACAATGCTTCTAATATTGTCTCTTTTTTTGTATTATATCGTTCTGCTTCCTGATGCAACTTGACACTCTGTCTGTGCTGGATTGACACTATAATCACACTTGAAATTATAGTTGAAATAGAAATCACATAAGGTAAATAATCAAGCAATTGAGTTTTGGTAACATTGTTTAAAAAATCAATAATAGGGGCTTTAAATTCTTTTAACAACATCAACAGTTCTTTTTCCATATTTTTTCACCTCAACTCTGCCATTAAAAATCATTCAACAAAAAGGCATCTCCCCAGACTTTCGCCCAGGTTGACACCTTACATTGAGACATTTATATTATACCACACCGTTTTGCATAATTCGACATCTTTTTCCGATACTCAATTATTTCCCACGATTTCTATAGTCCTCATCAATCCTCTCGCTCCAGTTCTCGTTCAGTTCCTTACTCGTACGCACATTATAAACCGCCTGTGCAACCGCCTCATATACAACTCGTGTTCCCTGTGAATCCGCATGATAATTCACCGCACGGTTCGCATCGATTCCATATCGTTCAGCGGTTTCCACTGCATCAATATTCGCCCCGATAAATAAGAACTCCCAACCATATCTCTTCTTTTGTCGTTCAATCATATGCTTCACTTTCTCACTGCTATAGCGACGGCTCGCATTTTCCATTCCATCTGTCATAATCACAAACATTGTATGCGCTGGTACATCTTCTGGACGAATATATTTGTGAATATTTCCGATGTGATGAATCGTTCCACCGATGGCATCCATAAGGGCCGTGCATCCGCGCACATAATATTGTTCCTCTGTCATCTTCTGCACATCTCCTAGTTTCACTCTGTCATAGAGCACTTCACTCACATCATCAAAGAGTACTGTAGATACATAACAAGGTGCATTCTGCTTTCTCTGCTTCTCAATCAAAGAGTTGAATCCGCCCACTGTATCACTTTCCAGTCCTGACATAGAACCACTTCTGTCTAAAATAAATACCAATTCTGTAATGTTGTTGTTTTTCTTCATAATAAAAACCTCTCTTTCATTTGATGTCTTAATCTTACATCGTAGAAAGAGAGGTTTGGTCGCATGGGAAGCGACATATTTTTCTAAATTACTTATTTTAGGATCAGATACTAGTATCGCCACCATTGCTTCTACCCTGTTTTCCAGCTCGTTTTCTATGCGATAACTGCATCCCACGATACAGTCTTTTCCCCTGTTCATCAACTCCTAAAAATCTCCAGTCATCTTCCATACCAAGCACAGAAAGAACCGCCGCGTAAGCACCTATCGAAACAGTAGATGCCCCTTTTTCCACAGCCAAAAGTGTGACTTTACTAATCCCTGCACTCTCCGCGACAAATTCAGCTGTCAAATTTCTTCTCAATCTAGCATTCCTAATTCGCTTCCCCACCAATGTTAGCACTTGCTCTGTATCAGACGAAAGAATTACTGTCCTTTGCTTCATAATTATCCACCTTTCCAAGTTTTTTCGTTTAACGACTAATATATTTAACGTTACCTATATTTTCTTGTTGACTATTTATTTGTAATCTCATATTATAAACTCAAGAAATGGGTTTTGTTACTGAGTAAAGTCTACGGACTGGAAAAGGGTGCTCGTTTCTTTTTTTATTTTCATAATATCATATAAGTATAATCTATTATCTTCTGCATGCCTTACTAACATAATCGCACGAAATACATTATATCTTTCAATTTCATTATTCCCATCAAGGTCTCCTACTACGCTTACTTTTCTGTCCATAAAAAATCCTCCTACAAAATGTTATAATTCCATTTTGTAAGAGGTATGTTCTTTTGTCATTCAAGTTGTACTTGAATTTTATGCCGCTTGCATCTCGTACATCTTCTTATAATATACATATAATCTTCTTTCCTGCGATGACTTTAACACAATTGGCTCTGGTAAAATTGCCTTTCTATTACCACATAGAATTTCATCTATAGGTGTGCGCAACAATTGACTCAATGCGTATAAATTGTCGATTGTAGGCATATTGGTTCCATTCCACCAATAATACACACTTTGCACGCTTGCAAGAGAAATCATTGCAATTTGAAATATTTAGGAGTATTCTATTATTAATAAGAATCGCTAAAATTTTACTGGAGGTAAAATGTATGAAAAAAACAGCAAAAGATATTATGAAGCTGATTCAGGAACAAGACATCAAGATGGTGGACTTTAAAATCGTCGACATCAATGGTCAATTCCGTCACGTGACAATTCCTGCATCACAATTCACAGAAGATACTATGGCAAATGGTATCGGATTCGATGCTTCCAACTACGGTTACGCAGTTGTAGAAAAGAGCGATATGGTATTTATCCCAGATTTGGATACCGCTCTCAACGACCCATACTGTGACATCCCAACATTATCAATCACTGGTAATGCAATGATTATCGATTATCCAGAAAATCGTCCTTTGGATCAATATCCAAGAAATATCGTACAAGCCGCTGAACAATATATGAAAGATTGTGGCGTTGCAGATACGATGTTAATCTTGCCAGAGTTCGAATTCCATATGTTCGACGATGCTAGATGGTCTGTAAGACCTGAAGAAATTGGTTTCGCAGTTGATTGTGAACAAGCTTACTGGAATAGCGCTGAGCAAGGCCTTGGCTGTGTGGTTCCTCACCAAAAGAACTACCACATTGCAAAACCATTTGACCGCACATATGAATGCCGTTCAGAAATGTGCTTAGAATTAGAAAAGATGGGTATTGAAATCAAATACCATCACCCAGAAGTTGGTGCCGCAGGTCAATTTGAAATTGAACCAATGCTTGGTCAAATGTCTAAGATGGCAGACAACACAATGATGATTAAATATGTCATCCATAACACAGCACTTAAGTATGGAAAAGTTGCAACATTTATGCCAAAACCAGTATACGGTGAAGCAGGAAATGGTATGCACGTACATATGTTACTTTTGAAAGACGGAGAACCAGTATTCTCTGATGACGAAGGATATTCTCACTTAAGCAAGACAGCTCATTACTTTATGGGCGGATTGTTGAAACATATTTCTTCACTCTGTGCAATCACAAACCCAAGTACAAACTCATTCAAGAGATTAGTTCCTGGATTCGAGGCACCTGTGACAGTTGGTTATGCTACTTCAAATCGTAGCGCGGTTATCCGTATTCCTGCATATGCGAAATCTCCAAAACTTCGCCGTTTTGAGCTTCGTAACCCAGATGCTACATGTAACCCATACTTCTGTTATGCAGCACTCCTTATGGCAGGTCTTGACGGTATTAAGAACCAAATCGACCCGCATGAATCTGGTTGGGGGCCATACGATATGAATCTCTATCATTTATCAGATGAAGAAAAAGCAAAACTTTCTTCTCTCCCAACTCGTTTGGAAGATGCTTTGGATGCATTGGAAGCAGACCATGACTACTTGACAGCAGGCGGTGTATTCCCAGAACACTTAATTAAGAATTACATTGCTCGTAAGAGACAAGAATGTTTCGAGATGTCTAAGATTCCAAACCCAGCAGAGTTTGATAGATATTTTAACTTATAAAAAACAAGGGTATGCGTTGATAAAACGCATACCCTTATCTTTTCTACAGTCTTTGATATTTCTCCATCCTTTGATAAATCTTCTTTGCCAACTCCGGCGTAAATACTCCTGGCAACGCTCTCCACTGCCAGTTCTTTCCAACCGTAGACGGTTGATTCATCCTTGCTTCACTTCCAAGTCCCAAAAGGTCCTGAGAAGTGACAATCGCAAGTTCTGCGATACTGCCCCATAGAGCATCCATCATATCCCAATGAAGTGCATCATCATTTTGAATGTTCAGATACTCTCTCGCATAGGAAGTATCTTCTTCATCTGCATCATGGAACCATCCCAGAATAGTATCATTGTCATGGGTTCCTGTATATGCCACACAATGTTCAATAAAATTGTGGAGCAAATATTCTTTTCCATTATCATCCCGCCTATCAAATGCAAATTGGAGAACTTTCATTCCCGGGAAACCACTATCCTTTAATAATTGTCTCACGTCATCTGTGACATGTCCTAAGTCCTCCGCAATAATGCGCTGTTTTCCAATGGTTCGCTCTACAGCAGAAAATAGTTTCATACCAGGTCCTTGTTTCCAATGACCATTTCTCGCTGTAGTGTCCCCATAAGGAATCGCATAATATCCCGCAAATGCTCGGAAGTGGTCAATACGGAGCACATCGTACACATGGCATAGATATTGGATTCGTCTTATCCACCATCGATATCCATGTTGCTCCATATACTCCCAATCGTACAGAGGATTTCCCCAGAGCTGTCCGTCTGCTGAAAATCCATCCGGTGGACATCCCGCAACTTCCTTTGGAACCTTATTCTCATCCAACTGGAATAATTCTGGTTGCGCCCACACATCTACACTATCCAAAGAAACATAGATTGGCAAATCCCCAATAATTGATATTCCCTGTTCATTGGCATACGTTTTCAGTGCATTCCACTGTTCAAAGAATAAATACTGTGTGACTTTCCAAAATAGGATATCTGCCTCACACTGTTTCTTCGCTTCTTCTAGAGCTTTTTCTTCTCTATTTCGAAGTTCTTTTTTCCAATCACTCCAAGACGCACCCCCGTGCTTATCTTTGAGTGCCATAAACAATGCAAAATCCGTTAGCCAAAAATCATTCTTCTCACAAAACTCTGCAAAGTCCTCCGGCGGGCATTCCAAAAATTTATTTGCCGCCTTATGAAGAATTGGGTATCGTTTGTGATATTGCGCTCCAAAGTTCACTCTTTCATCACAACTCTCCCAATCCATTGTCTGATAATCTGCTTTTTCTATGAGTCCTTTTTGCTCCAATTCATCCAGGTCTATAAAATAAGGATTCCCAGCGAATGTGGAATAGGACTGATACGGCGAATCTCCATAACTCGTCGGACAAATCGGTAACAACTGCCAATACGACTGTCCACTTTGCTTTAGGAAATCCACAAACTCTCGTGCCGTCTGTCCCATAGTTCCTATTCCATATGGAGAAGGAATCGAAGAAAGGTGCATCAAAATACCGCTTTTTCTCAAGACGATCACGCTCCTATACTCTTTTTACACTTTCACCCTCAACTAAAGTGAAATCTATTTCCTCGCATACTGATTTTTTTTCTTCTTCAATACTTTGTATTAATATTTCTACACATCGCTCCGCAATACTTGCTCCAGGTTGTTGTATGGTCGTGAGCTTTGGAACCATATATTGTCCAATCTCAATGCCGTCATACCCTACAACCGATATATCTTCCGGAACACTAAGTCCACAATCTTTAATCGCCCGGATTGCTCCTAACGCCGTAACATCTGACATTGCAAACACAGCCGTGAGAGTTGGATTCTTTTCTAGCAACTCTTTCATAGCCGTATAGCCACCTTCCATTGTGAAATAAGAACTTGCAAATTGTACTTCCATCTCAAACGGAATCTTTTGTTCTTCAAACGCCTTCAAGCATCCGATATAACGGGCCTTAGCTGGATTTGAGTGCTGCATCTCTCCCCCTAGAATACCGATATTCTTATGTCCCAATGCGACAAGATAAGAAATTGCTCGTCGCGCTGCTCGCGTATCATCCACAGAAACACTAGAAAGATTCGCAAAACCTAAGTCTCTTGCGGAATTTGTCACGATGACACATGGAATAGTTACCTGATTAAATTTTTCACGGAAATTTTCTTGATTACTTCCAAGAAATAGAATCCCCATCGGCTGACGTTCACGGCACACTTGGATTGCCTGTTCTACTTCATGGTCATCTTCTGTGATGTAATAAACAAAACAAGCATATCCATTGTCTCTAATAAGCTTTTGTAGCGTTTCCACCAACGCGGCAAAAAGCATATTTTTTCTACCCTTTACAATAATTGCAATTCCACTACTATACTGTTGCTTTAATAGTTTTGCGTTATTATTTAAATGGAAATCATATTTTTCTACAACTTCCATCACTCTCCTGTGTGCTTCTTCCGAAACTCCTGGTTGATTGTTCAGTACTCTAGAAACGGTACCAACCGCATATCCGGATTCTCGTGCGATGTCCTTAATTGTCATTTGTAATCTCCTAACCTTTTACAGCGCCTGCTGCAACACCCTTAATAATGTGTTTTTGACATAATAAGTAGAAGATAATAACTGGGATAACTGCCATAATGAGTGCAGCCATAATCGCTCCCATATCAACTCTACCGTAACTTCCTTTCATATATTGTACCACAATTGAGATGGTTTTGTACTCTTTATCTAATACTAAATATGGAAGTAAGAAGTCATTCCATATCCACATTGTTTCAAGGATACCTACAGAGATATAGGTTGGTTTCATCATTGGAAGCACGATGGTGAAAAAGGTTCGAATGGAACCACATCCGTCAATCATCGCCGCCTCTTCAATTTCCAATGGGATGGATTTTACAAATCCACAGAACATAAACACTGCAAGACCTGCACCAAAGCCCAAATAAATAATTACGATTCCCCATGGTGTATTCAGGTTCAAACGGTCAGCAACTAATGCCAACGTAAACATTACCATTTGGAATGGAACTACCATTGAAAATGCACACAATGTGTACATAAATGTTGAAAACTTTCCTTGCACGCGAGTGATATACCATGCACACATCGATGTACACACCAGAATCACTGCTACAGATGCTATGGTAATGAATACGGTCCAGCCCACTGCTTCAAAGAATCCGTAATCATTGATTGCGCTAATGTAATTCCCAAGGGCATTCCATGTCTCTTTTGTAGGGAGTTTGAATGGTTCCAAGGAAATGTATGTTTTTTGCTTAAATGAGTTAATTAACACAATGATAATCGGTGCAATATAGAGAATTCCCACGATAGAGAAGAAAAATGTACCGATCCAACTGAGGATTTTCTTTTTATTCATCTATTGTTGCACCTCCTTTGAACGTGTTGCTTTCAATTGCCATAATCCTATTCCAATTACAATCAAGAAGAAGATTACCGCTTTAGCTTGACCAACGCCTTCATATCCTACGTTTCCATAGAATGTATTGTAAATATTGAGTGCCATCATTTCAGACATTTTCATTGGCTGTCCTGCTGTTAATGACAAGTTCTGGTCAAAGAGTTTGAATCCATTCGTAATTGACAAGAACATACAGATTGTAATCGATGGCATCATCATTGGAATCGTAACTTTAAAGAGTCTTTGGATTCCACTTGCCCCGTCAATCTGTGATGCTTCCATCACAGAATCTGGAATTGCTTGTAATCCCGCGATATAGATAATCATCATATAACCAATTTGTTGCCATGCAACAAGAATTACCAATCCAAAGAAACCATACCATTCATTTAATTTCAATGCAGTTTCGTATTGTTGTAAGATACCATCAAAAATCAATTGCCAAATATATCCAAGCACTATTCCTCCGATTAAGTTCGGCATAAAAAATATGGTTCGGAAAATATTGGTTCCTCTCATCTTTTGTGTAAGTGCCATTGCTAAAAGGAATGCTGTTATGTTAATAACTGCAAGTGATACAACCGCAAACAACGCTGTGTACCAAAAAGAATGTAAAAACACTGTGTCTTTGAGTGCCTTAACATAGTTGTCAAATCCTATAAATTTTGCATCTGTAACAGTTGTAAATTCACAGAAAGAGAGCCAAATCCCCATAGCAAATGGAACAATAAAACCAATAATAAATGCGATTAATGTCGGCAGCACAAATATTGGCCACCTTTTCTTTATGGCTTTCTCCATAAACTTTGTTTCCTCCTGTATTTTATTAAAAAAGTGGGCGTGCAACTAAGCTCGCCCACTACGTGATTCAAAAAATTATTTTGCTGCTTCTGTCTTCCATCCATCAACGAATGCTTTTACTACTGCATCCCATTTAGCGTCTGTTTGATCTGCTGCATATAATGTAAGAGCTGAACCAACGCCGTTCTTCCATTCTTCAGATGGCATTGTTGGGAAGTTCCAAGAAACTGAAGTAGCGCCATCAGCGATATATTCATTTGCTTGGTTTACAAGTGGATTTGTTGATTCTAAATTAGCTTTGAAAGGAATTACGAATCCCATTCCATCTTTTCCTGATGGCATTGCTTTTGCTGTTCCGCACATTGCTTTTACAGCAACTTCGTCTGTTACACACCATTTCATAAAATCAAGTGTTGCTTGGATGTCTTTTTCATCCGCTTTTCCATTTACACACCAGTAGTTTTCTGTACCTGTGCAAAGGCCTTGTTTTTCTTCGCCTTCTACTCCGATGTAGATTGGTAACATACCAATGTTGTCATCGCCAAGAGCTGCAACATCGCCGTATGCCCATGTTCCGTTTTGATAGAATGCTGCTTGTTTGTTCACGAATTCTGCAACTGCATCATCACCTGTCTTTGTAGCAAGTGTTGTAGGAGCAACTGTTGCGTTGTTGATGTATAAATCCCAAATTTGACGATATTCTTTTAAGAATGTACCTTTAATTGCATCTGTTGTAGCGATGCCGTCAGCTTTGTATTCGTAGTAAATTGGAAGGTTTGCTAAGTGAGTTTTGAATCTCCAGTCAGATGATCCGTCCATACCTGCTGAAGTAAATGCTGCAAATCCTAATTCTGCTTTACGCTTTGTAATATCTTCTGCTACTTTCTTAAGATCAGCGAAAGATTTGATATCTTCTGCTTTGTATCCAGCTTTTTTAAGTAACTCTTTGTTATAGATTATTCCATATGTTTCGATAACATATGCAATACCAGCCATTTTTTCTCCGTCCATTAATGCGAAATCTTGGCTTGATAATTCTTTTGCCACATCCGAATCTTTCAAATCATAGCAGTAATCTTTCCATGCTTCCAATCCAACTGGTCCGTTCACTTGGAATAATGTAGGAGCATCTTTTTTAGCCATAGCTGCTTTTAATGTTGTCTCATATTGTCCTGAAGCTGCTGTTTCTACAACTACTTCGATTCCTGTTTTCTCTTCGTAAATTTCAGCAAGTTCCTGCCATTGTTTGTCTTGTTCAGGTTTGAAGTTCAAATAGTACACTGAACCTTTGTCTTCTTTCGCGCCACATCCTGCTAATAAGGACAATGCCATAACGCTAACTAAAAGACCTGATAATAATCTTTTTTTCATTTTTTCTTCCTCCTTATTTTCTATTTGGAAACGTTTCCAAACACCTTATATTAAATATATAGCTCTTTTTACCCAAATTTGCAATAGGTTTTTTACATTTTCGTGAATTTTCAAGAAATTACCATTGTTTTTTTGTGTATTTTTCACAAAATTTCCCTGCGCTTTCCATCCCTAAATATTTTTCCCTGGTGGCTAGCCCACCACGAATATGTCGCTCTAACTTGTTTAAATCCAATACTTTCCTTGCCTCTGCTGCCAATGCTGGATTAATTTGCTCAAGTCGCTCCGCGACATCTTTATGTACCGTCGACTTTGAAATTCCAAAAGCCTTGGCAGTTTGCCTTACAGTTGCGTTTTTCTCTATGATATAGTTGGCGATTTCTAACGCCCTCTCTTCTATGTATTCCTTCAAAATAAAACCCCTGCATAGTTGCTTTTTTACAATCTATGCAGGGGATATAGTTGGTATGACTAAACTTGCTTGGATAACTTCTTTACGACTTGATCGAAATCCGATTGTATCGGCTGCGTTTTGTTATAAATCGCATATTCTGCATATGCTTTCTCCTGTGCTTGTCTTTGTGAGATATGACCATTATCTTTCAATATCTCATATCTTCTAAATTCCAAAAATGCATTAATACTATCCGAAAATTCTTGCATTGTAAATGCATTTTCTCGTTCAATCAAATCCTCAATATAATCAAAATATCCTGTTACCGTTCTCTCTAATTGTCGAATCTCTTTTTCATCCAAATAATTCTTTGCGACAGATGTATCTGATTTTAAAATGCGACCATCCGGAGCATTCTTCCAAGTAGTTAATCCCATGTTCTCTTTTGTGTGATTTGCTGACTCATACACAATTTCCGCAGCTGTTTTTCCCGTGATAGCATAATGAAATTTATTCTGCACCGTTGCATAAAATTTCTGCGTAATTTCTGCGTTTTTATTGTAATCTATACTACATTCCGCAAATATATCAGTAATTTGTTGCCATATTCTGCGTTCACTTGCACGGATAGAGCGAACCCTCTCCAATAATTCACGGAAATAATCTTTTCCAAACGCAGTTTTTGCAAGTTTCAACCGTTCATCATCCATGACAAAACCTTTAATCATATATTCTTTTAAAATATTTGTTGCCCAGATTCTGAACTGTGTCGCTTGAATTGAATTTACCCTATAACCGACTGAAATAATGGCATCCAAGTTATAATAATTTGTTGTTGTAATCTGAGTTTTTCCTTGGATTGCACCATGTGGAGTGGTTGTTTCCATTTTGGAAATAACCACTTCTTCATTCAATTCACCTTGTTCAAATATATTTTTTAGATGCTTACTTATTGCCGGTGTTTGAACACCAAACAACTCTGCCATTGCTTTTTGTGTTAACCAAATAGACTCCTCTTTTATAAGTGCGCTAACGGTTACGGCGTCATCTTCTGTGCGATATAACACCATTTCCATTTGTTTTGTAATATTTTTTTCCATACAATTCCTCATTTCTAAATAAAAATGCTACTTTATTGTTGGTACTTACACATTCTAGAATAGAAGTCGAATTTTTGTGCAGCATCGTCTAATGTTCCTACTGCAGAATATCCTGCTTTGGATTTCTCTACGCAACCAATCAAAGGAGAAGCGAGAAATTGAAGCATAGCTGATATCTCGTCAATAGTTGGTGCACAAGAAAAACTTTCATTCATTCTTAACGAACGGTAAATATCCCTTTCCTGCAAGATTCCTTCAGTTACTTCATCCTCTCTTTCAGCCACTAAGCAATCCATCACTGCATGGAGAAGTTTTCCATATCTTGTAATCTTTTCGCGTTCCTCTTCTAAACACATGATATTTGCTATACCTGGCGTTTTAAATATTTCTTTATATGATGTTACTTGTATCGGCACTTCCAAATGATTTTTAATCAGAGTCTCTAATGTGTCTATATCGATTAGCACAACATTATGTTCAATCGCCCTCTTTATCAACCTTTCATTTTGAAAACTACCACCCACAACCGCCGAAAAATCAGCTTTGTGTTTGCGTCTGTGTTCCTCCAAGGTATCAAAATCCACTAAACCGTCCGTTACATTTCCGCTCACCGTTGATTTTGCATCAACTGCAACTGAATAAGTTGTCAGCGCATTGCCTGCCGCCCGAACTAGCACATCTGTTTTTCCAGAACCACCAAGCCATTGCGCTTCAAACCCTAGTTTTTCAAATGCCACCTTGACCTGTTTCTCTAGTCTTTCAAAATTACTAGAATCTTTTGCTGCCAATCGTAATTCTGTAAAAAACTGCAAATCTTGCGTATTTTTATGTTTAACAACACATTCCTCTTTAGCTTCATCAAATGGCAGTTTCTCTAAATTGATAAGACCTAGGAGCATCCTGCCTCTATTTGTAATTGTGTATTTATCTATAGAATCATTCCTGATAAGTTTTGCTACTTGTAATATAGCCACTCTTCTACGAATCTCATCTATATTCTCTCTTTCAAAACCATAAGAAACCTTTGCTATTGCCGCCAATTCTTTATTTGACATACTTCTGTCTTCCAATACACTCAGCATTTCAAACACAAAGCCAAATTGTCTATGCATTATACATAGTAAATCAATTATTTGCTCCTTCTCAATCCATAGTCTTGCTGTGTCAGTTACATCGTAAATTGTAGCAGTTTTTCGTTCTAAAATATTCATATTAGTTAGGGTCGAAAAGAAAGATTTCAAAGACGATGGAGCAATCGCATAATTTTCCACAGCGTATTCCATTATCTGGTCAGAAGATTTTCCCCCGTTAATCAATTGAATAAATTCTGCAATGGTCGATTGAAATTGCTTCATATCTCCAACGATATATCCTATTGAAGCTTTTCTGTCGCTAGACAAATTAGCACAAAAGTCAATTGCCCAATCTGAAACCTCCACTTGCTCTTCATTCGCTGTTACATCAAATGAAAAATCTTGTTTTATCGGTTCAACGATTTCTATATTCTTCACAAACTCCTTCCCTAAATCAGTTAGGAAATACAAAAGCGAAAAATCTTGAAATTCCACAAGTCCCAATTGCCGTAGCCATACAAGTCGTGAATTAATGTCACTTGTGGTTTTCCAGGTTAACGCATACTCATTTATAGCTATTTCTTGAAGTTCTGCCGCTGTTTTAGGTTCATCCAAGTAATACAATACTTCTGCTAAAAACTTTATACGTGCACACAAAAATGCTGCAAGATACAGTTCATCTCCCGTATCCAACCACCTTTGCGCTTCATCTGAAAGCACCCATCCAGTTTGAGTTTTTAACAACAATTTCATCGGTCTTAAGCGAACACAAGCCGTCCCTAAATCTATCTTACTTTCGCTTCCCTCTATGCTTAATTTCTGAGACGGAGAAATATTATTTCGCACCATCTCTAAAATAACTTTGAGGTTTTCTTTCATTCCCAACGTTCCTCTTGGTATATTCGGCATTGAAAATGATTTCATTTCCCAAGATAGTGACTTAGGATACTCTGTAACGTCTACTCTCATAAAGTTCCTCCTTGATTTTATCCAAAATTCCGTTTACTGTTTCTTTTATTGTATCACACATCCTAAAATCTGTAAATATGCCCTTTCCATACCCTCTCCATAAAAATAGGAGACAGCTGCATAACTAATGCAGTCATCTCCTCTCCATACCTATTATTTAATCGCCCTTTCTTCTATGCATTCCCTCAGAACAAAACCCCTGCATAGTTGCTTTTTTACAATCTATGCAGGGGTGATATTCATTATACCGTTCCAAACAAAATCTCTTGAAACAGCTTAGTCGTCGTCTCCACTCCCAACGCCTTCTTGAATACATCCGTGGACGGACCGCCCTTTTCTAAAAGCCCATTCACATAATAAGATGCTTTCTTTTGCTTATCGCTCACTTTCGCCGTTAAAACACCTGTGGAAAGATATGACTCGAAATGCTTTTTAGTCAATTCATCAAATCGATTGCTTTGCTTCTTTTTCCCTTTCTTCGAAATGCTAGAAGCAAGCTTGATATCATCATACCAATGCTCTCCCGGATCTCGTTCCTCCAAGTCCGTATACTCTGCCTTTACATTTTGCAGATGTTCCTCTGCATACGCACCTTCTAAAGTATCATAAAGTTCCACGATCAGAGTGTCATTACCAGCCGCAAAAATACGATCATAAGAGTATAATGGCAAATCAATCTCATATGGGTTCACAATCAAGGTATCCATCTTCATAAGCCCGAAGAATCCCTTGGCACACATCACTGATACATGTCCTAGTCCTTCCGCCTTATATGCCTGAATGGTAAACTTCATTCCGTTTGCTTTTAGGCTCTTCATATCACCCACTTCCATCTCAGAGAGGGGATATTTTTCATTTATCATCCCTAATAATTGTTCTATCATACTTCTTCTCCATTACGTAATCTCAATTCTTCAAGTCCGCTTTTATGTAACAAGAAAACACCTACCAATAAAGATCCCTGCCCTACTATATTGACACCTTCCGCAATCCAGTTCATAGCTGCTTGTGCAAAATCCTGGGAAGAAAGATATCCCATACATAGCGAACAAATGAAAGATACAACGAACAACGCAATCACCGCTGGCTTCTTCAACTTCACAGAAAGAATGCAAAGTACCGCGTCCATAAGACCAAGTCCAGCCACCATAAGTGTCACAAACACAAATGTGCCACTGAAGACCGGAGGTGCTACTGCAAGTAACTTACTCTTACTTTGCTTGTGACAAACCATAGCAAGAATGCCGATTCCCGCAAGCAAGAAACCAATGGACTGTACTGGGAAGAACATCGCGTTCAATGCTTCGAAATCGCAAATCCCTGCTGCGTAAAGCAACTTATAAGTCGCCTTTAAGGCACCTGCACAAACGATATTAACGTTTCCTGCAGCAAAAAGTGCAAATGCGCCTTTGCTCATTTTGTTGTACAAGTCACGCATCAAAATCACGGCTGCCACTCCAAAAAGCAACACTGGAATATAATCCACAAGTGCCATTGAAACTGAAAAATCTTTCATCTCATGTCCTCCTAAGGATTATTTTTTATTCAAATGATAGATTGGAAGTAAAGGAATGATAATCGGCGTCTTATTTGCATATGTATTGTATTCTTCGTCATCCCCGTAACGTTCCATCTGACGTTTTTCCAAACGTTGTGCGCCATTAAACATAATATAAACAATTGCAATGTATGCAAGAACAGCTGTAATCCATTGACCCACAGTTGCATAAGCAGTCACACCGCTCACGAAAATACCTGTCCAGAATGTGATTTCTCCCAAATAGTTTGGACAACGTACAATCTTGTAAAGACCTTTTGTCGCTACCATATTTGGACGTTCTTTCTTCTGTGCTGACTTTTGATTGTCCGCAATCGTTTCCAATACAAGGCCAAAGATAGAGATTGCAAAACCAACGATTGGTACAATCATATCCTCTGCACCATTTGTATAACGGAACAACATTGGGCTTACTTGTGCCACATATAAAACAGATACAAACACCCAAATTGTTGCAAGTACAAAGATCGGCATTTTCTTTTCATTATTTTTTGCCAACGTGTCTTTCGCAACATCCGTCTTTTTGAAAGAAATGTTTTTAAATTCTCTTACAAGAAGGAATCCCGAAAGACGAGCACCATAAGCAATAAATAATACCATTTGAATCAATACTAACCAAATCGGTGTAGCAGTTGGATTGATAAGGTACATCACAAAGATTGCGATACCACCACCAGCTACAGCAAATCCATATCCAATGGAAAGGAAATAAACAAATTTATAAAATCCTACTGCGCACATTACTGCACATACAGCAAGTAAAATTCCAAGAAGTGTCCAAGGCATAATTATTCATTCTCCTTTCCAAAATACGATTTGATATATGCAGCGAAACTCTTATCTCCCGTGCAAGTATCACCAACAAGATCATGGCTTAATGTCCAGCGTGAAAATAAAATGATGTCATGCTTTCCTGCTTTCTTGATTTTTGGAAGATTTGCAAGGATTCCAAAAAGCCAGATTGGTGCCCACTTGATTTTTAATGGCTTGCCTGCTGCTTCAAAGCACATTGCTGCCATTTCTTCATAAGTGTAGGTTTCTTTGCCACCCACATTATAGGTAACATTGGTGTCCAGCATATGATCCACGATAAACTGAGCGAAATCAGGACAATCCACAACGTTAGCCTTTACGTGACCGGAGCCCTTCAACAGCTGCATCTCGCCTTTGTCCACATAAGGTTTGAACACCTTTGCAATATCGTAGAAATAACCGGTAGGACGATAAATCACATAGTCCATATCCTGTTTTTTCAATTCTTCTTCTACCAAATATTTTGCATGAAGCATAGGAACCTTTTCTGCCCCCGGCTCATCACAGGAAATTACGGATATGTAGTTAAACTTCTTTACGCCTGCGCGTTTTGCTTCTTCATAGAAGATCATATTTCCTTTGTGGTCGATATCATAGGAAGTAAAACGGGTAGAAGCACCGGTC
>JAZOWZ010000023.1:0-2242 GCA_045659485.1 Faecalimonas sp. | reverse complement strand
GCAAACATTAAAAACGGAACAGAACTTGGCATGAAAGCTAAAACATACATGGATCAGGGACTTCTTGTTCCAGATGAATTAGTAGTTGACCTTGTAGTTGACAGACTTGCACAGGAAGACTGTGCAAACGGATGTGTATTAGATGGTTTCCCAAGAACAATTCCACAGGCAGAATGTCTTGATGCAGCATTAGCAGCAAAAGGCGAAGCAATTGATTATGCAATCGATGTAGATGTTCCAGACGAAAACATCATCAACAGAATGTCAGGCAGACGTGCATGTGTAGCATGTGGTGCAACATATCATATCGTACACATTCCAACAAAAGTAGAAGGTGTTTGTGACCGTTGTGGCGAAAGCTTAATCTTAAGAGATGATGACAAGCCAGAAACAGTTAAGAAACGTCTTGATGTATATCATGCACAGACACAGCCTTTAATTGATTACTATACATCTAAAAATGTATTAAAGACAGTTGACGGAACACAGGATATGGAAGCTGTATTCCAGTCAATCGTTGATATTTTAGGAGCTTAAATCATGTCTGTAACAATTAAATCTGCTCGAGAAATCGAGTTGATGCGAGAAGCTGGTCGTTTGCTCGCGGAAGTTCACGATGAACTTGCAGCATTTATCAGACCGGGAATCTCAACAAAGGACATTGATAAATTAGGCGAAAAATTAATCCGTGACAGAGGCTGTATCCCTAACTTTTTGAATTATCATGGATATCCAGCGTCAATTTGCGTATCAGTGAATGACGAAGTTGTTCATGGCATTCCAAATAAGAATCGCATTTTACAGGACGGAGACATTGTAAGTCTTGATGCTGGTCTTATTTATAAAGGGTATCATTCAGACGCGGCCAGAACCCATGCTGTAGGAACGATCAGCAAAGAAGCTCAGCAGTTGATTGATGTGACTCGTCAGAGTTTCTTTGAAGGGATTAAACATGCAAAGGCTGGAAATCGTTTACATGATATCTCAAATGCCATTGCTGCTTACGCAGAGAGCTTTGGCTATGGTGTGGTAAGAGATCTTGTGGGACATGGAATCGGAACAGAGCTCCATGAAGATCCACAGATTCCGAATTTTAAGCAGCTTCGCAGAGGTATGAAATTAATGCCTGGTATGACATTGGCAATTGAACCAATGATCAATGCCGGAACATGGGAAGTATGCTGGCTGGATGATGAGTGGACTGTTGTGAGTGAAGATGGTTCATTATCTGCTCACTATGAAAATACAGTACTCATCACAGACGGTGAGCCGGAAATTCTGACACTTGGTAAGTAATTTTGGAGGAAATTATGGAACTGAAGGAAGGAATGCTGGCGATATCGAAAGCTGGTCATGATAAAAAGAGTTGGTATGTGGTTTTAAATGTTGAGGGAAACAAAGCATTTCTTGTAAATGGGGTAAATCGTACGATGGATCGTCCAAAAGCAAAGAAGTTAAAACACCTTCAGCCTGTAAATCTGGTGCCTGAAATTTTACAGGTAAAACTGGAAACAGGAAAAGCATGGACCAACGAAGAAATTAAAAGAGTATTAAAGATTGCCAAACAGGATTGATTTTAGGAGGATTTAGAAAAATGTCAAAAGCAGACGTTATTGAAATTGAAGGAACAGTTGTTGAAAAATTACCAAATGCCAACTTCAAGGTTGAACTTGAAAATGGACATATTGTATTAGCTCATATCAGTGGAAAACTTCGTATGAACTTTATCCGTATTTTACCAGGAGATAAAGTAACATTAGAACTTTCTCCATATGACTTATCCAAAGGACGTATTATTTGGAGAGATAAATAAGAAATTGTTTATTTGTACAAAATGTTGGCGAAAACCTTGGAAAAAATTTGAATTTTGTAACAAAATATACTTGCAATTAGGTCATGCGTATGGTACTATACTATACGCATGATTTTTTAATATTCGTGTACTGCGCTTAGAGTGCGCCAAAACGCAAGTTTAAGCGTAGGCGGGTAACATGTAAAAGCATAGTCAAAGGGAAGGAGGATTTATCCATGAAGGTTAGATCATCAGTAAAACCTATTTGCGAAAAATGCAAAATCATCAAAAGAAAAGGAAGTATCAGAATTATCTGTGAAAATCCTAAACATAAACAGAGACAGGGTTAATCCCCGTTGGAAACGCAATGTTTAGTACATTCGTTTGAGATGATATTGCTTAAAACCCGGAAGAGATGGACTGCCGACGCAGTCAGTACGGGAAAGAGTG
>JAZOWZ010000022.1:0-19278 GCA_045659485.1 Faecalimonas sp. | reverse complement strand
CAGACAGATTGACAATAGGGGAAATGCAGGCGTGTGCATGCAATCTGCTTCGGACTCTCATGCGTATACCTGCAATGGAACGTATTCTCGGAGAAGAGGAGGAGTGTTACCGTGAACTTTGCGGTCCGGGAGATGGTTATGAACCGCTAGAACATTACACTTATGTCGACCTTACGCAAACAGGAGAGATTCCGACGGAACTTATTTCGACAGGAGCAGGATGTAATACTGGATTTGAGTTGGAACTACCGGATTCCTTGAATCGTATTGTGGAACTCACTCTGCGTGCACATGCGGCAGCAGATCAAGTGGCTCAAATACCAATGTTTGTCTATTACAATGGCGTCATGGTGCAAAGCATCAGTTTGACAGGTGCTGATAGTGAATGGCGAACAGTATCCTTCCTACTGCAGGGACTTCACAAGGTTGGAACTACTATGGAATTTCGGTTTGTAGCAGATGGAATAGAAATTGGAAGTTGTATGCTCAAAAAAATTGATTAAAAAATCAGGGTGTTGTATTGTATTACATATAGGAGGAAATCGATATGAAAAAAATATTTGTGACATTATTATTTGTGTTATGTTTTAGCTTCGTAGCATGTGCAAGCACAGAGGCACCAAAGGACGAAATTAAAAATAATGAAATTCAGAATGAATTGCCAGAGCAGAAGGACGAAGAGAAAAGTACTCCGATGCTTGATGAATTATTAGATGACAACGATTTAGAGATGGATGACCTGTTAGAAGAAGATTATATGGAAGAAGATTTTGCAGAAGAATAGATTTTGTAGTAAAGGCGGAGGTGAGCATTATGTATATGAAATTGAAAGACGGAAAGTCCAAGGTACTTACGCTAAGCTATGATGACGGTGTGGTTCAGGATATCCGATTTATTGAGATATTAGATAAGTATGGTTTAAAAGGAACATTTAATATCAATACAGGAAGATATTTAGCGGAAGATGCTGTGCGCGAGCGCTTTTACGGGAAGATGAAATTGTCTGAAGCTCAAAAACTTTATTGCAACTCGGGACATGAGGTTGCGGTACATACAGTAAATCATACGTTTTTGGATAGATTGAAGGATACAGATATTTTGACGGAAGTCTTAGAAGACCGAAAAAATATTGAGAAGCAATATCATACGATAGCGAGAGGTATGGCCTATCCATACGGTGCCTACAGCGAAGATGTTGTAGATGTTTTGAAAAAATGTGGGATATGCTATGCAAGAACGACAGTAAATACAGAGACTTTCAAATTTCCAAAGGAGTGGTTGACACTTCATCCAACATGCCATCATAAGAATCCGAAGCTGATGGATATGGCAAAACGTTTTGCGGAAACGAATTCTAGATATCCTTCGGATAACTGGATGTTCTATGTGTGGGGACACACCTACGAGTTTGACCAAAATGATAACTGGGAGATTATTGAAGAGTTTGCAGAATACATCGGCAACAGAGATGATATTTGGTACGCTACCAATATTGAAATCTATGACTATGTAAAGGCATATGAAGCACTTCAGTTTAGTGTGGATAATTCTATTGTTCACAATCCATCAGCTATTGACGTCTGGTTTGTGAAGGACACGGGGCTTGATGCAGAAACCTATTGTGTGAAAGCAGGAGAGACATTGGAATTGAATTAGTGGATAAAGGAGAATTATTTTATGATTAAAGATTATCATATACATCCTATGATTCTTCAAAAGCCAGAGCAGTTTGATTCTTTTGTGCGAAAAGCCATTGCAGAGGGAATTGAAGAAATTTGTATTACAGATCATATGCCATTACTGTGTTCAAAGGCGAAAGACCGAATTCCACATGGAAAGATAAAAGAATATTGCGTATCTGTAAGAAGATTAGCCGAGCAGTATAAAAATGACATCTCAATCAAGTTAGGAATTGAAATTGATTTTCATCCAAGTGTGAGAGCCGAAATTGATGCAGTTTTAGATGCAGGAGAGTTTGATTTTGTTTTAGGTTCTTCTCATTTACACGTGATTAAAGCGAACGAGTGGTTCCAAAATAATGTAACGTATAATGATTATGCAAAAGCTATGTTTGAAAATACCGTTTTGGCAGTTCAGTCGGGTTTGTTTGATTCTATTGCACATATTGATATGCATCGGAGAATTTTCGCAAGAAAAGATAAATTTCCATTGATTGATGATGGATATTCCGAATCTTTGCATGAGAAATTGATTGATGAAACATTAGATGCGTTTGTAGAAAATGGTGTTCGATTAGAACTCAATGCCCATATTGCAGAGTTAACAGATTGTATCGAGGATATGTATCCACATACATTTATTTTACAACGGGCTTTGGCTAAAGGAATTTCATTTACATATGGCTCTGATGCGCATAAAGCGGAGAGTGTGGGAGTGTGTTTGAAAGAATTGCGAAAGCATGAGTTATACAAGCAGGCACTTGCTATGTGGGAAGAAACTTCAATTTAAAAGGAGATAATATATGAAACGTTCAGAAATTAACAAAGCATTAAAAGAATTAGAAGCAATGTGCGAGAAGTACCATTGCTATTTACCACCATTTTGTCATTTCACACCAGAAGAATGGCAAACCATCGGTCACGAGTACGATGAAGTACGCGACTGTATGCTTGGCTGGGATATTACAGACTATGGTCTTAACGATTTTGATAAGTTTGGATTTTCGCTTATCACAATTCGTAACGGAAATCGTGCGATGGAAGACAAGTATCCAAAGGTGTATGCGGAGAAACTTCTATATTTGAAGGAAGGCCAGTATGCGCCAAATCACTTCCATTGGTATAAGACAGAGGATATTATCAATCGCGGTGGCGGAAATGTATTGATTCGCGTTTATAATTCTTTGGAAAATGAAGAAATTGATTACGAATCAGATGTAACTGTACATACAGACGGAAGAACCTATACAGTACCAGCAGGTACACAGATTCGCTTGACACCAGGAGAAAGTATTCATGTGCAACAATTCTTGTACCATGATTTTGCGGTAGAAGAGGGAACAGGACCGGTACTTCTCGGAGAAGTAAGTCAGTGTAATGATGACAATACAGACAATCGCTTTAATCCTCCAGTTGGAAGATTTCCAGAGATTGAAGAAGACGAGGCGCCATATAGATTGCTTTGTAACGAATATCCTGTAGCGAAGTAGGTGAAGACATGATAGATGTAACAGCATTAGGCGAAATTTTAATTGATTTTACACCATGTGGGAAGTCCGAGGCAGGGCAACGAGTGTTTGAGCAGAATCCAGGTGGAGCACCTGCAAATGTACTTGCTTGCTTAAATAAATGTGGAAAGAAGACAGCATTTATTGGAAAAGTCGGTGATGATATGCACGGACAGTTCCTTGTTGATGTGCTAAATAATAGTGGAATCTGTACCGATGGAGTGATTGTGGATAACAGTGTATTTACCACACTTGCATTTGTGGCACTATCTGAATCTGGAGAGAGAAGTTTTTCTTTCGCCAGAAAACCAGGTGCAGATACTTGTTTAACAAAAGAAGAATTGAAAGAAGACTTAATCCGTGATAGTAAGGTGTTTCATATCGGTTCTTTGTCATTGACTGCAGAGCCAGCGAAGGGAACTACATTCAAGGCGTTGGAGATTGCAAAAGAAGCAGGATGTATCATTTCCTATGATCCGAACTATCGCGCACCGTTGTGGGATAGCAAGGAAGCAGCTATTGAGGGAATGCGCTCGGTGGTTTCTTATGTAGATGTGATGAAGATTTCCGACGAAGAGACAGCCCTTTTGACAGATATTGTAGAGCCGGAAGGTGCAGCTAAGAAGTTGGTAGAAATGGGAGTACCTGTTGTAGCGGTGACTCTTGGCGCAGAGGGTGCATTGGTGTGCACAAAAGAAGGCTGTATCATTGTGCCAGGATTTAAGGCTAATATGGTAGACACTACTGGAGCAGGAGACTCTTTCTGGGGCGGTTTTTTGAAATGCTTACTTGAATCAGAAAAGCGACCATCAGAACTAACATTGGATGAAGTTGTTACGTTTGCGAAGTATGGAAACGCGGTTGCCAGTCTTTGTGTAGAAAAGCGTGGAGCAATTCCAGCAATGCCAACAGTAGAAGAGATTGCAGAAAGGTTGACAAAGTAATGGTATATACAATTCAAAATGATTACTTAACCATTCAGATTGAAGATAAAGGTGCAGAATTGTGGTCTGTGAAAGATAAGTCTGGCACAGAATATTTGTGGCAAGGAGCCCCAAAGTACTGGAGAGAAAAGGCCCCAAATTTGTTTCCTTATATTGCGCGCTTGACGGAAGGGAAATATCAGTTGGGCGGTAAGTTCTATGAAATGGGAATCCATGGATTTGCAAAGAAGATGACATTCCGGGCAGAACAAATATCCGAAAGCCATATTGTTTTTTCTCTTGAGGACACAGAGGAAACTTATGCAAGTTATCCATATAAATTCACTTTTTCAGTGATTTATAAGTTGGAGGGTAAGCGACTTGTGATTACGTATTATGTACGTAACAAAGACGATAAAGAAATGTATTTTGGAGTGGGTGGACATCCAGGATTCAATGTGCCATTGGAAGAGGGGCTTGCGTTCGAAGATTATTATTTAGAATTCGATGCGGTTAAAAACGCTAAGAGAGTGGAGTTTTCTGATGACTGCTTTGTGACTGAGGGATTGCATGAATATCCGATGGAAGAGGGCGTTAGAATTCCATTAGTACATACATTGTTTGACGATGATGCTATTGTACTTGCTGATACTGCAAAAAGTGTTCTCTTGGCATCTGAGAGTGGTAAGAAAGGAATCCGTGTCACATATCTGGATATGGATTATATTGGATTTTGGCATAGACCAAAGACAGATGCACCATATGTATGTATTGAACCTTGGTCATCTCTTCCTTCAAGGAAAGGTATTATTGAAGATTTGGCAACAAAACCAGATTTGATACATTTGCAGGTGGGGGCTGAGTACGAGAATCAATATGTAATAGAGGTTATTTAGATTTTGAATAAAAAACATAAAAAACTGACTCCACACGGAAGTCAGTTTTTTTGTACTTTTCCATTTAAAACCACTTCAACCAAGCGGTCTTTTTGATAACGTAATTTCAATGAGAAGAACGGTGCATCTTCATCGAGCAATTGATGAAAGATTTTATCGCCTTCCCATAAGTTTAGACTGTAGATATCCTTTTTAGGAACCCATTCTAATTGACCTTCCTCGCAGGAAATCAATTCTCCTTCAAATGCATCTGCTGTAAATAGGTGCATATATTCGGCTTCTGCTAATTCATCTGTAACAAAAGTTACAATTCCGCGGAAATGATAAGAAGTTAAGGTCAGCCCTGTTTCTTCTTTGACTTCACGAAGCAAACATTCTTCAGGAGATTCATTTGCCTCAAAATGTCCGCCTACACCGATCCATTTATCCTTGTTGATATCCTGTTTCTTAGATATGCGATGGAGCATCAAATAACAGTCATCTTTTTCAATATAGCAAAGCGTAGTTAGGCTACTAGCATTTTTCTGGTTCATCATAAGTTACGCCTTGTGTGTCAACAGTTACAGATTTCATAACTTGTGGCACTACTGGTTTGTCTCTAAAATCTGTTCCCACTTCTGCAATCTTATTTACCACATCGAGTCCTTCAATCACTTTACCGAAAGCTGCATATGAGCCATCAAGGTGTGGAGAAGTTTGGTGCATAATGAAGAATTGTGATCCGGCTGAATCTGGATGCATTGCACGAGCCATTGAGAGAACACCTGGTTCATGTTTCAAATGATTTGGGAAACCGTTTTGCAAGAATTCACCTGCGATTTGGTAACCAGGTCCACCTGTTCCAATACCTTGTGGACATCCACCTTGGATCATAAATCCACAGATTACGCGGTGGAAGATGAGACCATCATAGAACCCTTTCTGTACTAATGAGATAAAGTTTTTCACTGTATTTGGAGCAACGTCTGGATATAATTCTGCTTTCATGATATCCCCGTTTTCCATTTCAAATGTTACGATTGGATTTGCCATAATTTTATACCTTCTTTCTTTGAGTTTTACTGTTTCATATTTTATAATTCGAAAGGATATTTGTCAATAACTTGCAAATGCTACTTAAATGAAGTAAAATAAAGCGATATCTATATGAAAGGAGACGTCAGTGCGTATGATTCAAGCAGAAAAATTAGTATTTGAATATGAAAAACATGATGATGACGGCAATGTCATCGGTGCTCGTCGTGCCATTGACGAGATTGACTTAAATATAGAGCCAGGGCAGTTTGTTGCCATCTTAGGGCATAATGGTTCTGGAAAATCTACCCTTGCAAAGCATATGAATGCGATTTTGGTTCCAAGTGGAGGAAGCGTATGGGTAGATGGTAAAGATACCAAGGAAGAAGAAAATGTGTGGGATGTCAGACAGACTTCAGGAATGGTATTTCAAAACCCAGATAATCAGATTATTGGAACCGTGGTAGAAGAGGATGTAGGATTTGGTCCTGAGAATCTTGGTGTTCCAACAGAGGATATATGGAAACGTGTAGAGGAAAGTTTGCAGGCAGTAGGGATGCTGAAATATCGTCACCATTCGCCAAATAAATTATCGGGTGGTCAAAAGCAGAGAGTCGCAATTGCAGGCGTTGTGGCTATGCGACCAAAGTGTATTGTATTAGATGAGCCAACAGCGATGCTCGACCCAAATGGGCGAAAAGAAGTACTCCGAACTTTGGAAGAACTGCGCAAACAAGAAAAAGTGACAGTTATCTTAATTACCCATTATATGGAAGAAGTGATTGGTGCAGACCGCGTGATTGTAATGGATCAAGGCCATATCGTGATGGATGGAACTACGCGCGAGATTTTTAGCCGCGTGGAAGAACTCAAAACGTATCGCCTGGATGTACCACAGGTCACTTTGGTAGCTTATGAGTTAAAGAAAAAAGGGTATCCAATCCCAGATGGAATCCTGACTAGTGAGGAACTTATCGAGGCGCTGTCGGTGTGTAACATCAAAGGCGGAAAGTCAGCTAAGATAGCGAGAAAAGAAAAAAGCAAAAAAGGAGAGCAACCGATTCTAAAATTAGAAAAGGTGAATTATGTATATAGCCCGGGAAATGCCTATGAAAAGCATGCCTTGAAAGAAATCGACTTAGAGATTTTCGAAGGGGAGTTTGTCGGAATTATTGGACATACGGGCTCGGGAAAATCTACGTTGATTCAACATATGAATGGACTTGTCCTTGCAACTGACGGCGCCATTTATTTCCGCGGAGACAATATTTATAATAAGAAATATGACCTTCGAGAACTTCGCAATCACGTGGGATTGGTGTTTCAATATCCAGAGCATCAATTGTTTGAGATGGATGTATTAAAGGATGTGTGTTTTGGTCCAAAGAATCAGGGACTGTCCGAAGAAGAGTGCAAAGAACGCGCGATAGAGGCGCTTCAGTTGGTTGGACTTCCAGAAAAGTATTATAGCTCGTCGCCATTTGAACTTTCTGGTGGGCAAAAGAGACGTGTAGCCATTGCAGGTGTGCTTGCGATGAAGCCAAAGGTATTGATTTTGGATGAGCCAACGGCAGGTCTTGACCCGAAAGGTAGAGACGAGATTTTAGACCAGATTGCATACTTGCAAAAAGAGGGGAACTTGACGGTTATCTTGGTTTCCCACAGTATGGAAGATATTGCAAAATATGTAGATCGCATCGTCGTGATGAACGATGGAAGTAAGCTTTACGATGATGAGCCAAAGGCCGTATTTGCGCAATATAAAGAATTAGAAAACATCGGGTTAGCTGCACCACAAGTGACGTACTTGATGCATGAGCTTGCAGAAAAAGGCGTTCCGGTAGATGTGGAGGCAACTACCATAGACGAAGCAGTCGAGACGATTTCGGCAGCATTGGAAAAATAGAGGAGAACCTATGATTAGAGATATTACAATTGGTCAGTATTATCCTGTCAATAGTATATTGCATCGGTTGGATCCACGGACGAAAATTGTGTGTACCATTATGTATTTGGTTTCATTATTTTTGTTCGATAATATCTACGGATATTTGGTTGCAGCTGTGTTTTTGGGAATGTCAATCTGCATTTCGAAGGTTCCGTTTCGTTTCATCGTAAAGGGATTAAAGCCAATTCTAATGTTACTTATGATTACATTGGTGTTTAATCTGTTCCTAACCAAGACGGGCAATGTCCTGTGGGAGTTTTGGGTATTGAAACTGACGGATGACGGAATTCGAACAGCAGGGTTTATGGCACTGCGCCTCATCTTTTTGATTTTGGGATCATCCCTTATGACATTTACCACGACGCCGAATGCGTTGACGGATGGAATTGAAAAATTACTGTGGCCATTTCGAAAAATAAAATTGCCGGTACACGAGATTGCGATGATGATGTCCATTGCACTTCGATTTATTCCGATTCTATTAGAAGAAACGGATAAAATTATGAAGGCCCAAATTGCAAGAGGTGCAGATTTGGAACGTGGAAATATTATCCAAAAGGCAAAGGCGATGATTCCGATTTTGGTTCCACTGTTTGTGTCGGCATTTCGTCGTGCAACCGATTTGGCGATGGCGATGGAAGCTAGATGCTATCGTGGTGGAGATGGACGTACCAAGATGAAACCATTGGTTTATAAGATGAGAGACTATTTTGCATATGCCATTACGATTTTATATGTGGCAGCAACGATTTTGATTGGCAGGTTTTTATGAAACGTATTAAGTTGACGATTGCCTATGACGGCACAAATTATTGCGGTTGGCAGATTCAACCCAATGGACTTACAATTGAAGAAGTGATTAATCGTACTCTCAGTAAATTGACTGGAGAGGATATTCAGGTCATCGGCGCAAGTCGAACGGATTCGGGTGTGCATGCGATGGGAAATGTGGCTGTGTTTGACACAGAGACAACCATACCGGCAGAAAAGATTGCTATGGCGCTCAATCAAAGATTGCCAGAGGATATTGTGATTGTAAAGTCGGAAGAGGTGGCAGCGGATTTTCATCCAAGATATTGTGATTGCAGTAAAACGTATGAATACCACATTATCAATACTAGAATTCCAGTGCCAACCAAGCGATTAACCAATTATTTTGTTTCTTATAATCTCAACATTGAGGATATGAGAAAGGCGGCATCTTACTTGGTGGGAGAGCACGATTTTGTGAGCTTTTGCAATGTGAGAACCGACGTAGAAAATACAGTGCGCACAATTACAGAATTGGATATCCTAACCGATGGGGATGAGATTACCATTCGAATTACAGGAGATGGATTCCTCTACAATATGGTTCGCATCATTGTTGGAACATTGATTCGTGTGGGAAGAGGATTCTATGAGCCGGAAAAAGTAAAAGAGATTTTGGAAGCAAGAGATCGAAAGGCGGCAGGGGTTACAGCGCCACCGCAGGGACTTATGCTTATGAAAATTGAATACAAATAATTGGAAGAATAGGAAACAAATGCCTATTCTTCTTTTTGTGCTGGGACAAATATTGGGGCATAAAACGGGACATAATGATTAACGAATGAAGGTGTGTTTTTTGCACATCCCATTTTGCAAGCATTTGCAAGGAACTTAGAGTTTCTTAGATGCCCATTTCACAAAAAGTCACTTATAAAAAGCATGTTTGAACAGACCTAGTTCTTAGCGATATTATATCATCGACAACAGGGTGAAAGATTCTAGAATGCCTAGACAACTGCGTTCAGAGATGCAATTATGATAGCGCGTCAAAAACTCGTAAACTCAGACAATTTGCCGCGCTACCATATTTTCTGAACTGCAGTTGCAAGGCATTCTATAGAATCTTTCAATGTTATCTCAGATATAATATCGCATAAGAACAAAGGCTGTGAGTTTGCTTTCTATAAGTGTAATAGCTTCTGTGAAATGGGCAACCTAGAAACACTTGTTTCTGAAAAGCTGCCTGCAAAAAGGGATGTGCAAAATACATTCCTGCACCGTTTATAGTATGCATCGTTTTATGCCCCAATATTTGTCGTAGTGCTCTTTTTTTATTGGGCATAGTTTTTTTCAAAAGAACCATAATAAATGTGAGAAATCAAAAAGGAGGAACAAAAATATGGCAGAAATTTCCGTATTAGATTTACAAAACCTACGTCACTTAATTGGCGGTTACGACACAACGCATTGCAAGATGACTGAATATGCAAACCAAGCACAAGATCCACAGGTAAAGCAATTATTCCAGGATGCAGCGAATTCGGCAATGAAAAACAAACAGGATTTGATGAAATTCTTATAGGAGGAGGTAGTGATATGACAGAGAAAGCAATGGTGTCAGATGCTCTTGTAGGAGTAAATGGCGAATTAAAAATGTTTGGAGATATGATTCCACAGACAGAAAATAAAGAGTTAAAACAATGTTTGAAACAGATTCGAAATGAATGTGAAATGTCACAGGAAAAACTTTATCACATTGCGCGTGAAAAAGGATACTATGTTCCAGCGTCAAAAGCGACAAGAGAAGAAGTTGATCATGTGAAAAATATTTTGACACAACCAACAATGAAATAAGAAATGAGGGGCTGTATAAAAACACAGTCCCTCATTCGGTTACATAACATAATTAAAAAAATACATTTCCACCGACGACAATTCCTGGACGACCAGAACTTGCAGAGCGGAAGTATAGGCAACTTCCAATATTATTTTTGCCATTCAGCGCATCTGTAGCAGCTTGCACGCAGGAAGATTTGACCCCGCGTTTTAAAATGCGGTCTACTTTTCCGTCGTGCGCTGGTGGAAATTGACCAGGGTGGTATACGACTCCATAAAGTGTATTTGGAAATCTCGAATGCTTCATTCGATTGACTACGACACTTCCTACGGCTAGCATCCCTTCGTAGTTTTTGCTTCCTGCTTCGCATTCGATCAATGCGGCAAGGAGTGTGACATCATCGGAGGTGTAGGATACCCCTGCGCCATTTGTCGTTGGAGGTTTGGAACTTCCAGAGTTTCCTGAGTTTCCAGAATTTCCAGTGTTTGGTTTCACAGGTTTTGGTTCTTCCTTGGAAGAAGATTGTGCATCATTTACTTCATCTCGAGTGTTTTCTAGTTGCGCGAGATAGTAGGATAGGTCTTTGGAAGTTTTTGAAATCTTACTTTTTAAGTTGGATTCCTTTTCGTCTAATTCCTTCTCTAACTTGGCTAAGTATTCTTGATCCTTTTGGAGTTGCTCCTTTTTTGAAGCCACTTCTTCACGAGCCAGTGTATATGTTTCAAGTAGCTCTCTGTCATGATTTGTTACTTGCATGATGTATTCTGCGCGGGACAGAAGTTCTGCAAGGCAACTGGAAGTAAAGAGCAAATCAAAGGTGCCTAGATTTCCATTTTCGTACATATATTTAATTCGTAGCATCATCGATTCGTATTGTGCTTGTTCTTGTCCTGCGGCAATTGCAAGTTCCTTTTTGGTCTGCTCCAATCGAGTGGAAGTTTGTTTGACCTTTGAAGAAATGCTGTCTAGTTCTTTTTCCAAGGTCTTAAGTTCTTGGTTCAGATTTGACAAGTCCGATTGCAATTCACCCACCGATTTTTCGGCGGATACAGGAAAGGAAGCAACACACAGAATGACAATCGATAGCATAAGTGCGCCTATTCGTTTCATAAAAAATCCTTTCTATAATAGGGTTGTGCAAATTATTATACTATAAATTGCGTAATCACGCAAATTTTGTTACAATGGGGTAACATAAAGAGGAAAAGAAGAGGCATATGATGAAGAAGAACATTAGAATGGTTGGCTTAGATTTAGATGGGACTTTGTTAAACAGCCAGAAGAAAATCAGTGATTATACAAGAAAGATATTAGAAGAAGCGATAGCACAGGGGTGCGTTGTGCTTATTTCCACAGGAAGACCATTATCAGCTGTTTCCAAGGAAGTGCTAGATTTCAAAGGGATGAAATATGCAGTAACGGTAAACGGTGCAAAGATTCTCAACTTAGAGACAGGAGAGGTACTCTGTTCGAAACCAGTTCCTTTTGATACGGCGGTTGAGGTCTTGAAATTATGTGGAGAATATGATGTAATCCCAGAACTTATTACTGGTTCCCATGTTTATACAAATGCAAGTTGTTTGACCCATTTGGAAGATTATTATTCAAGTCCAAGTATGATGGAATATGTGTTGAATACAAGAACGCCGGTAGAGGATGTCAATGAAATGTTATATCAGACGAAGCAACCAATCGACAAACTTCGCGCAGTGTTCCGTTATCCAGAAGAACGAACGGAAGCAAGAAAGCGGTTAGAGGCGATGCAAGGGCTTGTGATTGCCAATTCTTCCAGTGTGGATTTGGAAATTAATGTGGAAGGTGCAGATAAAGGAACTGGACTTTTGTGGTTGGGAGAGCAACTTGGCATTTCTCGTGAGGAAATCATGGCTTGCGGAGATAGCTATAATGACTATGAGATGCTAAAAGCAGTTGGATGGGCTGTTGCTATGGCAAATGGCGAGGATTCTGTAAAAGAAATCGCAGACTATATTACGGATACAAATGATAACGATGGAGTCGCAAAAGCATTTGAAAAATTTGTATTGAAATAGGAGCGATGATTCGATTGGGTATTGAGTTTTTAAAAGTGCTATTTTTAGGTGTTGTAGAAGGAATTACGGAATGGTTGCCAATTAGTAGCACGGGACATTTGATACTTGTGGATGAATTTTTACAGTTGAACGCTAGCGAAGCATTCAAGGAAATGTTTCAAGTGGTCATTCAATTGGGGGCAATTCTGGCAGTTGTCTTTTTGTATTTTAATAAATTAAAGGTATTTGACCTTTGGAAAAAGGTCGTGGTGGCCTGCATTCCGGCGGGAGTGGCAGGAGTACTTTTGGATGATTGGATGGAAGCACACTTATTTAATTACATTGTAGTTGCTATGATGTTAATTATATATGGTGTGCTTTTTCTAATGGTAGAAAAGCGAAATCGAGAGCAGAGGACCAATATTCATTCGCTAGACGAACTTACATATGCCACTGCTTTTCTAATAGGAATCTTTCAAATGCTTTCTCTAGTGCCAGGAACATCACGCTCAGGAGCAACAATTATAGGGGGAATGCTTCTAGGGGTCTCAAGATGTGTGGCTACAGAATTCACTTTCTTTCTTGCAATCCCTATAATGTTTGGAGCCAGTGGACTAAAACTGGCGAAATTTTTCCTAGAGGGTAATCGAATGACAACCGTAGAAATGGGACTTCTTTCGGTTGGATTTTCGACGGCATTTTTGGTATCTATATTTGCAATAAGGTTTTTGACAGAATTTATTAAAAAGCATAGTTTTCGAAGTTTTGGCTATTATCGCATTGCCTTGGGGATTTTTGTATTATTATACTTTTTTATTTTATAAAAATACTTGACAAATGAAAAAATCAATGTATTATATTGAATATCGATTGAATTTTTATGCAAAAAAAGTAAATATTTATAAAATTCAGGGAGGAAACGAAAATGAAAAAAATAGTAAGCGTATTATTAGCATCTGCTATGGTATTGGCTATGGTAGCATGTGGAGGAAAAGAAGTGAAGAAAATCACAAGTCTTGATGATTTGGAAGGCGCAAAAATTGGTGTTCAATTAGGAACAACTGGTGACATCTACGCAACAGGTGATTACGGCGATGAAAATGTAGAACGTTACAACAAAGGTGCAGAAGCAGTTCAAGCATTAAAGCAAAACAAAATTGATGCAGTTATCATCGATAACGAACCAGCAAAAGCATTCGTAGCAGAAAACACAGGACTTAAGATTTTAGAGACAGCATATGCTGAAGAAGAATATGCACATGCATTCAAAAAAGGTAGCGCATTAGTTGCAGAATTCAACCAAGCAATCAAAGAGTTAAAAGAAGACGGAACATTTGATGCAATCGTTGCATACTACATCGAAGGAAAAGGCGAAGCATACAAATCACCAGAAGGAATTAAATACACAAAGAAACTTGTTATGGCTACAAACGCAGAGTTCCCACCATATGAGTACTATGAAAACGAAGTAATCGTTGGTATCGATGTGGATCTTGCAAGAGCAATCGGCGATAAATTAGGATACGAAATCGAAATCGCAGATATGGCATTTGATTCAATCATTCCAGCTGTTAAAGCAGGAAAAGCTGATTTCGCAGCTGCAGGTCTTACAATCACAGAAGACAGAATGAAAGAAGTTGACTTTGCAAACTCATACTACACAGGTGTGCAAGTAGTTATCGTAAACAAATAAGATTTTAGTGAGAAATGTTGTGCAAGATTGCACAACATTTCTTTTGACGAATGGAAGGTAAAAGATGAAAGAATTCATATGGAATGCAATTCGCAATTTTGCATTGGGGTTAGCGGACGATTTTAAACGAAATTTTATCACAGACAATCGCTGGAAATACATCGTAGACGGCTTGGAGACAACTTTGTTAGTTACATTTTTGGCGCTTGTTTTAGGTGTAGCACTTGGCTTCCTTGTGGCGATTATTCGAGCAACCCATGATAAGACAAATAAATTAAAAATTTTCAACGCAATCTGTAATCTCTATATTACAGTCATCCGCGGAACTCCGGTTGTTGTGCAGTTGTTGATTATTTATTATGTAATCTTTGCAAGTGTCAACGTAGACAAGGTATTTGTTGCGGTGATGGCATTTGGGCTGAACTCTGGTGCATATGTGGCTGAGATTGTGCGTTCTGGTATTATGGCTGTTGATGAAGGACAGTTTGAGGCAGGACGAAGCTTGGGATTTAACTATGTACAGACAATGGTGTATATTATTATGCCACAGGCATTTAAGAACATCCTCCCAGCATTAGGAAATGAGTTTATCGTTCTCCTTAAGGAAACTTCAGTTGCTGGTTATGTAGCGCTTCATGATTTGACCAAGGGTGGAGATATTATCCGAAGCCGTACATATAGCTATATGCCACTTATTGCTACGGCGATTATCTATTTGGTAATGGTTATTGGATTTTCAAAATTGTTGGGTATACTAGAAAGGAGGTTGCGTAACAGTGAACGCTAATGGAGAAGTTTTAATTCACGTTGAAGATTTATATAAAACATATGGAAAACTCAATGCGTTAGATGGCGTAACCGAGGATATCCGAAAGGGAGAAGTGGTTGTAATCGTAGGACCATCGGGGTCTGGAAAATCAACATTTCTTCGTTCTTTGAACTTGTTAGAAGTTCCAACAAAGGGACACATTTTCTTTGAAGGTGTAGATATTACAAGCCCGAAGGTAGATATTGATTTGCATCGTCGCAAGATGGGAATGGTTTTTCAACATTTTAACCTGTTCCCACATAAGACAATCTTGGAAAATATTACACTTGCTCCAATCAAATTGTTGAAGAAGAGCAAAGAAGAGGCAAATGCAAAAGCAATGGAACTTTTGGAGATGGTAGGTCTTGCGGAAAAAGCAAACGCTTACCCATCCCAACTTTCAGGCGGACAAAAGCAACGTATTGCGATTGTGCGTTCATTGGCAATGGAACCAGAAGTGATGTTGTTTGATGAACCAACTTCTGCTTTGGACCCAGAGATGGTAGGAGAAGTTTTGGAAATTATGAAGCAATTGGCAAAGGGTGGTATGACCATGGTTGTTGTAACACACGAAATGGGATTTGCCAAAGAAGTGGGCACTCGTGTGCTGTTCTTTGATGAAGGGAAAATCAAGGAGCAAAATACGCCGAAAGAATTTTTCGAAAACCCACAGGATGAAAGATTACAAGAATTTTTATCAAAGGTATTAATTTAGATGAAATATGAACGTATGGAAGAAGGGCGCTTTTTGGAGCGCCCTAATCGCTTTATTGCGTATGTGGAAATATTAGGAAAAAAAGAGACAGTGCACGTGAAAAATACGGGACGTTGTGCGGAACTTTTGGTTCCGGGAGCAACTGTCTATGTTCAGAAAGCGGCAGACCCGAATCGAAAAACCCAGTGGGATTTGATTGCGGTTCAAAAGGGCGAGCGTGTAGTCAATATGGATTCTCAAGTGCCGAACAAGGTTGTAGAAGAGTGGATTCGAAAAGGAAATCTGTTTCCAAATGCAACGGTGATTCGCCCAGAAACTACCTATGGGAATTCCAGATTCGACTTGTATGTGGAAGAGGAAGACCGAAAGATTTTTATGGAAATCAAAGGTGTTACCTTAGAGGACAATGGAGTTGTGCGCTTCCCAGATGCACCGACGGAGCGTGGGGTTAAGCATGTAGAAGAATTGGTGAAAGCGGTCAAAGATGGATATGAAGCATATCTCTTTTTTGTGGTACAAATGGAGGGGGTCAAGTATCTTGCACCAAATCGAGTGACACACGCGGCTTTTGGAGAGGCCGTTGACATTGCTAAGGAAAACGGGGTCAACATCCTTGCCTATGAGTGTCAAGTAGTGAGTGACAGTATTGAGATTACAAAAGAGGTTCCAGTGGTCTTGGAAGATGAAAGTTTGTATCAGATGCCGGAACCACTGATTCGTTGGTATCAAGAGAATAAGAGAAGTTTACCGTGGCGAGATATTCAGGATCCGTACCGTATCTGGGTTTCGGAAATTATGTTACAGCAGACACGTGTGGAGGCAGTCAAGCCGTACTATGAGAGATTCCTTCGAGAATTGCCAGATGTGAAAGCGCTGGCGGAAGCTGAGGAAGATAAGCTCTTGAAACTTTGGGAAGGCCTTGGCTATTATAATCGTGTCCGCAATATGCAAAAGGCAGCACAGGAGATTATGGTGGAGCATAACGGAGAATTTCCGTGCACTTTTGAGGATATCCGTAGATTAACTGGAATCGGTAATTATACAGCAGGGGCCATTGGCTCATTTGCCTTTGGTATCCCAAAACCAGCGGTGGATGGCAATGTACTTCGCGTGGTATCTCGTGTGACAGAGAACTACGACGACATTATGAAGCAGAGCGTTCGCACCTCTATGGAGCAGGCGTTGGAGAACGTGATGCCAAAAGAGCAGGCGGGAGATTTTAACCAGGGGTTAATTGAACTGGGGGCAATTGTCTGTGTGCCAAATGGTGCGCCGAAGTGTGAGGTGTGTCCGTTGTCGGGGCTTTGCAGGGCATATCAAAAAGGTGTTCAAGAGAAGCTGCCAGTAAAAAGCAAGGCCAAGGGTCGCAGAATTGAGAAAAAGACGATTCTAATCTTGAAAGATGGAGAAACTGTGGCGATTCGTAAGCGTGGTAAGAAGGGACTTCTAGCAGGTCTCTACGAGTTTCCAAATCTAGAGGGACATTTATCTGAGGATGAAGTCATTGCTTACTGTAAGGAGATTGGACTTTCTCCACTGCGAATTAAGAAGTTAGCACCAGCTAAGCATATCTTTAGTCATATCGAGTGGGAGATGATTGGATATCACATTCGAGTGGATGAGTTGGAGAAATCTTGCACAGAGAAGATGCTCTTTGTGCAATGGGATGAATTGAAAGAAGAGTATGCGATGCCGTCGGCATTTGAGGCGTATGTAGAAATGTAAAATGGGACCCTTTTGGGGTTCCATTTTTTGTGTTTATGGAGGAGAGTGGCATATAGATATCTTGCTTGTGGTTTATATATATGCCGAAAACTTGCTAAATGTCTTTTCTTTTTTGAGTGTTGGCATATATATTGGTATTTTTATGGGTAGATATACGCCGAAAATGTCTAAAATCAAGTTAATGGGAGGGTTGAATCGTGTTTTAAGGGGACTTTTGGCATATATGAGTTGGAAAAATCAAGCATATATATGCCGCAACCGAGCACATAAAGAAAACAACGGCATATATATGCTGTCAACAATAAGCACATATATGCCGGAGTATAAAAAACAGTCTGATTTTGAGCAAACTAAGCCGTAATCACACGAATCTTTTCAGGCAAGCAACTTACATCAAGTTCTTTTTGCAAGAAGATTGGCTCTCCATCGGTGTGGATAGGCAATGCATTTTTTGCGACAAGTTTGATTTTTTCTGCTCTGTGGATGCAGATACCTTTAAACTTTGTGTGCAAACCAAGGAATGCAGATGGGAACAACATCAAAACTTTGAGTTTTGGCATGTTGTAAGCAACCACCGCATCAATTTTTCCATCGTTATTTCGAGCGTGTGGGGCGAATTTCACGCCACCGCCTTCATATTTGTTATTCATCAAAGCAACAAAATATGCTTTTGGATAAGTGATGGATTTCTTTTCATCTAATGTCAGTGTGATATCGCAAGGGGTAGTGAGGAAGAGACGATGAATGGCAATTCCTACATAAGTTAATTTCCCTAACTTGATTTTGTTTAAAAATGCCTTGAAATGCGATACGACAGATTCGTGAACAATATCTGCATCAAATCCCATTCCAGCGCTTGTTGCAAAACGTCGAATTTTGTTTTTGTACTTTAGTTCACCAACATCCATTGGATGGAGGTTTGGTTTTGATAATACGAGTCGTAAAGCTGCAACAGGATCTTTTGGTAATTTCAATCCGCGCGCGAAGTCATTGCTTGAGCCGATTGGAATGTAACCCAAAATGGTATTTTTGAAATTGACGATGCCGTTCACAACCTCGTTAACAGTACCGTCTCCACCAAGAGCAACCACAATGTGTTCTTCGTCGCCAGAAGTGATTTCGCGAGTGATATTGGTGGCATCTTTTTGATATCTTGTGAAATATACACGATAATCTATTTTCTCTGCTTTCAGAATGGATTCTAGTTTATTCCATACCTTTTTTCCAAGCCCTGAGCGAGCATTTGGATTTACAATAAAGTTGTACATAAGGTGTTCCTCCTTTGTCTTACCAGTTTATTATAACAGTTGATAAAAAATGCGACAAGAGAAGATGAAAAAAATGTCGAAGTTTGTAATAGGGCCGAGATATTTCGCAAAAACATTGACTACACAGCCAATAAAAGTTAAAATTAGAGTAATGCATAAAAATATATTTGGAGGGCAGATATGAAAGAACAATTATTAAAAAAATTTCAAGAAGTCTACGGTGGAGAAGGAGAAGTTTATACATACTTTGCGCCAGGACGTGTAAATTTGATCGGTGAACATACAGATTATAACGGAGGACATGTATTCCCATGTGCATTGACACTTGGTACATATGGACTCGCTAGAAAAAGAACAGATAATAAATTGAGATTCTTTTCTGTGAATTTTGAGCAGAGAGGAATTGTGGAATCAGATTTGAATGATTTAGTTCCAAGCAAGAAAGCTGGTTGGACCAACTATCCAAAGGGAGTGATGTGGGCGT